>NZ_DATHMR010000204.1:0-74404 GCF_035486915.1 Dyella sp. | reverse complement strand
TCACGGCCGGTCGTTGCAGCGCCGCCTGCCTGTTCGACGATGAAAGCCATCGGATTGGCTTCATACATCAGGCGCAGTTTGCCGCCTTTGCTCTTGATCTTCGCATCCAGCGGATAGAAGAACACGCCACCGCGCGTGATGATGCGATGCACGTCCGCCACCATCGACGCGACCCAGCGCATGTTGAAATCTCTTGCGCGCGGGCCGTCGGTGCCGGCCAGCAGTTCGCCGATGTAGCGTTGCATCGGAGGCTCCCAATGGCGCTGGTTGGACATGTTGATCGCGAATTCGCCGGTTTCTTCCGGGATTTGAATAGCGCGGCGGCTGAGCGTGAAGCTGCCCACTTCGCGATCGAGCGTGAACTCGTGCGTGCCGTGACCGAAGGTAAGCACCAGCACCGTGGCAGGACCGTATACGACATAACCAGCCGCGAGCTGCGTGGTGCCTTTCTGCAGGAAGTGCTCCGCCTTCGGTTCAGTGATCCCATCGGGACAACGCAGGACTGAGAAGATCGTGCCCACGGAAATGTTCACGTCGATGTTGGAGCTGCCATCCAGCGGATCGAACAGCAACAGGTGATGGCCCTTCGGATACATATCCGGAATCGGCTGCGGATCTTCCATCTCTTCTGACGCACACGCCGCAAGCTGACCGCCCCATGCATTGGCCTCGAGCAGGATTTCGTTGGAGATCACATCCAGCTTCTTCTGCGCTTCGCCCTGAATGTTGCCGGTGCCAGCTTCGCCCAGTACGCCACCTAACGCACCTTTGTTTGTTGCCACGGCAATGCGCTTGCACGCGCGGGCAACCACTTCGATCAGCAGCGAGAGTTCGGCATTCACGCGGCCGGCACGACGTTCCTCGATCAGGAACTGGATCAGCGAAATGGGCTTCATGGCGGACCTGTAAGTAAAGAGACCGCCATTTTCCCGGGTCCGCCCCCGGGGCGCCAGCGATAAGGCTGAACCGGCCTCGATGCTGCTGCTGACAACACGCTGGCAGTAGGTGGGGCGCAAGCTTCATGTCATCGAAAACGGAGGGACGATCATGCGCGACACGGTTTATGTGCTGGTTTTCGAAGGATTTGCCGACTGGCAGGTGGCCCTCGCACTGAGCGAAATCCGCCGGCCAGGCGATTGGGAGGTCGATACGGTCGGTTTCAGCCGCGAGAGCGTGACGTCGATGAGCGGCATGCGTGTGGTGCCCGATTGCAGCCTGGACGAGCTGGATTTGGATGCAGTGGCGTTGCTGATGTTGCCGGGCGGCCACGTGTGGCTGTCCGCGTACGCCGAGCAAATCACCCGTGCAGTACGTCGCGTCCATGACGCGGGTGCGCCGGTGGCGGCGATCGATGATGGCGTGCTGGCCCTCGCCCGCGCGGGTTTGATCGATCGTTGCAGGCACACCGCCAACTGGGCAGGACATCTCGGCCGCGACGTGCCCGCTTACAAGGGTCATGAGCAATACGACGCAAATGTGCTGGCGGTCAGCGACGGCGGCGTCATCACCGCCAGTCATCTGGGGAGTGTGGAATTCGCACGCGAAATCATCCACACGCTGGATTTGTACAGCGCCAGCGATCGGCATCACTGGTATCGACTTTTCAAACACGCCATTCCACCGCCGTGGTTTGCGGGTGAACCCACTGAAATCATCCGCGCCGCGTGAGGAGTTCGTCATGAAAAATCTGACTCATCGCATTCTGATGGCCTATCGCCCGCTCTACCTGCGCGGTCTGCTGATGGACGGGCAATACAAGGTGCCCGACGCCGAACAGAAACCGCCGGTCAAAGGCAGCAAGGTGATTCATCTGGTGCCGGCGTTCGAACCCAGGCGCACGCGTGTCCTGCACGTCACGCCAGCTGCCGCTTTCACCCGACTTTTGGCGCGTATCGCGAGATCTGTCGCGGGACCTTCCGTCAAACCCATCGCCAAATTGCATCGCTGAAACGCGAGTAACGCGATCTTTTCAACAGGGACATCATCATGCAAAAGACCTATCACGGAAGTTGCCATTGCGGTGCGGTGAAAATCGAAGCCGATATCGATTTCGCGCACGGCACCGGACGCTGCAACTGCTCGATCTGCGCAAAGACGCGGCAATGGGGCGTGATCGTCAAACCCGAAGCGTTTCGCTTGATCAGCGGCGAAAACGAGATGACCGACTACCAGTTCGGTTCCTACATGATGCATCACCTGTTTTGCCGCCGCTGCGGTGTGCGCGTGTTCGGCAAAGGTCATCTCGATGTGCTGGGCGGCGATTTCTACAGTGTCTATCTGGCGAGCCTCGACGATGCAGAGCCGGTCGAACTGATCGACGCGCCAATGCACTTCAGCGACGGACGTAACAACAACTGGCAATCGGCGCCGGCCGAAACACGACATTTGTGACTCACTACGACGCGGAGCTCATGTCATGACTTCAAAAATCGACTTCTACCACGCACCGAACAGCCGATCGGGCGGCACGCTCGCGCTGCTTGAAGAACTGGGTGTGGATTACGAGTTGCACCTGGTCAATCTCAAATCAGGCGAGCAGCGGCAGGCTGCGTATCGGCACGTCAATCCGATGGGCAAAGTGCCGGCGATTCGTCATCTGGATACGCTGATCACCGAACAGCCCGCAGTGTTCCTGTATCTGGCCGATCTGTTTCCGGAAAAGGGATTGGCGCCGGCGATCGGCGATCCATTGCGCGGTCCGTACGTGCGCTGGCTGGTTTACTACGGTTCGTCGTTCGAACCGGCCGTCGTCGATCGCTCCGCCAAGCGCGAACCTGTTGCACCAAGCACGTCGCCCTACGGTACGTGGGATGATGTGTACAACACGATTACCGGCCAGTTGGAAAAGGGCCCTTACTTGCTCGGTGAGCGCTTCACGGCAGCGGACGTGCTCTGGGGCGGCGCGTTGCACTGGATGACGCTGTTCAAAATCATGCCGGAAACGCCAGCCGTACGCGCATACATCGATCGGGTGGTCACGCGGCCCGCCATCCAGCGCGCCGCCGCCAAAGATGTCGAATACGCCGCGCAGCAGGCGGCTGCCTGAGCAGCACGGGCAAGTTGACGATCATGCACACCGGCAGCTTGCCCATGTCTGTCTCACGCACTGCGACGATGACACGTGACTTCGGACGCTGGCTCATAACCGCCGCGTGGGCGATCATGTGGCAATGCGTCGCGCCGACCGCCTCTTTCTCATCATTAATGCCCTACGTGGGCGCCGTACTGCGTTGCAAGCGAGACAGCTTGCCGAAACGCTGGGCGTCTCGCTGCGTACGGTTTACCGCGACGTGGCCGACCTGCAACTTTCAGGCGTACCGATCGAAGGCGAAGCGGGCGTCGGTTACGTCCTGCGCAAAGGTTCGGACATCCCGCCCCTGATGTTTACCGCCGACGAACTCGAATCTCTGGTGGTTGGCACGCGCTTTGTCCGCGCTTTTGCCGGCGAGAAACTGGCCGCCGGTGCACAGGCGGCGCTGGTGAAAATCGAAGCGGTGTTGCCGCCGGAGTTGCGCGAGCGTTCCTCTCGCACGCGCATTTACGCACCGATCTGGCGCGACGAAGAATCCACGGCTTTCGCGGCGCGCATCGATCAGTTGCACGCATCGATTGAAGCGCAGCGTGTGCTACGGCTGTTCTACAAGGATGAAGTCGGGCACGAAAGCGAGCGCCAGGTGGAACCGCTCTGCCTCGCTTTCTGGGGCGGCAAATGGACGCTTGGCACGTGGTGCCGTTTGCGTAGCGATTTTCGCAATTTCCGCCCGGATCGCATCGGTCGGCTCGAAGAAACCGGCGAAGTCTTCGATAGTCCGTCGGGCCGTAACCTGGAGGCATATCTCCAGGCCATGCGCGGTTATTACTCGGGTCTGGAATAGCCGCTTACCGGGGCCTTACGTCGGCGATGCCGGTTTCCATCGTGCATGGCGGCAGTGCCAGAAGCGCCTGTGCTTCGGTTACCCTGCGTGGACCAGGACTACCGCAGGAGTCGAGTCATGTCGTTAGGCGTGCGCCATCCGTTGTTGTCCATCGCGCCGGGCAAGCTGCGCCCGACGCAGATGACCGTGGGCAGGGCCGAAGTCTCGGACAAACGCTCCGAGTGGGAAAAACTCGGTAAAAAGAAGCGCAAGGACCTGCTGGCCCAGCACTGCTTTCCAGGCGTTCTGGGGCCGAAGAATCAGGTCTTCATCGTCGATCATCATCATCTTGGTTTGGCGCTGTACGAAGAAGGCGTCAAAGAGGTGCCCGTGATGATCCAGCGCGATTTCTCATGGCTGGAACTGCCTGTGTTCTGGCATACGATGGAATTCAATCGCTGGGCGCATCCGTACGACCAGCACGGTCAACGCCAGACCTATGACGCGATTCCAAAGACGCTCAAGGATATGGCAGACGATCCGTTCCGCACCCTCGCTGCACGTGTGCGCCTGGCCGGCGGGTATTCGAAAGATGCGACACCCTACTCGGAATTTCTGTGGGCCGATTTCTTCCGCCGCAACATGAAGCTGAAGAACGGTAACGTCACACCGAAAGTTTTACAGGACGCGCTGCTGATGGCGCATGCGCACGACACGGCATATCTGCCGGGCTGGAGCGGCCAGATTCAATGAACGCCACGACGGCCTCGTCCTCGCGCATCGCCGATGTGCTGGCGGGTCTGGCGATTGCCGGTTTGCTGGTGCCTGAAGCAGTGGCGTATTCGGGCATCGCCGGCATGCCGCCGCAGGCAGGCGTCATTGCGCTGTTTATCGGTTTGATCTGCTACGGCCTGTTGGGCCGCAGTCGATTTGCGATTGTGTCCTCGACATCGTCATCGGCCGCGGTGCTTGCGGCCGGAACGCTGGCACTTGCCGGCGGTGCGGTCGCAGCGCGTGTTGCCATCGGGGCGACCTTGGTGCTGTTTGGCGGTGTCTGTTTTCTGCTCGCGGGTTTTGCGCGATTGGGCAGCCTTTCGCATTTGATTGCGCGTCCCGTGCTGCGTGGTTACACGTTTGGACTGGCCATCGTCATCGCACTCAAGCAGTTGCCGCACCTAGGTGGCTGGCCGGATCTGCATGGCGATTTCGTACCGTTGCTGGTGGCGGACTTGGTGCGAACAAGCAATCAGGTAAGCGTTATCACGTTGATCGCCGGCTTGCTTGCGCTTGCGTTGCTGTTCGTGTGCGAGCGTGTAAAACGCTTGCCCGGCAGCTTGCTGGTGATTGCGCTCGGTGTCGCTGCATCCGGCTGGCTGGAAGCGCGTGGTGTACCTCTGACGGGCGCCATCGATCTGCATATGGCGCTCGACATGCCGACTTGGCCGACGCGCGGTCAGTGGTTGCCGAGCGTGGAATTGGCGGCCGCGTTGCTGTTGATTCTCTATGCGGAGTCGTACAGTTCGATCCGTGGTTTCGCGCTCAAGCACAACGATCCGGTGGAACCTAATCGCGATCTGCTGGTGCTTGGCGTAGCGAACGTACTGTGCGGCTTGTTTCACGGTATGCCGGTGGGCGCAGGTTACTCGGGCACGTCCGCGAACGAAGCGGCGGGTGCTCAATCGCGTCTAGCCGGTTTGATTGCCGGCGCGAGCGTGCTGTTCATGGTGGCGTTGCTGTTGCGCTGGATCGAACGCATTCCACTTGCGGTGCTCGCGGCGATTGTCATTCACGCAGTAAGCAAGTCCTGGCGCGTTTCGGTATTCAAACCTTATCTGCAGTGGAAGCGCGATCGTTTGATTGCATTGGCCGCCGTTGTCGCCGTGTTGTCGCTCGGCATCCTCAACGGTTTGCTTGTCGCGATCGCCTTCAGCCTGATCATGCTGTTGCGCCAACTCGCCGTAGCGCACTTGAGCGTGCTTGGCCGACTAGCGAACGGTCACGACTTCGTCGATATCGAGCAACATCCGGATGCGGTGCAACCGCCCGATTTGTTGATTCTTCGACCCGAAGAGCCCTTGTTTTTCGCCAATGCCGAATCGGTGATGACCTTGGCGCGCCAGAAAGTCGAACAGCGGGCCGGGCTCAAGCAGGTCATACTGAGTCTGGAGGAATCGCCCGACCTGGACAGCACCACGCTGGAAGCGCTCAGCGATTTTGCGAGCTGGCTGCAGTCGCGCGGCGTAACGCTTCGCGTCGCACGCCTGAAAGACGAAACCCGCGCTTTGTTGCTGCGCGTAAACCTACCCCAGCTTTCGCCACAAGCGCTCAACAACTGGAGCGTGGAAGATGCGGTTTCGGCGTTCACCGCCACGCCACCATCAACGGGAAATCACGCGTAGTGAAAACGGCATCACGTATCGGTTCTATCGCGCTCGGCCTTGCACTGACACTGCCCGCCTTCGCGCAGCAGGACGCCGACGGGCGCTTCAAGCAGATCTATCAGCAAGAATGGGCATGGCGCACAGGTCAGGCTGGCGTTTCCACATCCGGCGAGCCGCAGCCCAATAACGGTCGCCTGGATCAGGTCGATGCGCAGAGCCAGCAGCAGCGGCTCGATTATTGGCGCAAGGTCATGAGCCAGCTCGACGCCATCGACGTTAAGCAGCTGACGCCTGCCGAGCAGGTGAATTACGCGGTATATCGCGAGCAGATCCACAACTTCATCGCCGATCAGCAATTTCAGCTATGGCAGATGCCGTTCAACAGCGACTCGGCGTTCTGGAGCGAGTTGAACGACGATCTGCAGAGCGATGACCTTCGCAGCGAAACCGATTATCGGCACTACGTCGACCGTCTTGGTCAGGTGCCTGCGTATTTCGATCAGCAGATGGCCAACATGCGCGCAGGCCTGAAGCGTGGTTTCACCGTGCCGCGTGCCGTGCTGGCAGGCCGCGATCAGTCCATCGCATCCGTGGCGGATGTCAAAGATCCCACGCAAACCAGTTTCTATCAGCCGCTATTGCACATGCCGTCGAGCATTCCTGCGACCACGGCGGCAGCCATTCAGGCCGATGCGCGCCAGAAGATCAGCCAGGGCGTGATTCCCGCCTACGCAAAGCTGCTGACGTTCTTCCGCTCGGAATACGTGCCGCAAGCGCGCACGACACTTGCTGCCGAAGCACTACCGGACGGTAAGAATTACTACCGCCAGCAGATACACGAATACACCACGCTCGATCTCGATCCGGACACCATTCACAAGATTGGCCTGGATCAGGTCGCGAAGATCCATGCAGAAATGTTGCAGACCATGCAGCAAACCGGCTTCAAGGGAAGCTTTCCCGATTTTCTGCATTACCTGCGCACCGATCCGCAGTTCTACGCAAAGACTCCGCAGGAATTGCTGGACAAATCGGCATGGGTGGCGAAGGAAGTGGATGGCCAGGTGGGTAAATTCTTCGGCCACCTGCCGCGCAAGCGCTTCACCATCGAGCCGGTGCCGGCGGATATTGCGCCTTACTACACCTCAGGACGCGGTGGTCCGGATGTTTATTTGGTAAACACCTACGACTTGCCTTCGCGTCCGCTCTTCAACATGCCCGCACTCACGCTGCATGAGTCGTATCCGGGCCACGCATTGCAGCTGGAATTGGCCGAGGAAGAAAACGATCAGCCGGCGTTTCGCCGCAACGGCTACATATCCGCTTACGGCGAAGGCTGGGGTCTGTATTCGGAATATCTCGGCAATGAAATGGGCATCTACAAAACGCCCTATCAGCGCTTCGGCTTTCTCACCTATCAGATGTGGCGCGCATGCCGGCTCGTTGTCGACACCGGCATTCATCATCTTGGCTGGACGCGTCAGCAGGCGATCGATTACATGACGCAAAACACCGCGCTGTCGGATCGCGAAATCGCCAACGAAGTCGATCGCTACATCAGCTGGCCCGGTCAGGCACTCTCGTACGAACTGGGTTATCTGAAAATCCTGGACCTGCGCGCGAAAGCCGAAAAGGCGTTGGGACCGAAGTTCGATATCCGCGCTTTCCACGACACGATTCTCGCGACCGGCTCGGTGCCCTTGCCGGTGCTGGAGCAGCGTATCGATCGTTTTATCGAAGCGGGAGGACCGGAACCCGATTACGGCTGCGATTGCGCCAAAAGCGGAAAAGCCCCCTGAATCGGACGTTGGAAGGCCTACTGGCGAAAACTTCACCAATAAAGTATAGTGTTCGTGAACTTTATTGGGAGAGTTAGCCATGACTGCCCATGCCCTGCCCAGGACATCCCCTGCCGAAGACCTCGGCGGCCCTGCCCTGCGGACTTTCTTCCGGCTCGCCGAGCTGTGGAATCTGCGCATCGCCGAGCAGCGCAAACTGCTGGGCGATCCGCCCGAATCGACCTTCTACAAGTGGAAGCGTCAGCAGGACGGCGTGCTGGGGCGCGATACGCTTGAGCGCATCAGTTATCTCTTCGGCATCTACAAGGCGCTGCAGATCCTCTTTCCGGATCCGGCACAGGCCGATGCGTGGTTGCACAAACCCAACCAGTCGACGTTGTTTGGCGGCCATTCCGCGATAGAGCGCATGCTCTCGGGCAACGTGGCCGATCTGTATGTCGTGCGTCAGTACCTGGATGCGCAACGCGGCTGGAACTGAGACATTCCGCACGTAAAAAGCGCCGCTCGTCGCAGTCGACGAGAACGTGATACGGCACTATTTCAAGGCGAACAGGGAAGAACATGAGACGGCGCAGTTCGTGCCACGGAATTCCTATGCCTAACGACACCCCACCTATTCGACGCATTCGCTGGAGCCAGGCTTATCGCATTGTGCCGAGCCGTTTTCCGCCGGCGGGATTGTTCGATCGCATTGCCGACCCGGCCGATCTCGATGCCGTGTTCGCGATCGAAGCACTGACTAATCCGCGTTTGCGTGAAGAAGCCAACACGATGAAGTTGGTGCCGCCGGATCGACGCATCAGCGGGCCGGGATCGACACCCGTGATGGCCGCGTTCACGCATCTGAATCCCGAAGGCAGCCGTTTTTCCGATGGGACGTGGGGCGTGTTCTATGCGGCGCGCAATGTCATCACGGCGGTGGAAGAAACGGTGTATCACCGCGAAATCTTTCTCGCCGCAACCGCAGAACCGGCGTGCGAAATGGAAATGCGCTGCTATCGCACCAGCATCGATTCGAAGATGCATGACATTCGCGGCGGCTGGCCCGAGGCGCATGATCCGGTCAGCTACAGCGCCAGCGTGAAACTTGCGCGTGAGCTGCGCGCAGTGGGTTCCAATGGCATCGTCTACGACAGCGTGCGTCACGAAGGCGGCGAATGCGTAGCCGCGTTTTATCCCGATGTCGTCGCACCCTGCGTGCAAGCACAGCATCTGATCTATCGCTGGGACGGCCGTCGTATTGCGAGCGTGCTTGAAGTGAGCGAGATGAAACGCGAAGGGCGTTGATCGCCATCACGCATGCAGCATTGACGCACACGCGGCATTCGTTGTGCTATCGATCTATGATCGTGCAGGCAGCCGCCATCGCATCGTAATCATTTGCGACGATCACCTGTTGCTGCGCAACCCTACCCGCAAAGATTTGTCCCCGGGAGCGTCATGAAAGTCCTGCTATCGCTATTGCTTGCCTTCGTTTCGTGCATTGCCTGCGCGGCAGTGACGCCACACAGTTATTGGGAACCGGCCATCGCCGCATTCGAAGCGTCCGATCGCGCGAATCCGCCGCCGCAAGGCGCGGTGCTTTTCATCGGTAGTTCGTCGATCGAGCATTGGAAATCGCTGGCGGCGGATTTTCCGGAATTGAAGGTCATCAACCGTGGCTTCGGCGGTTCTGTCATCGGCGACTCCACGTATTTCGCCGGTCGCATCGTCGCGCCCTACCGTCCTCGCGCGATCTTGATGTATGCAGGCGATAACGACTTGCACGAAGGGCTTACCCCCGAACAAGTGCGCGATGAATTTGCAGCATTCGTGCAAAAGGTGCGATCGGTCGATCCGGGCGTGCCGATTGCATTTGTATCGACCAAGCCAAGCATGGCGTTCAAGGCGTTGCTGCCGCAGATCAAGCAATCGAATGCGCTTATCCGTGCCTATGTCGCCACGCAGAAAGACGTGACGTATCTGGACATATTCACGCCGATGCTCGGCGCGGACGGACAACCGCAATGGAAATGGTTCGGCCCGGATGGATTGCACATGAATCGCACGGGTTATGAGCTATGGATCGGCATCATCAGACCGTGGGTCGATGCGCACGGCCATTGATTGTTAGCGCGTCACGCCGGCGATGCCGATGACGCGCTATTGCGATTACGCGTCGGCGTTGCTCGCAAACCCTTCGCGCGTGCCGCGATGGAAGACGCGGTCGTCGTCGAGCACGTCGGCGGCCGCATGGGCGGGCGATTCTTTCAGCTTCGCGTAGATCGGTGTGAAGTCAGGATGCGTGGCTTCGAACAACTGCTCGAAGCTGTCGATCACGAAATACGTTTGCTGGAACGTGTCGATGCGATAGCGCGTGCTCATCACGCGCTCAAGGCCGAAACCGATGCGATTGGGTGCGGCCGAATCCAGGCAGTAAATCGATTCGCCTTTCGAACTGACAATGCCCGCACCATAGATGCGCATGCCTTCGTCGGTGTTGATCAAGCCAAATTCCACCGTGTACCAGTACAGGCGCGTGAGGTTCATCAACGCTTCCGGACCGATCTTGAACGCCTTTATGCCGCCGCGGCCGTAGGCCTGCATGTAATCGGCGAAAATCGGATTCAGCAGCAGCGGCACGTGACCGAACAGGTCGTGAAAAAGGTCGGGCTCGCTCAGGTAATCCAGCTGGTCCGGTTTGCGAATCCACCAGCTGACCGGGAAGCGGCGGTTGGCGAGGTGGTCGAAAAATACCTCGTCCGGCAACAGACCTTCTACGGCCACCACTTCCCAGCCGGTGGTCTTGCCCAGCACCTTGTTGAGGTCGGCAAATTTCGGAATACCGCCATCGCCCAGGCCGAAGCGCTCCACGCCCGCAAGAAATTCCTTGCACGCGCGCGCCGGTAGCAGATCGCGCTGGCGCTTGTAGAGCGTGTTCCATACCTCGTGATCGGTCTGAGAGTAATCCGCCCACGGCTGCTCGACCACGCCCGTGGCGTAAACCGGCACGTAACCGCGGTCGGTCTGCTGGTGCTCTACGCGGCGGGGAGTGGTGTTTTCCATGGTGATTCCAGGGATGGTGGCTGCAAACAGAAGGATACGGCGCAAAAGGCACAAAATGGTTGTTTTATTGTTGACTTAGTATGTATCTGTGCAATATTCAGCGAAGAATTAGAAAATATACGGAGGATTCGTGCAATGGCCGAGCTGGATCGCATCGATTTGAGGATGCTGGCCGTACTCCAGGGCGAAGGCCGCGTCACCAATGCCGAGCTGGCGGAGCGCGTCAACCTGTCGCCCTCGGCCTGCCTGCGCCGTCTGCAGCGGCTGGAGTCCGAAGGGGTGATCAGCGGTTATGCCGCGCAGATCGACCCGGAATCGGTCGGTCTGGGGCTGCAGGCCTTTGTGCGTGTACAGCTGGCGCGGCACGAAAGCACGGCGATCGATCGCTTCGTGGAACGTCTGGCCGGTTGGGACGAAGTAGTCGCCTGCCATGCGCTAACGGGCGATATGGACTACCTCATGCACGTTTATGTGGCCGACCTCGCGCACTTTTCGCGCTTTCTGCTCGATCAATTGTTGAACGATGCGGGGGTCGCCGACGTCAATTCGAGCTTCGTTTTGCGAACGGTTAAACGTTCGCCATCGCTGCCGCTGGGTCAACTAGAGCGTTAGACGCCCAACAACGTTAAAATGATGTGCTGATGAGTATCGAAGCCGTATCCACCCCGGACCGTGACATGCTGCGCCCGCTACGTTACCTGTGGCGCGTGCCCTTATTGCTGCTGCATATCGTGCTCGGCATTCTCTTGTGCGGATTCATTCTTACGTGGAATCGCAACGCGGTGATGAAAAACGGCCGCGAGCCGTTTGCGCACCGGATGATTCGCTGGTGGTCCACCGCACTCATGCGCATCTTCGGATTGCGCTCGGTACGTTTCGGACAACCGTTGCGCGATGCGGCGCTGTTCGTCGCCAATCACACCTCGTGGATCGACATCGAGCTGCTGCACAGCCAGCGCGCGGCGTGTTTTGTCGCGAAGGCCGAAATTGCCAACTGGCCGTTGGTGGGTTGGCTGGCGGCAAGCGGTGGCACAATCTTCCATCGCCGCGGTAGCAATCACTCGCTCGCTGCGGTGATGCAGGTGATGGTGGATCGCTTGCGCCAGGGTCGTTCCGTCGCCGTGTTTCCGGAAGGTGGTACCGGCCACAATGGTGTGCTGAAGGTTTTCCATGCGCGCATTTTTCAGGCGGCGCTGGACGCCGAAGTGCCTGTACAGCCGGTCGCGCTGCGTTTTGCGCGCGATGGCAAGCGCATCGTCGATGCGGGTTTCCGCGAGCACGAAAATTTCATGCAGAACTTCCTGCGCATGCTTGGCGGCCCGTCGATGGATGCGGAAGTGCACTTCCTGGAGCCGGTGCCGACGAATCAGGATGGCCGACGACGCATGGCTGAACTAGCGCGCGAACGCATCGCCGCCTCGCTTGAGGATCGCGCATGACGTTACCGCAGGGACGCGACTTTCGTCCGCCGTGGCCGCTGAAGAGCGGTCATATTCAGACGATGCTTTCTTCTAGCGGTGTGCGCCGCACGCTGCTGCCGCGTCATGCCTATACCGTGCTGGAAGGCGCGGAACCGGTGATGGTGGATGGCGGTGCCGGTGTGCGCCTTACCGGCGCGTACACGGCACAAAAGACGCAGCCGGTGTCGCGAGGTCTTGCTGTGTTGTTCCACGGCTGGGAAGGCAGCGTCGACTCTACGTATGTGCTGCAGACGGGCAGCCGTTTGCTCGCCGATGGCTGGGATGTCTTCCGCCTCAACTTTCGCGATCACGGCGACAGCCATGCGCTGAATGAGGCGCTGTTTCATTCCTGTCGCGTCGACGAAGTCGTGCACGCCGTGGGCGATATCGCCAAGCGATGGCCGTCGCGGCCGATGGCGATTGCCGGCTTTTCGCTCGGCGGGAATTTCGCGTTGCGCGTTGCATTGCGCGCACCATCGCTGGGTATTCCACTGAGCTACGCGCTCGCGGTGTGTCCGATTATCGATCCAAGCGAAGGCCTGTTCTCGCTCGAAGAAACCGCGCCGTGGTTCTATCAGGCGTATTTCATGAACAAATGGCGACGCTCGCTGCGCATGAAGCAGGCCGCGTTTCCGCAACGTCAGTATTTCGAGCTGCAGGAACTGAAGCAAAATCTGCGCGGCCTGACCGAAGCGATGGTGCTGCGTCATACGGATTTCGGTTCGCTCGAAGCGTATCTGGAAGGCTATTCGGTAGCCGGCCGTGCGCTGACTGCCATGCAGATTCCGGCCACGATCCTCACCGCGCGCGACGATCCGGTGATCCCCATCGATGCCTTCGACAAGCTGGAATTGCCGAGCAATGTGGAGCTGGATATCTCCCCGTACGGCGGTCATTGCGGCTTCATCCGCGGCTGGGACATGACAAGTTTTTGCGACGACTACATTGCCGAGCGCTTCAATGCGATCGCCGCTGGTCAATCGCCGTTCGCCTGACCAGGTCACATGAGTTCTAACGGGACGCCCGTTACACTTCTCGCCCAACACCACGGCCTATGACGCGCATGCGCTCAGCTCATATCGTCATCAACACGGTTGGGTCGTTGGGCGATCTGTTTCCGTTTCTGTCGATAGGGCTGGCGCTGCAGGCGCGTGGGCACCGCGTCACCGTCGCCACGCACAGCATGCATCGCGCGGCGGTGGAGCAAGCAGGTATGCGCTTCGCCAACGCAAGCGGTATGCCGCAGCCCAATGACATGGCCGCGTTTACCGAACGCGTCTTCCACCCTGTGCACGGTCCGCGCCTGCTTATACGCGACCTGGCCGGAACGGACGTGCGCGAGAGCTACACCAAGCTGCAATTGATTTGCGAGGATGCCGACGCGCTCATCACCTCGACGCTTGCCTTCGCCGGCCAGATCATCGGCGAAACGCTTAGCGCCGCCGGGCGGCTGCACTGGGTGTCGGCAGTGCTTACGCCATGCAACGTGCTATCCATCTACGAACCGCCCATCGTGGGAGTGGGTTGGATCGATGCCCTCACGCGCAGCCCCTTGCGAGGCAAACGCATCCTGCAGTGGTTGACGTTGATGCGCTTGCGTAACTGGACCGGTCCGGTACGCGTGTTTCGGCGCGAACTCGGTCTGCGCCCGGAATCGAAGCTTGGCCATCCGCTCCAACATGGACAGCATTCGCCCGACTGCGCCCTGGCATTGTTTTCGCCGCTCCTCGGCGCTCGTCAGCCGGACTGGCCGCCGCAACTGCGCATCACCGGCTTCGCGCACTACGCGCAGCCGGGCACGAAGATGGACAGCGAACTCGAAGCGTTTCTGCGCGCGGGATCGCGGCCACTCGTCTTTACGCTGGGTTCGTCCGCCGTCCATATCGGCGCGGATTTTCTGCGCGAAAGCTTGCAGGTCTGCGAGCAACTGGGACGTCGTGCGCTGCTCTTTACCGGTTCCGCGGACATACGTGCGTCTTTACCGCACACACTGCCTTCGTATGCACATGCGGTCGACTATGCGCCGCACGCGGCGGTGTTTCCGCATGCCGCGGCGATCATTCATCACGGCGGCATCGGCACGAGCACCGAAGCGCTGCGCGCGGGCCGCCCGATGCTCGTGGTACCGCACGGTTTCGATCAATACGACAATGCCGAACGACTCAAATGCCTTGGCGTGGCGCATGCGCTACCGGCGTGCGAGTATCGCAGCGACACCGCCGTGCCGCTGTTGAAAGATCTTCTCGATGACCCGCGTTATGCGCAACACGCGTGGCGCTGTGCCGAAGCGATACATGCCGAACACGGCGATACCGTTGCCGCCGATCTGATAGACGCCAATTTGCGCGAACGTTTTTAGCCATTCGACCGCATCCACCCTGCCAAGAGACACCCCTGAAACGTGACTTCCTGCAGATGGGCGTATCGAACCACGAGCGTAGTTTTCGCGGCATTGCCCCTGCATCTGAGGGACGGGGCGCGCCCGGAGAAGCCGAAATGGAACGTCGCTCTGACCGTTTTACTTACTACGCCGTCGTGCCAACGTTTTTCGCGCTGCTTTTGGCTTCGCCTGCATTTGGCACAAGCATTCCGCAGGATGGCGATACAGTTAAAGGACTGGGACATCCCGGTTGCGATCGCATCGACGCGAAGGCTTGCGTGCAGCAAGCCATCGACGCCATGGGCGGCGAGCAGCGGCTAGCCGCCATTCATAGCGTCAGTTACGACGTGATCGGACACACGGTGCTGTCGGAGCAATCGTATCGGCAGCAACCGTTCATCACCTCGTATGAGCGCGACAAGGTCGTCGTCGATTTCGACAAGCGACGCATTGTTCGTGATGTACACATGACGTGGCCCGAATCCGATCCGCATCAAGCCGATCTGGATATCACCTTGATCACCACCACGCAGGGTGGTGTGTACCACAGCAAGCAGGGCGATTCGCCGTGTTCGCTGGCGGATCTTGATAATGCGAATGACACCCTCGCGTTAGGACCCGAGCGCCTGTTGCTCAACGCGGCTGCGGCGGGCGACCTGCGTTACGTCCCATCGCAATGGTTGCGCGCCACGCCGCACAGCGTCGTCGAATTCACCTGGCAAGGTGTGCCCGTCAAAGTACTTCTGAACGCTTACAACCATTTGCCGGATGCCATGGAACGCACGCGCACGTTCAAGGATTGGTGGTACGCGTGGGGCGATGTCAATCAGCGCATTTACTTCGACAACTGGCGCGTGGTGCAAGGCGTGGTCTATCCCACCAACAGCATCGATCAACGCAACGGCGTGTGGTACGCATCCACACAAGTGCTCGACCCTGCGTTCAACGTCGCCATCGACGACAAGAAGTTTGCGATGGATCCCGCTGTTGCGGCAAAAAGTGCGCAATCAAAAGGTTGGAACAGGGAGTTCAGCGACAAGAAGCGCGTCGATCTGGCACCCGGCATCGAGCTTTATGAGGGTTCCTGGAATACGACGATCATCAAGCAGGATGATGGCGTGCTGGTGATCGAAGCCCCGATTTCCACGAGTTACGTGAAAGGCATTCTTGCGAAGGTGCGCAGCGAATATCCGGACGTGCCGATCAAGGGTGTGCTCAGTACGTCTGATTCGTGGCCGCATATGGCGGGTGTGCGGGAGGCCGTCGCGGAAGGTGTTCCGGTCTATGTGTTGGACCTCAACAAACCGTTGCTGGATCGGCTTGTGAACGCACCGCATCGCCTGCAGCCGGATGCATTGCAAACCGATCCCAAATCACCGCACTGGGTGATGGTGGGTGATCGGCTGGAAATCGGACACGGTGCCAACCGCGTTGAGTTGTATCCCTTGCGTGGCGCATCCACCGAGCGTCAATACATGGTTTATTTTCCCGAACAAAAAGTGCTGTATGCCAGCGACACGCTGGTCCTCAATGACGATAAGACGCTCTACGATCCGGATCTGATGTACGAAGTGGTGCAGGCGGCCGCGCGCGAGCATCTGCAGGTCAACACGGTTTACGCGATGCATCAGGGACCGACGCCGTGGGCCGATGTGCAGCACTTGGTCGATCAGGCCATGAAGCCGACAGAAAGCGGTAAATCGGCAAGCTGATCGCGTGCAAGGGCGCGTAGGTTGGGTTACTCCCCGATCAACTTCGGGGTAACCCAACCTACGGTTTCAGGTAACACATCAATCTGCCGGCACGCAGCGGCTGGTTGCCCACTCTCGCAATGCTTGAACCTGTTCGTGCATAAGCACGGACAGCGGTTTGGTTTCATGCAGGGCGTTGATCAATGTGTTTTGATCCAGCGCACTGGCGTTGCCGGCTACGTCGTAAAGCGCGCTGACCACGGCTTGCTCGATTTCCGCGCCGGAGAAACCATCGCTAGCAGCGGCAAGGGCATTCAAATCGAAAGGGTCCGGCGCAATTTTACGTTTCTTCAGATGCATCGCAAAAATCGCGGCGCGTACTTCAGGCCGTGGAAGATCGACGAAGAAAATCTCGTCGAAGCGGCCTTTTCGCAGCAGTTCTGCCGGCAATTCGTTCACGGCGTTGGCCGTGGCGACGATGAACACCTTCGACTTGCGCTCTTCCATCCACGTCAGCAGATAACCCAGCACCCGACGCGAGACACCGCCGTCGTCACCGCCGCCGCTGGCGAGACCTTTTTCGATTTCGTCGATCCACAGCACGCATGGTGCTAGCAGTTCGCAACTGGCAAGCGCTTCGCGCAGATTCTTCTCCGTTTCGCCTTGGTACTTGTCATAGAGCGAACCAAAGTCCAGGCGAATCAAGGGCACGCCGAAACCGCCAGCGACGGCTTTCGATGCGAGGCTCTTGCCGCAGCCTTGCACACCCAGCAAAAGCACGCCCTTGGGCGGATCGAGCGTCGGATTGGGGTCGGGATTCAAAAACACCGCACGCCGCCGCTGCACCCAGTCGCGCACATGGTCGACGCCGGCGACATCGGCGAAGTTTGCGGTGGCGTATTCGTAATGCAGCAAACCGGAACGGTTGAGCAGCTCGAACTTGGCCTTCATCAACTCCGGCAAATCGTCGGCGTTCAAAGCGCCGTCGTTATAGATCAGCTTGCGCACGATCTTTCGCGCATCCGTCGCAGTCAGGCCGACAAGATTGCGCACGATGGAACGTGCCGCGTCGTTATCCACGGTGAGCGCACGGTTGTTCTCGCGCTGCCACGCCGCGGCTTCGCCACGCAGGATGCCCGCCAGTTCCTTGATGTCCGGCAACGCAAGCGGCACACGCGTGGAGAGTGCTTCTAGTTCCGGCGGCAACTCGATCTTTGCACCCACCAGCACAAGCGTGTGCGCGGCCGAGTTTTCACGCTGCACGATTTCGCGCACCTGCCGCACCGTCATCGGATATTGCAGGCACGACATAAAATCGAAGAGCAGGTAGATGCCACGTTCTTCAGTACCGCGAATGGCAGTGAGCGTGGCGGTGGCGTCGGGTGCTACCTGCTGGTCGCGCGGACCGTTGAAGTCCAGGCGCTGCAGTCCCTCCGTGAGTGTCCAGCTCCAAAGCGGATAAAGCGCCTGGGCGATCACGTGCTGAAAGCAGTCGATCACCCGCTGTTCGTCTACCGTTTCAATGACCAGCAGAGGCGTGGCGGCACGCACCATGGTGGTCAGGTCATCAAGTTCGCTCATGCTTCCTCCCTGCAAGGTAATACGTTAGCAGAGCTGTCACGACCGAATCATGGCCGAGGGCGTAAGCTTGCTGCTTTCTTGCGGCGCTCCCCGACTTGCGCAGTCGCGCGGGTGCCCCCAAGTGAACGTTTTCCATTACGCCACGGAGAGTTCCATGCAGCTACGCAGCGACCATTTTGAGCACGGCAAGCCGATCCCCCCGCAGTTTGCGTTTGCCCGTCTGGCCAAGCCGATCGAGCTGTCTGACAACAACAATCCGCATCTGGCGTGGAAAGGTGCACCGGCCCATACGCGCTCGTTCGTGCTTACCTGCATCGACACCGATGTGCCAAGCAAAGCCGATGACGTGAATAAGGAAGGGCGCGAAGTACCTGCCGATCTGCCGCGCGTGGAATTCGTGCATTGGCTGATGGCGAATATTCCGGTCGAATGCGGCGAACTCGCAGATGGATCGTGCAGTGACGAGATCACGCCGCGTGGCAAACGCGAACCCTTCGGACCGCCGGGCAGCGTGCAAGGCGTCAACAACTACACCGAGTGGTTTGCCGGCGATGCAAACATGGATGGCACGTATCTGGGATATGACGGCCCGTGCCCGCCGTGGAACGACACCATCGTGCATCACTATCATTTCAGCATCTACGCGCTGGATACCGAAACGTTGCCGTTGAAACCAGGTTTCACATTGGCCCAATTGCGCAAAGCGATGGAAGGTCACGTGTTGGCCCACGCGACGCTCACTGGCACATACAGCCTCAATCCACGCGTTCCTGCGTGACAGAAGCGCGATTCCGACGATGAACGTAACCGTAAGGTATAAGGCGTCCTAAACAGCCTTCACACTCAGACGGCACGATTTGTGGCACATGGAGTCAGGGGCAATAGGTAAGGAACGCCCCTGGCTTCATGAGGAACGCCGTCATGCTGCATTACGCCCTGGTATTTCTGGTTATCGCTGTCATCGCCGCCCTTCTAGGATTTACGGGCATTGCCGGTACCGCCGCATGGATTGCCAAGGTGCTGTTCGTCCTGTTCCTGATCCTTGCCGTGATCGCCTTCTTTCGGCGGTCAACCTGAACGGCGCAGCGGCGGTTCATCCAGCCATGCGGTAAACAGGTAGAGTGAAAACCCTGCAATCGGAGAACGTCATGACCAAAGAAGTCCAGGAAGTCCAGGCACAAGAAAATGGCATTCATGGGCGCATCGACCAAGGCGCCGAACGCATCAAGCAAGCCACGACCGATGCGGTAGCCACCAGCAAGGAAAAATTCGGCAAAGCGGCTGACCATGTCGAGGAAGGCGTGCACAAAGCCACCGACAAGGCAGCGCATGCCGCCAATCGCACCACCGACAAAGTGAGCGAAGCGGCCGAACGCGGACGCGAGGTTTACGGTCAGGCTAAAGATCGCGCCGACGAATGGCTGGATGAAATCCGCGATTACGTTCGCGAAAAACCGGTGCAGTCCGTTGCCATCGCCCTTGGCGCGGGCTGGCTGCTTGGCCGTATTCTTCGCCGTTAAGCGATTCACCAGCACGGGGGCGGGCCATGCACGATTCCGTGCGCGATGAGGAGGTGGCCGGACAACCCGAGCCACCGCAGGGACCGCCGCCAAGCGGTCTGATCAACGAACTAGCTGAGCTTGCGCAGGGCGTGCGCAAGCTGTTCGGCGCGCAATTGCACCTGCTGGCTGCCGAGTTGGGTCTGGCGCGTACAGCTGTGTCATGGATACTCGTCGCCGGACTTGCGGCGACCGTCACGGGCGTCGGTTTGGGTCTCACGCTGTTGGGTCTGTTGGGCCTGGTGCTGGCCAAATGGCTGGGTTCGTGGATTGAGGCCTTTATCGTGCTGGCGTTCCTGGAAGCGCTATTCCTGTTCGGCGCCATTATTCTGTTCCGCCGTTGCATGCACTGGATGAGCCTGCCCGCCACGCGGCAGGAATGGCGGGCGATCATGCACGACACGTTGCAACGGGCGGAGCAGGACGTCGAAGCCGACAAGGGGAAGGGGTGAAGCATGGGTCTGTTCAAGCAGCTAAAACGAGTGCGAAAGGCGCGTGACCGCGTCGCGACGCATCGCAATGAAGTGGCCATACCCGCCGCGGCACTTCTGGAACGCGGTTATCGACATCCTCTGACAACGGTGGGTACCGCTGCGGGCGCCGGGTTTGTGCTCGGCACGCTGGGAGTCGGGCCGTTGCGTGTGCCGGGCATGGCATCGATGCTGAGCGGCGGTCTGGCGGAAGCTGTCGCGTATGGCACCCGACTGATCGCCGAATTGGGCATGGATGGCGGCAGCAACGACACCGATAACGACGACGCATGAACGATCCGCAGCCGACGGTGTTGCCGGGCGGCGCATCACTGGATGCCGGTGGTGCGCAAAAGCAGGTCACCCAAGAGGTCAAGCATGCAACGCAAGGCGTGCATCGTGTGCGCAAGCATCTGCGCGCGATTCGCATGACGCTCAATGCCATGCTGATACTGGCGTTGCTTTATACCGCCGCCATCGTCAAGGCACTGGTGATTCCCCTGGTGCTGGCCGCGTTCATTGGTTTGGCGCTCAATCCAATCGTTGCAGCCGGTGCGCGGCATCGCATTCCGCGTTGGCTCGGTGCCATCGTGCTGATGATCACGTTGATTGCCGCCATTGCAGCGGGCATCAGCATGCTCGCACAGCCGGCCGTGGGCTGGTTTCATAACGCACCGACGACGATCCACGCTTTCGGGCTGAAACTCGAGCACGTGGCGCAACCGTTGGAAGCGGCCAATCGTGCGACGCAAACACTGGTGAACGGACACGCGCCGCCACGTGCGCAGTCAGGGCAGCAGAATCCGTCCGATGTCGCGTTCAGCGTGTGGGATGTGGTTTCCAATACGCCCAAAGTGCTCGCCGCGATTCTCACGGTATTGCTGCTGGTGTTCTTCTTTCTGATCTATGGCGATTTGCTATTGCGGCGGCTCGTCGAGATTGCGCCGAACTTTGGCTACAAGCGTCACGCGGTTTCCATCGTGCGCGGCATTCAGACCGAAGTGTCGCGCTACATTCTTACGACGGTGGTGATCAATGTGTCGCTCGGCATGATCACCTCAGGCATTTTGTTTTTGTTGAACGTACCCGATCCGTTATTGTGGGGAACGGTGGCCATGCTGGCTAACTTCATCCCCTACCTCGGCGCCATCGTCACCACGACGATGTTGTTGCTAGTGGGTTTGATGCATTTCGACGATTTGCTGCACGGCGTTCTTCCTGCGCTGTGCTTCGCAGGTGTGACCGCCGTCGAAGGCAACCTCATTACACCGATGATTCTTGGGCGACGTATGCGCATCAGCCCCATCGCCATTCTTGTCTGGCTGTTGGTGTGGGGCTGGTTGTGGGGCGTGCCAGGTGCGTTGCTAGCGGTGCCGATGCTGACCAGTGCGAAGCTGATTGCCGAACGCGTGCGTGGGTGGGAATGGTTTGCGCGAATGGTGCAGCGCTAAGGGTTGGACCCACGCTGCAACACCCTCTCACCGTCATTCCGGCCAGCGCCGGAATGACGGTGAGGGGATTATTGGACAGTGGCGACGGCGTTGGCTACTTGCGTGCAAGTCGCGTCATTGCAAGCTTGCCATCCGCCGCCCAGCGCTTTGTAAAGCGACACGGCTCTCGTATCGATAGCCGCTTCTGACTGCGCCAGATCGTCTTCAGCTGCAAGCTGCACGCGCTCGGCATCCAGCAATTCCAGATAACCTGTAGCGCCTTCCTTGTAGCGAATGCGTGCGAGATCTGCCGCGCGGCGGCTCTGTTCGCTTTGCGCCATCAACTGTTCGACGCGTTCATGCTCGGCGTTGTAACCGACAACCGCATTGTCGACATCTTCGATCGCAGACAGAACGGTGCGCTGATAATTCGCCTCCGCCTCATCTGCACGCGCTTCGCTCGCGTGCAAATTGGACCGCACGCGTTCCACGTTCAGCCCCGACCAGGTAATGCTCGGCCCAATGGAGAACGCGCGCGATGCCGGTCCGCCAAAGTCATTGCTTTGCCCGGCAAGAAAACCGAGAAAGCCGCCTATCGAAATGTGCGGATAGAAATCGGCCTTCGCGACACCGATACGTGCCGTGGCCGCAGCATATTGCCGCTCGGCGACGCGCACGTCAGGACGGCGCGAGAGCACATCGTCGGCCTTGCCGATGGGCAACACGGTGGCAATCGGCTTGAACGTGGCGGGGGATACATCCACGTCCAATTCACCCGGACGTTCGCCCACCAACACGGCAAGTCGATATTCATACGCTTTCGACTGCGTATCGAGTACCGGCAATTGCGCACGCGCCGCACTCAACTGCGCGCTCGCGCTGGCGACGTCCTGCTCCGACGCGGTGCCGATCTCTGCGCGCGCCTGAATCAGCTTCAACGTATCGGCCTGGTTGGCGATGTTGCGTTGCGCGATGGCAAGCCGTTGCTGCGTACCGCGCAACTCAAAGTAATTGCGCGCCACTTCGGCAAACAGTGTCACCTGCGCATCGCGCAATGACGCTTCGCTCGCACCCATGTCGGCGCGTGCGGCTTCCACATTACGCCGCACACCACCGAACAGATCGATTTCCCACGACGCATCAAAACCGGCCTCGTACGTCTTGATCGGTATGCGCTGCGTCGTAAAACCGGGCTGCTGTTCGATCGCCCGGCTATAGGCGAGATCCGTATCGATGGTCGGCAGCTGGTCCGCCTTGGCGCTGCCAAGCAACGCGCGTGATTCATTGAGGCGCGCGACTGCAATGTGCAAATCCAGGTTGCCTTTCGCAGCGCGCTGGATCAGTGCATTCAGCACCGGGTCGTTGAACTGCGTCCACCATTGCGCCTGGAACTGATCGGCGCTTTCGCGTGCCGTATCGACCCCCTGCACGTTGGCAGCAGGCGTTGCGGGCGTTTTGTAATCCGGCCCCACGCTGGCGCAACCGGCCAGCGCAAGGGCGGCAAACAGTGCCGTATTACGAATAAAGCGTGTCATCTCAATGGCCCTCCAAAGCGGGCAACGTGGATGCGTGCTGCTTCTTGCGCGCTTCGCGGCGTTCAACCAGTGCGCGAATCAGCACGTAGAACAGAGGTGTGTAGATCAAGCCAAAGATGGTGACGCCGAGCATGCCGGAGAACACCGCCACACCCATCGCGTGGCGCATCTCCGCACCGGCGCCGTGCGAAGTCACCAGCGGCACCACGCCCATGATGAAGGCGATCGACGTCATCAGAATCGGGCGCAGTCGCAAGCGAGCTGCTTCCAGCACTGCTTCATGACGGCTCATGCCTTCATGTTGACGTTCGCGTGCAAACTCCACGATCAGAATCGCATTCTTGCAGGCCAGACCCACCAGCACGATCAAGCCGATCTGCGTGAAGATGTTGTTGTCGCCACCGGACAACCACACACCGGCGATGGCGGAGAGCAACACCATCGGCACGATCAGGATCACGGCCAACGGCAGCGACCAGCTTTCATACAGCGACGACAGCACCAGGAACACCAGCAGCACGCACAACGGAAACACGAGGATGGCTGTGTTACCAGCGAGTATTTGCTGATACGTGAGCTCGGTCCACTCGTAGCTCATGCCATTGGGCAGGTTGTCGTTCGCCAGCTTTTCCATCGCAGCCTGTGCCTGGCCGGAGCTGAAGCCGGGGGCCGGACCGCCGTTGATTTCTGCCGTCACGTAACCGTTGTAATGCATCACGCGTTCAAGACCGGCTGTGCGACGCACTGTCACGAACGAACCCAGCGGCACCATGTCGCCCTTCGCGTTACGCGTCTTCAACTGCGTGATGTCCTCCGGCTCGTGGCGATAGCTTGGTTCGGCCGACACATTCACTTGGTAGATACGTCCAAAGCGATTGAAGTCGTTGACGTACAGCGAACCAAGATAGGCCTGCATGGTTTGATCGACATCAGTCAGATCCACGCCTTCGGCTTTCGCTTTTTCGCGATTCACGTCCGCATCGATCTGCGGCACGCTCACTTGATAGCTGGAGAACAATCCGGCGAGTGCTGGCACCTTCTGGCTCTTAGCAATCAGGTTCTGCGTTTGCTTGTACAACTCATCGAAACCGAGCTGCCCGCGATCCTCGACCTGCAGGCGGAAACCGCCGATCGTGCCAAGGCCTTGTACCGGCGGTGGCGGGAAGATCGCGATGTACGCATCCTGGATCGACAGGAACTTCTGATTCAGCGCCGCAGCAATTGCACCGGCCGACAACGATGGATCGCGGCGTTCGTCAAACGGCTTCAACGTCACGAACACGATGCCCGCGTTGGTGCTGTTGGTAAAACCGTTGATGGAAAGGCCGGGGAATGCCACCGCGCTTTCGACGCCAGGCTGCTTCAATGCGATCGCCGACATGCGTTGAATGACATCTTCGGTGCGATCCAGCGACGCAGCGTCGGGCAACTGCGCAAACGACACGAGGTACTGCTTGTCCTGCGCAGGGACAAAGCCCATCGGCACATGACTGAAACCCAGCCACGTCAGGCCAATGAGTCCGGCATACAGCGCCAGCGCCACCGGACCTTTGCCCACGATGCGACGCACACCGCCGACGTAGCGATCCGAACCACGGTGGAACATCCGATTGAAGGGACGGAAGAGCCAGCCGAACGCCTTGTCGATCCACACCGTCATGCGATCTTTCGGTGCGTCGTGACCCTTGAGCAGCACAGCGGCGAGCGCCGGACTCAGGCTCAGCGAGTTGAACGCGGAGATCACCGTGGAAATGGCAATCGTCAGCGCGAACTGGCGATAGAACATGCCGGTCAGGCCGCTGATAAATGCGGTGGGAATGAACACCGCACACAGTACAAGCGCCGTGGCGACAATCGGGCTTGTCACCTCGTTCATCGCGCGTCGTGTCGCATCGCGCGGCGTGTAGCCCAGTTCGATATTGCGCTCGACGTTCTCGACCACGACGATGGCATCGTCCACCACGATACCGATCGCCAGCACCAGGCCGAACAGCGATAGTGCGTTGAGCGAGAAACCGACCAGATACATCACCGCGAAGGTGCCGATTAATGACACCGGCACGGAAACCAGCGGAATGATCGACGCACGCCATGTCTGGAGGAACAGGATCACCACGAGCACGACGAGGAAAATCGCTTCCAGCAGCGTATGCGCAACGGCTTCAATCGAACCGCGCACAAACACTGTGGGATCGTAAACGATGCTGTAGTCGACGCCTTCCGGAAACTCCTTCTTCAATTGCGCCATGGTGGCGCGAACTTCATTGGAGATTTGAATCGCGTTGGAACCCGGACGTGCAAAGATCGGAATCGCCACGGCAGGCTGATTGTTGAGCAGACTGCGCAACGCATATTGATCCGAGCCAAGCTCGACACGCGCGACATCGCTTAAATGCACCACGCTGCCATCCGGATCGGTGCGCACGATGATGTTGCGGAAATCGTCCACCGTGCTCAGGCGGCCTTGCGTGTTGATGTTGAGCTGGAAGTCTGTGTTGCCCGGCACCGGCGGCGCATTCAGCGCACCGGCTGCCACGGCAACGTTCTGCTCCTGAATCGCATGCACGACGTCGCCGGTGGTCATGTTGCGCTGAGCGAGCTTCTGTGGGTCCAGCCACACGCGCATGCTGTATTCGCCGGCACCGAAAATCTGCACGTCGCCCACGCCATCGAGGCGTGCGAGCAGATCCTTGACGTGCAGGCGCGCGTAGTTCGACAGGTAAAGCATGTCGTAGCGCTTATCGGGCGAAGTCAGATGCACGACCATCGTGAGGTCGGGCGAACTTTTCTGTGTCGTCACGCCGAGGCGTTGCACTTCTTCCGGCAGCTTCGGCAATGCCTGTGCTACGCGGTTCTGTACTTCCACCTGTGCGTTGTTGAGATCGGTGCCCAGCGCAAACGTCACCGTCAGCGTCATCGTGCCGTCGCTGGTCGCTTGCGATGAGGTGTACAGCATGCCTTCCACGCCGTTGATCTGCTCTTCCAGTGGCGTGGCCACCGTTTCGGCAATCACCTCGGGGTTGGCGCCGGGATAGCTGGCGTGCACCACCACGGTAGGCGGCACGACTTCGGGATATTCGGCAATCGGCAGTTTGAAGACAGCGATGCTTCCCGCGATCACGAAGATCAGCGAGAGCACCGCGGCCATGATCGGCCGATCGACGAAAAACTGGGCAATGTTTTTCATGGGTTATGTCTCGAAAGCTATAAAACCGCAGTAAATCGTTGTGCTCCTCCCCCTGCTTGTAGGGGGAGGTTGGGAGGGGGCACGCTTGTGTGCTTCATGGAGGGCTTCACCCCACTCCAACCCTCCCCTGCTGCATGCAGGGGAGGGAGCGATTAGCCTTGCGGGTGCTTTTGCGTAGCGGTGTTGGCCTGCGCAGTGCGTGTGTCGTTTCCATCCGGATCGGTCGCGGCAGCATCGACCAATGCCTTGTCTTGCGGATCGAGGCGCGAATTCATCGCGACCTGTTGCGGTGTCACTTCTGCACCGGGGCGCACACGCTGCAAACCGTTGATGACAACAACATCGCCGGCATTCAGGCCGTTATCGATCACGCGCAATCCATGGAACAGCGGACCGGTATCGACCTTGCGGTATTCCACCTTGTGCTGCGCATCGACCACATAGACGAACTGGTTGCCCAGATCGGTACCCACGGCGCGATCATCAATTAATAGACGCGGACGCGGCTGGCCGCTTTGCAGGCGCACATGTGCGTACAAGCCGGGTGTCAGCAATCCACCTTCGTCGTCGAATACCGCCCGCAGTCGCATGGTTCCGGAGTTGGCATGCACCTGGTTATCGACAAAGTCGATGCGTCCGGTGTGCGGATAACCCTGCTCGTCGGCCAGACCCATCGTCGCTTCGATGCGTGCGGCACGGCCGCTCTTCGTGGCATCGCGGCGCAGACGATCCAGCTTCAACCACGTCTGTTCGTCGACATCGAAATACACGTAGACGGGATTGACCGACACCACGCTGGTCAGCACATCCGAACTAGTCACCAGGTTGCCCGGCATGATGCGCGCGTTGCTTACGCGGCCATCGATCGGTGCACGCACCTGCGTCCAATCCAGATTGAGTTTTGCCGTGGCGAGCGCCGCGGTCGCCGCGGCAAGCGAGGCGCTCGCGCTTTGCTCGCCGGTACTCATGCTGTCGGCGTCTTCTTGCGAAATGGCGTGTTGTTCAAGCAGGCGCTTTGCGCGTGCCGCGTTGGCTTGCGCCAGACCCAATTGGGCCTGGGCTTGCGCGCGGTTGGCGGTCAGCCGGTCTACTTCGGCCTGGAATGGGCGGGGGTCGATGCGGAATAGCACATCGCCCTGGTGCACGTCGGCACCTTCCTTGAATTCAACGGAGTTCACGTAGCCGCCCACGCGCGGGCGCACATCGGCAGCATCGACGGACTGCAGCTGGCCAGTGAAATCGGCGCTGTCGCTAACCGGCCGCACCATCGCCTCGGCCACGGTGACCTGCGGCAGGGCGCCGCCGGCAGCGGCTTGCGCATGGGCGCCGTGGCTGCCTAAAAGGGCCCAGCTGCCGCCAATGGCGACAACGACCAGGCTGGCTAGAATGGTTTTCTTCAACATTATCTCGCTCCCTCTCAATACCTTCGTGCCGCAATGCAGCACGATCAGGGAACGGAATATTAGGTATACTGACCAGTATAGAAAACCCGTTTAGTAATCATATGACTCGTGACTCTCAGTCACGAATGGGTGCATAATCGGTCCTATGGAAGACTTTTCAGCTATATCCGCCTTTGTTCGCGTGGTCGAAGCCAAGAGTTTTGCCTCGGCAGCTGCCCAACTGGGCATGACGCCGTCGGGCGTCAGCCGCGCGGTGTCCCGTCTTGAGGAGCATTTGGGTGCCCGATTGCTGTTCCGGTCCACCCGGGCCTTGCGTTTAACCGACGATGGGGCCTCGTTCTATACACGTTGCAAGGAGATCCTTGCCGATCTCAACGAGGCGACCGAGGCCCTGGGTTATGCGCACCGCAAACCCAAGGGCAAGTTGCGCGTGGGTATGTCGGTCTCGGTGGGGCGCGCGGCGATCATTCCGCAGCTCAGCGATTTCGAACGCCGCTACCCGGACATCCGGCTCGAATTGATGATGTGCGACTACCCCTACGACCTCAACGAGGAAGGGGTGGACTGCGCCATCCGCATGGGCGAGCTGGAAGATTCCAGCCTCATCGCGCGCAAGATCGGCTACTTCCGGAATGTCTTGCTTGCCTCACCGGAATATCTGCAGAAGCACGGCTCGCCGGCCACCATCGACGATCTGAAGAATCATCGCTGCATCAACTACGTGTATCCCAACGGCCGTCCGCGTCAGTGGCAGTTCGAAACACCGAATGGCCGCGTCGACGTTGACGTCGATGCGCACATGCTTATCAACGATGGCGAATCCGTGATCCAGGCTGCGGTGGCGGGACTGGGCATCATCCAGGCGCCGCACGTACTCGCCGCATGTATGCTCGACTTCGGAAAACTCGAGCCGATCCTGACGAACACCGTTTCAACCGGTAAATCCGTGTGGATCGTCTACCCGCAGAAGAAGCATCTGTCGGCACGCGTGCAGGCGTTTATCGAATGGGCGCGTGAGTTGTTCGAGCGTCCGTTCGAGGCCGTTTGCCAGGTGGCGCCGGGACCGATCGTCGAATCGTTTATGCCGAAGCAGGAAAAGCCGGCGACGCGTACGCAGTGATGCGTTGCAGGTCGGATCAGGCGCCTGTGGGAATCAGCAGCAACAACGCTGCGCCCAGCACGATGCGATAAATCGCAAACCACGTGAAGCGGTGCGTGCGGATGTAGCCGAGCAGCCATTTCACTACGATAAACGCCACGACAAGCGATACGACGAAGCCAACGATCAGGGCCGTCCAATCTTCGTGCGCTGCGCCGCCATGTTTTAGTACTTTGAGCAACTCATAACCCGTGGCCGCATACATTGTGGGTATGCCGACAAGAAACGAAAACTCCGTCGCTGCGGGTCGATTGCTGGTGCCGGCGAGCATCGCTGTGAAAATCGTCGCGCCGGAGCGCGAAGTACCGGGAAAAATGCCGGCGACGATTTGCGCGATGCCGACAAGTATCGCAACGCGCCACGTGATTTCCTTGCGATCGACTTGCCGCGCCGCAACCGCTTCGGCTGCAAGTATCCAGAACCCGCCGAGCAACAAAGCCCATGCAATCGGCGTGATGGTTTCCGGCAATTTGAAACCATAATGCGTAACGACAACGCCGAGCACGCACGTGATGAAAAACGCCACGAGCAGTTTGCACAGATAGTCGCGATTGCTTCGCTCGCGCCACTGCGTCAGCAGCTGCCAGATGCGAGTCCGGTAAATCAGCGTTATGGCCAATATCGCGCCCGCCTGGATACCGACGTTGAAAAGATCCGAGCGTGCGCCAAGACCGAAATCCTCGGCAATGAGCAGATGCCCTGTGCTGGAGATCGGGAGGAATTCAGTCACTCCTTCGATGATCCCCAGCAGGATGACGCAGATCAGGTCGTGCATGCGATGCCTCCCTTGGACGAGTGAAGCATAGCTTGCGCCGTCTACCGGCGACCGGAGTACCATCGCGCTGGTTAGCGGGGAAGCGGCGGCCGATGGAAGCATCGCCGTTGCAGGCAGTTCGGAACGACGTCATACGCACGCTACGCTTGCGGAGGGCCCATGGTTCATCTGCTCATTGCACTCGTCGTCTTTGTCTGGGTTTTCGGCATGGCCATGCTGGGCCTGTGGTGGCGGCTGCATCTGCCCGACCATCATCTGAACGAAGAATCGGTCAGTACCATCAAGCTTGCCACCGGCCTTATTGCCACGATCGCGGCGTTGGTGCTCGGCCTGCTGATTTCGTCGGCAAAAAATTCCTTCGACACGGTCAATGCCGATCTCGTGCGCAACGCTGTGAAGATCATCCAGCTCGACCGCAATCTCGCCGAGTACGGTCCGGAAACCATGCCGCTACGCCAGGAATTGAAAATCAACTATGCGAAATGGATCGACGTATTGGGGTCTGGCAGAGAGAGCCAGCTGATGCGGCTGGAAAATCCTGACATGGTTGGTGAGATCCATCGTTTCCAACACGAGCTGGCGCAACTCTCGCCAAAGACAGCGTTGCAAGAACACTTGCAATCACGCTGCATGGAGCTCGCCGACGATGTGTTCGCCGCGCGTTGGCTCGCACTGCTGCAGCGACGCGGCTCGATTCCCGCTGCGCTGCTGTTTGTGCTGGTGTCATGGCTATCGATCATCTTCGCTGCATTCGGCCTGTTCGCGCCGCACAACAACACACTGATTTTTTTCTTCGTGATGTGTGCGTTCTCGGCCGCAGGGGCCATCTATGTGATTCTGGAAATGGATACGCCGTTGGACGGGTTCATCAATATTTCCGTGGCGCCCTTGCGGGAGGCGCTTTCTCATATAGGCACGTGATGATGCGTGGGTGGTGGGTAACACTTCAGAGTTTGTGTGCGTAACAGGGGATACGGACCAGAAATTTCAGGTCAGAGGAATGTCTTGTGCCCCACGTCCGGCAGCCCGGACAATAGGCCATCCACCCGACAACCAGACTGATACCTGTGAGCACCCAACTCGAACAATTGCGCCAGTACACCACCGTGGTTGCCGACACCGGCGACATCGAAGCCATCGCCCGCTACAAGCCGGTGGACGCCACCACCAACCCCTCGTTGTTGCTCAAAGCCGCCGAACTACCCGCCTATGCGCCGCTGATCGATGAAGCGGTGACGTGGGCCAAGTCGCAAGGCAACGCGCGCGAGCAGCAACTGATAGACGCGGGCGACCATCTGGCCGTGGCGGTCGGCTGCAAGATTCTGAAACTCGTGCCCGGTCGTGTGTCTACCGAAGTCGATGCGCGCCTGTCCTTCGACACCAACGCCACCATCGCCAAGGCCGAACGCCTGGTCGGTCTGTACGAACAAGCGGGGGTGACGCACGAACGCATCCTGATCAAGATCGCATCCACTTGGGAGGGCATCCGCGCTGCCGAACAGCTGGAAAAGCGCGGCATCCACTGCAACCTGACCTTATTGTTCTCCTTCGAGCAGGCGGTAGCTTGCGCCGAAGCCGGTGTATTCCTGATCTCGCCGTTCGTGGGGCGCATTATGGACTGGTATGTCGCCAACACCGCCACCAAGAGCTACGCCCCGGACGACGATCCCGGCGTGAAATCGGTGCGCAACATCTACAGTTGGTACAAGCAGCATGGCTTTAACACCATCGTCATGGGCGCCAGCTTCCGCAATGTCGGCCAGATCCAGGCGCTGGCCGGTTGCGACCGTCTCACCATCAGCCCAGACCTACTGGAAAAGCTGGAGCAGGACCACACTCCTCTGGCTCGCGCGTTGACCGACGATGGCGCGCGCGCTGCACGCACTGCACCGATGAACGAAGCCACCTTCCGCTGGGGTCACAACGAGGACGCCATGGCCACTGACAAGCTGGCCGACGGCATCCGCAAGTTTGCGGCGGACCAGCGGAAATTAGAGGCATTGCTGGCCGCGAAGCTGTGAGGAAAGATGGATTGACCGACGCGACGGCCCCTGTCAGCGTTGGCCCATCGCAGTCCATCTGTTCCTTCCGTAACGGCCCCTATGTCGCCTTATCGCATTGCGTTGCTGTTCAACGCCAACAAGGTCTACGACCGGCAGGTCATTACGGGCATCGGGCAGCATCTCACCTTCACTCGGGTGAAGTGGGATCTGTTCATGGAGGAAGATTTCCGTAGCCGTACCGCAGGCATCCACCTGTGGCGCGGCGACGGGATCATCGCCGATTTCGACGACCCCATCGTGGCCGAGGCCGTGTCGGCGCTGCCGCTGCCGGTGGTGGCGGTGGGCGGCTCCTACGCCAACGAATCGCATTACCCGACCAACATTCCTTACGTCGCCACTGACAACCAGAAGCTGGTGCGCATCGCCTACGATCATTTGATCGAACACGGCCTGCAACGTTTCGCCTTCTTCGGCAAGCCACCGGAACCGGGTAATCGCTGGGCTTACGAGCGCGAGAGCTGGTTCCGCAAGATGACCGACGACGATGGCCTGGATGGGATTATCTATCACGGCTCGCCGACCAATGCGGGCGGCTGGGGCCGCGCGCAGGAAGATGTCGCCGAGTGGGTACGTTCGTTGCCCAAACCCATCGGCATCATCGCTGCCACCGATGCACGCGCGCGACAGCTGTTGCAAGCATGCATCGTGGCCGACGTGCCGGTACCCGACCAAGTCGCCATCGTCGGCATCGACAACGATCCGATCGTGCAGATGCTCAGCTGCATCCGGCTGACGTCAGTGATCCAGGGCGCCGAAGAAATGGGGCGCACCGCCGCGCAACTACTGCATCAAATGCTGCATGGCGGCGATTGCTCGACCACGCGCATCCTGGTGCCGCCAGCAGGCATCAATGTGCAGGCCAGCAGTCAGCACCAATGCATCGTGAGCCCGTACGTAATGCGCGCGCGGCACTACATTCGCCAGTACGCCTGCATGGGAATCAAGACCGAGCAGGTGGCCGATTACGTCGGCATTTCACGCACGCCGCTGGAAGAACATTTCAAGCGTGAGCTGAAGAAGTCGGTGCATCAGGTGATCCTGGAACACAAGCTGGAAACGGCGCGGCACATGCTGGCCGATCCATCGATGTCGTTGTCGGACGTAGCCGTGCGCAGCGGCTTCACTTCACTGCAATACATGTACGCCGTGTTCCGCCGCGAGTTCGACTGCACGCCGAAGCAGTATCTGGAAAAGCTGCGAGTCTGAGGCGGGTCGTCGTCGTTATCGCCTCCACGGCAGAACGGTCGTCAGCATCACGCCCACGACGAACATCCCCAAGAGGATGAAAAACAGTCCGACCAGGCGGCGCGTGGGTAAATACATGCGAGTCGCGACTCAGGGCGCAACTGGGTCGCCGTAGACGATGCCGCGTCCGCTGGTGCCGAAATAGACACGACCAAACACGCGCGGATCGCCGGTGATCATGCTGATTTCGCCGTAGCGGTGAGCATCATCGTCGATGCGCTGCCAATGCTGGCCTCCATCGACGGAGCGAAAGATGCCTTGCTCATCCCCGCGCTTGCCGGCCGCATACAACGCAACTTGTGACTGGTGCGGCGCGCGCGTGCCGAAACCGAAAGCGTCTACACTGGTTAGCTCGCCGGCGGTGGAGGACAACGTTCCATCGTCGCTACCGCGAACAAGTCCGTCGTGGCTGGATAGATAAAACCGGCCTGCCAAATCCGGCGCAGCTTGCAGGCGCAAGTGCGAAGCCTTGGCAGCGAATTGGCCCATCGCGCCAAAGATCGGCTTAAAGTGCGCGCCACCATCTTGGCTGGCGAAAATCGCTTTCTGCTGTGCATCGACAGCGTAGAAGCGTTGCGGATCGATGCGATCGGCAACGACGCGCAAATGTCCTTCCAATCCGTCGATTACCTGCCAATGCCGGCCAAAATCCGTCGTGAGATAGCCGTGTTCTGCCTCGCGCGGAAACCACAACGCGCGGCTGGCGTCTGCGGCGATAGCGATGCTGCCGCCACCGACACCTTCCATGTTGGACGGCTCGCTGGCAAAAGTCTGCCAATGCTTCCCGCCATCGGTGGAATACGCAGCGCGAATGGCAGGTGCGGCGGGCTTGCGTATCCAGCCGCTGCGCACGATCACGTAGGGTTTGCGGCCGGCGTAGTCCATGTCGTCCGCATCGGTGTAGCGTGGCGGCGCATTCAGTTGGGGCGGCGCCACGTCGAGGTCATCGTGGCGATAGCCATCCATGTCGTACATCGCGCTGATCAAGTGCGCGCCCGTAGCTGGGCTGATGATCGCCTTGGCGACGATTTCTTCCAGGCCATCGTCGAGGAATTGCCAATGTACAGTGCCCTCACGATCAGCGTCGCGCAAATCATGCGTAGCCCATACACCGTAGCCGGTGACGAACCACGCGCGATCGGCGTCGTGCGGATCGATGACGACGGAAGCAATCCAGTGCGGCATGTGCTCCTTCAGCCAGACCGGATGATCGGTATCGAACTGCGAATGCGCGAACACTTCATGCCAGTGCTGTCCACCGTCGGTGCTGCGGAACAACAAGTCTTTCGGCGTGTAATGCGCGAAGGTCGCCGTCATCACTACTTGCGGATTGCTCGTGTCCAACGCGATGGCGTTCCACCCGTAGCCGCTGGGCTGCCCCGCCGTGCGCGGCAATGGCGTGATGTCCTTCCATTGCCCGTTGTCCGGCGTGTATTTCCACACGGCGCCATCGTGCATCCGGTCCGGTCCGGCCTGATCGCCGTACGTGAGGTAATACGCGCCATCACTTGCTCGCACCATGTGGTTGGGACGCAAGCCAGTGGGTTGACCTTCCACGGCCGTCCAATGTTCGCCACCATCGGCGGAACGATAGATGCTGGTGTCTTGCGTGGAAACGCCGGCATATAAAGTGCGGCTGGCATGTCCGAGACTACCGCTCGTCGGATCGAAAACCACGAATACGATGCCCACCGGTTGCATGCGCGAACCATGCGCCGCCAAGGTGTTGGTGCTGCTAGCCATCGCTGGAAAATCTCGCACCTGCGTCCAGTGCGTACCGTGATCGACGCTGTGCCACAAACCGGCCGTGCGCGAACCTAGGAATAGAACACGTCCGTCGTTGGGATCGACTGCAAGGCGCTCGCCGTTGTTACGGCCTTGCTCGTTGCCGCCTACGGGAAACGGCAAATCGCTGCGCGTGAAGTGTGTTCCGCGATCGGTGGAGATCAGCACGGCGCCATTGCCGGCGCTCGGAAGGGTGTAGGTGCCGGTCAGCAGGTAAAGACGATTGACGTCATTGGGATCGACCGCAACGCTGTCCACGCCATAGAGATTGTTGTCGCTGGCGGGAAGCCAGTCGAGCAAAGGCGTCCACTGTGTGCGCGACGGATCCCATCGATACGCGCCGCCGACATCGGTGCGTGCATACAGCAAGTCGTTTGCGTTGGGCTGGTAAAGCAATCCGCTAACGAAACCACCACCGCCGATGCGGACATTGGCAAAACGATATGCGATGGCCGTATCGCTGGCATGCGCGTGCATGCCAGCGGCAAAAAAAAGCAGACAGGCAAGCATCCAGCGGCTTGCCTTGTCGGCGGGGGTAATCATCAGAAGCTCGCGCGGAATACCAGTTCGTAACGACGGTCGGTCATGAACAGCGCACGCGTGTAGAGATTCGTGTCCACGTAACCGTTCAAGTAGGTGGTCGGACCCATCAGCACTCGCTGCACGGTGTTGGTGAGGTTGTTCACCTGCAGGCCGACCTGCATGTTCTTGTTGATGTGGTAGAACACCGAGCCATCGAGCTGGCCCGACGATGCGTTCCACATCGGCAGATAGGTATCGCCCGAATCCACCGGCGTGATCAGGTAACGACTGCGCCACGACCAGGCCAGGCGAGCCGACCAGTCACCGTATTCGTACATGCCGGTGATGTTGTAGTTGTGCGGCGACAAGCCCTGCATCGGCAGGCCCGGGTTGGTGACCACGTCGTCGGCCGCGCACGAACCATTGCCGTGGTTCGGATCGCACGAGGTGGTGTTGTAGACCTTGCTGCTCTGCAGGAAGGTGTAGTTGGCCTGTATGCCCAAACCCTTGAGCGCGCCCGGCAGGAAGTCAAAGAACTGCGAATAGCCGAACTCGGCACCCTTGACGGTACCTTTGCCCGCATTGGTCGGGCCGCTCACCGCCACCGGCACGCCATCGATGATCTGCTGATGGACTTCGGTCGTGGTGTAGTTGGAGAGATCCTTCTTGAACAGCGTGACATACATCTCGCTGGTCGGCGCGAAGTACCATTCCAGTGCGGCGTCGAACTGGTTGGCTTCCAGCGGTTTCAGGTCCGGGTTGCCGCCCGAGGTGGCGGTGAAGCCGGCGAGTTTGGATGCCGCGCTCGCCGAGCTCGTTCCAGCCGACGTCCACGAGCTACCGATAACCATGTAGGAGTTGAGCTCGCTGATATCCGGGCGGGTGACACCCTTGGAAGCGGCCAGACGCAGTTGCAGGTCGTCGGTGAGCTTGAAACGCAGGTTCAAGCTGGGGAGTACGTTGTGGTAGTCGTAGGCGCCGTTGATCGGCGTGGTCATGCCGTTGAAAAGGGCCATCTGGGCCGGCGAGATACCTTCGGGGTTCTGGATGGCATCCGACGACGGGTACGTCACTGAACCGTTAGCGTTCAGGCTGGTGCGGACAAAGCGCACGCCGATGTTGCCATCGAAGGGAATGCCCAGCGCGCTGTCGTTGCCGAAGTACAGCGTGGCATAGCCGGCTTGGGTCGATTCATGCATGTAGTCCGCGCTCATGCCCGAGGCTGGCGTGCAGCCGTCGGCCGAGGTGAAGAACTGCGGGCACCAGCCACCGGCGCCGCCGCCCAATTCAAGCGCACGCAACGCGGAGATCGCGCCGTAGTAATTGCCGACCAGTGCCGTGCTGGGGAAGATCAGCGTGGTGGGAACTTTCGCCTGACCACGGAAGAAGTCGCCCATCGTGAACTGCTGTTCCATCCACGCAGGGACGTTATTGGCCCAGTCCAGCGGCTGCGTGCCGCCGTTGTAGATGGATGCGCCCTGCCACACCTGGCTGATCGGGCCCCAGTTGTAGCTGCTGCTGTTGTTGTTGCTGTAGGTGTCGTGGGTGGTGGCGCGCACGCCGACCTTGACGTACTGCAGCCAGTTGTTGTCCTGGAAGTCGTATTCGAGGTCGGTGCGGAAGGCGCGCTCCATCGCGTAGTCGTATTCCAGGTGATCCAGCGCCGCGCCGAGGTAGTAATTGGCGTAGTTGGTCAGGCTGTTCGGATTGGTGGTGTTCGACGGAATGGTGGCGTACGCGGGGTTGGGCAACAGCGTCATGCCGGGCGTGCCGGACACGTTCACGTTGGCCGGCGGCATGAAGAACTGGTTGTACACCGTGAAGTCCACTTCATTGGAGGTGGACTTCACGAACTGTACGGCACCCGACCAGATCATGTGGTCGTTGAGGTTGTACTTGAAGTCGGTGGACCAGTCGGTAGTGCGGGTGAACTGGGTTTGTTCGCGGGTAAGCGCGTAGTAGTTCGGGCCACCGATCGGCGGGTACCCGGTGTTCAGCGTTGCCTTGGCCGTGGGGTCGTAGCCCTGCCACGAATTGGCCACCATGTCGCCGTCCTGGAAGACGCCGTTGCCGTCGTAGCTGAACGACGTGCCAGGCACCGGCACCATGTTGTAGTAGTTGCCTTCGTTGGCCTGAACTTCGTGCTCAGTCCACTGCAGGTTGTACATGGAACGGAAGAAGCGCGTGGAGATTTCCAGATCGTTATTCGGACGCCACTGCAAGGCGCCGTATAGGCCGGTGCGACGGCGCTGCATGTCCATCTGGTAATAGTTGATGTCGCCCGGAACAGCCACGTTGCCGTTGGCCGAGGTCGGTTCGCACGGAACATTCCCGCAATTGCCCAGATTGTTGGCCGGCTCAAGCACATACGGGTTGACCTGGACGCCATCGGAACGCGACGCCAGCTCGGAGTAGGACAGGTCGACCAGCGCGCCGAACTCGCCGAGGTCATCGCTCTTCCAGCGGTTGCTATACAGGAACGACGAGGACGGCTTGCTCTTCTTCTCCATGTCGCCTTCGTTGATGCCGGTGGAGAAGCCGATCACCTGACCCGGTTGGTCGAACGGCATGCGCGTGCGCAGATCTACCGTGCCGCCGATGCCGCCTTCGATCATTTCGGCAGACGGGTTCTTGTAGACGTCCACGCCTTCCATCAACTCGGCGGGCACATCTTCGAAGCTCAGCGCGCGGCCGTTGTTGGCCGAGAAGCTTTCGCCGCCGTTGAGCAGGCTGGCGACGTAAGGCAGGCCGCGGATCAGCACAGCGCTGCCTTCGGCGGACGGATGGTCCGGGTCATCGTCGGCCAGATAGTGATCCACCGTCACGCCGCTGATGCGCTGCAGGGTTTCGGTCACGCTGCGGTCGGGCAGCGCGTTGATGTCGGTCGCGGTCACCGAGTCGACAATCTGGCTGGCGTTCTGCTTCAGCGACTGCGATGTCTGCAGGCTCGCGCGAATGCCGGTCACCGTGACGCCGTCCAGATCCTGGATGTCCTTCTGGTCCTTGGTTTTGGGCTTCGTCTTGTCAGCCGGTTTGCTGTTGGCGGTCTGGCCAGTCGCGTTGGTCTGCGGTGCCGGCGCGGCCGCCGTATTCTGGTTCGCGTCCTGGGCATGCAGTGCAGCCGGCGCGTAAGTCAGGGCCAGTCCCAGTGCGATGGCGCCAGCCAAACGCACGCTGGACAACGAAGCCGTCGAAAGCGGATTCGTGCGTCGCGGTTGCCATGGCAACGATTGCTTCTTGCCGATCATGTTAGCGCTCCCCTCGTGCATGATTCGCTAGCGGCGCATGCCGCTTGCTCGTTTTTTGATGTTTTTTGATGTTTACGCTGGACTCGACGTGGAACCTTATGAGACGCATTCCACATATCTGCCCCTTCCAGCGTTTGCGTAGTGAATCGGATGGCACGAGATCAGACAATTACGAAATTGCAGGCGCACGTTGATGTTTCTTCATTTGCGTTTGCCGCAATGAAATGCGCTTCGCTTCGTTCGCGCATCGCGTAAAACACGAATTTGTTGTGATGCAAAAACTCGCGCCACAGCGAGGCATAACGTTTGTGCGCAGATCGTTCCGCATCGCGGCATGACGTGTTCCACCCCAATTAGTAAACCGCGAGCATGCATCGTCTCCTTGCCAGCTTGGCGTGTTTCATTTAGTTTTTTTGGTAGCGCTAACACTTTTTTAGTTACGGATAACCCTCTATGAGTCTTGTCGTCGGTATCGATGCCGGCACCCAAAGCGTGAAGCTGGTCGTCTACGACCCGGCCGATCGCCGCGTATTGGCCACACATGGGCAGGCATTGGAACTGATTGCCCGCGACGACGGTAGCCGCGAGCAGCATCCGGAATGGTGGATCGAGGCGATCCGCGCCTGCTTCGCCAAACTCGATCCCACCCTGCGCAAGCGGGTGGCGGCTATCGGCGTGTCGGGCCAGCAGCACGGCTTCGTACCGCTGGACGCGGACGGCAAGGTGCTGGCGCCCGCCAAGCTGTGGTGCGACACCAGCACGCAAGCCGAGTGCGCGGAAATCATGGACGGGGTCGGCGGCGCGCAGCAGTGCGTGCAGCTGGCCGGCAATCCCATTCTCGCCGGCTATACCGCATCCAAGCTGCCATGGACACGCAAGCACCGTCCGGAAGCTTATGCGCGGCTGGCCAGCATCCTGCTGCCGCACGACTACGTAAACTTCTGGCTCACCGGCGAGCGTTGGATGGAATACGGCGACGCCTCCGGCACCGGCTGGCTGGATGTGCGCACGCGCCAATGGTGCAAACCGCTGCTTGCCGCCACGGACGCTCAGCGCGATTTGTCCGCGTTGCTGCCACCGCTGGTTGCGGCCGATGCCAGTTTCACCCTCTCGCCAATCATCGCGGAGGAATTGGGCCTGCCGCGTAACGTGCGTGTCTCCGCCGGCGGTGGCGACAACATGATGGCCGCCATCGGCACCGGCAACGTGACGCCTGGTGTGCTAAGCATGAGCCTTGGCACCTCCGGCACGTTGTTCGCCTATGCCGCGCAACCGATCGTGGACGAAGCAGGCGGATGGGCTGCGTTCTGCTCATCCACCGGCGGCTGGCTGCCGCTCATCTGCACGATGAACTGCACGGTCGCCACCGAGGCGGTCGCCAAAGCGTTCGGCTTCAGCACGCGCGACGGCGATACGGTCATGGCCGAGACCACGCCCGGCGCGAATGGCCTGGTGATGCTGCCGTTCTTCAACGGCGAACGCACACCCGATCTGCCGCTTGCGCGCGGCGGTCTGTTCAACCTCGATCTGAACAACTTCACCCGCGCCAACGTCTACCGCGCCGCGATGGAAGGCGCCACGTATGCACTGCGCAACGGCTACGACCTGTTGCAGGCAGCCGGCATGGGATTCGATGCGATCCGCCTTACCGGCGGCGGCAGCCAAAGCGCCGTATGGCGGCAAATGATCGCCGATGTGTTCGCGCTGCCGGTAGAAGTCCCCGCGCAGGCCGAAGGCGCTGCACTGGGTGCCGCGTTGCAGGCGCTGTGGGCGCTGGAGAAAACCGGCAATGCCAGCGCCGATCTCGCTGCCATCGCTCGCGAACACGTGCAACTCAACACCGCGCTTGCCACCTATCCCGACGCGCAGGCCGTCGCGGCTTACCGGCCGGCCTATCGACAGTTCCTGCGTCATCTCGATGGCGCCAAAGCTTTGTATGCGGAGCGTCAGCCTGCGTCTGGCTGATCCGCCTCTTCTTTTTCCTCCAGCCACCACATATCGGCCATCGACAGGATTTTCAGCATGAGTACCCCCTTCATCGGCAAGCGCGAATATTTCCCCGGCATCGGCAAGATCACGTTCGAAGGCCGCGACTCGGACAACCCGCTGGCCTTCAAGCATTACGACGCCAACAAGAAGATTGGCGACAAGACAATGGCCGAGCACCTGCGCTTCGCCGTGTGTTACTGGCATACGTTCTGCAACGCTGGCCACGATCCATTCGGTCCCGGCACCCGCCATTTCCCGTGGGCAGCCGCTACGCCGCTGGCTACCGCCGAGGCGAAAGTGGACGCTGCATTCGAGTTTTTCTCCAAGCTGGGCGTGCCGTACTGGTGCTTCCACGACATCGATCTTTCGCCGGACGCCGACGACATCGGCGAGTACGAGAAAAACCTCAAGCACATGGTTGCGATGGCGAAAGAACGCCAGCAAGCCACCGGCGTGAAGCTGCTTTGGGGCACCGCCAATCTGTTCTCGCACCCGCGCTACATGAATGGCGCTTCGACCAATCCGGATTTCAACGTAGTAACGCGCGCCGCCGTGCAAGTGAAAAACGCGCTCGACGCCACCGTGGAATTGGGCGGTGAGCACTACGTGTTCTGGGGCGGTCGCGAAGGCTATGCCAGCCTGCACAACACCAACATGAAGCGCGAGATCGAACACTTCGCGCGTTTCTTGACGATGGCGCGCGACTACGGCCGCAGCATCGGCTTGAAGGGCAACTTCCTGATCGAGCCCAAGCCGATGGAGCCGATGAAGCATCAGTACGACTTCGACAGCGGCACAGTCGCTGGCTTCCTGCTCAAGCATGGCCTTGAGAAAGACTTCAAGCTCAACATCGAAGCCAACCACGCGACGCTGGCGGGTCACACGTTCGAACACGATCTGCAGGTGGCCTCCGATCACGGCCTGCTCGGCAGCATCGACGCCAATCGCGGCAATGCGCAGAATGGCTGGGACACCGATCAGTTCCCCAGCGATCTGTACGACACCGTGGGCGCGATGCTGGTGGTGCTGCGTCAGGGCGGCTTGCAGGGCGGTCTGAACTTCGATGCGAAGGTACGCCGCGAGTCCACCGACCTGGATGATTTGTTCCTCGCGCACATCGGCGGCATGGATGCGTTCGCGCGCGGCTTGGAAGTGGCGCACGCGCTGCTCACGAAGTCGCCATGGGAACAATGGCGCAAGGAGCGCTACGCCAGCTTCGACGGTGGTGCCGGCAAGAACTTCGAAGAGGGCAAGCTCAAGCTCACCGATCTCACCGCACTGGCGGCATCGAGCGGTGAGCCGAAACAGATCAGTGGCAAGCAGGAACGCTACGAAAATCTGCTGAACCAGTATCTGGTGCGTTAAGCACTGTAAGACCGGGAACGATGCGATACCGCCGCGCTGCGGTATCGCATCTGAAAGTCCAAACGCCCACGGGGGTGGGCACCGATTCAACCAGGCGAGACCAGCGCGCAGTGAATCCACTGCGCCGCAACTGAGGGGAAGTACATGCACGGCACCACGCTCGCTCCTGCCGCTGACGTCGACAACGACGGTACGGAGAACACACGCTTCATCATCCTCATCAGTTGCGTGGCGACCATCGGCGGCTTTCTGTTCGGCTTCGATAGCGGCGTGATCAATGGCACGGTCGATGGACTGAAGCAGACGTTCCAATCCAGCTCGGCGGGCGTGGGTTTCGAAGTCGCCTCCATGCTTTTGGGTTGCGCATTCGGTGCTTTCTTCGCCGGCCGATTGGGCGACCGTTGGGGGCGACGCTCGGTACTGATCGTTGCAGCCGCGCTGTTTTTGCTTTCCGCGACGGGAGCAGGCGCGGCCGGCAACGCTATTTTCTTTGTGATGGCACGCGTGATCGGTGGCATCGCGGTGGGTGCTGCCAGCGTGATGTCACCGGCCTATATCGCGGAAGTCGCCTCGGCGCGCTACCGCGGACGACTCGCCACGATGCAGCAAATCGCCATCATCAGCGGGCTGTTCTGCGCCTTCCTCAGTAACTATCTGCTGGCGCACGCAGCCGGCGCATCCACCGAACCGCTGTGGCTCGGCCAGGCCGCATGGCGCTGGATGTTCTGGATGCAGGCGATTCCTTCGGCGGCATTCCTGCTGCTGTTGCTGACGATTCCCGAAAGCCCGCGCTTCCTGGTAGTGAAGAAGCGCCAGCAAGATGCACTTGCGGTGCTCGCCAAGCTGTATGGCCATGCAGCGGCTTCGATCAAGCTCGACGAGATCGATGCTTCGTTATCCACCGACCATCATCGCCCGCAGCTCTCCGATCTCATCGACAAGACCAAAGGCAAGCTACGCACCATCGTGTGGGTGGGCATCGGCCTTGCCACTTTCCAGCAACTGGTGGGCATCAACGTGGTGTTCTACTACGGCGCGGTGCTGTGGCAGGCGGTGGGGTTTTCCGAGAGCGATGCGCTGCTGATCAACGTGATCTCCGGCGCGCTGTCCATCGGCGCCTGCATCGTCACCATTTTCCTGATCGATCGTATTGGTCGAAAACCGCTGCTGTGGATCGGTTCGTTGGGCATGGCGATCACGCTCGCCCTGGTGACAGTGGCTTTCGCCAGCGCCTCGTTGGATGCCGCCGGCAAGCTGGCGCTCTCTCCTGGCATGGGCAAATTGGCGCTCGTCGCTGCCAACGCCTACGTGTGCTTTTTCAATCTTTCCTGGGGTCCGGTGATGTGGGTCATGCTGGGCGAGATGTTCCCCAATCAGATCCGCGGCTCAGGGCTCGCGGTCGCGGGCGCGGCGCAGTGGTCGTCCAACTTCCTGATCACTGTTACGTTTCCGGTGTTGTTGGCCGGCATCGGCCTTGCCGGCGCCTATGGCATTTACACCGTGGCGGCGGCGCTATCGGTGTTTTTCGTGTCGCGCTGGGTGCACGAAACGCGCGGCAAGGAACTGGAGCAAATGGAAGGCTGAGGCTTACTCCGGTGCAGCTACCGAGCCTCGCTTGACCAGCACATGCGCAACCATGTGATCCACCATGACCTTCGCATCCTCCTTGCCGCGAATCGCGCGCAGCAGGATGTCGATCGCCGAATCGGCCATCGCCGCGATCGGCTGACGGATCGTGGTCAGCTCCGGCCACACGGTGGTGGCGGCGGAAGTGTCGTCGAAGCCCACAACGGAAAGGTCGCCCGGCACATCCAACCCGCGCCGGTGCGCCACCGAAACGACGGCAGCGGCCATGTCGTCGTTGCTCGCAATGATCGCGCTGGGCGGCTTGCGCTGCGCAAGCAGCTTTTCACCGGCACGCAGGCCGGAGCGATAGGTGAACCGGCCTTGTTGCACCAGCGTGCGATCCGGTTTGATGCCGGCATCGTGCAGCGCGGCGAGGAAACCCTCGTAACGCAACTGGCTGGCCGTCTGGTTGGGGTCGCCTTTGATGTAACCGATGCGCGCATGGCCTTTGCCGATGAGGTAAGCCGCCATCTCGCGACTGGCATGGAAATCGTCGATGCGCACGCTGGAAACGCCTGCACGCGGGCGACCCGAAGCGATCGCCACCACCGGCACGCCAGCACGCACAAGTTCGGCCACCACCACGTCCGACTCGCACAACGGCGGCGGCAGGATTACGCCGGACACACTGCGCGCCAGCGCGCGCGCAGCGACGCGCTCGGCATCGGGCTCGCGTTCGCTCCATGCCTCGATCACCAGTTGCGCCGCCGAGCGCGTGACGCCACGCATCGCGCCGACCAGCAATTCGCTCAGGTAGGCCGTACTGGGATTGGAATAGATCAGCGCTATGCGCGTGCCCTGCGCCGTCGCCAGCGCACTGGCAGCGAGGTTGGGCGTATAGCCAAGGTCGTTCACCACGCGCTTCACGCGTTCGCGCGTGGAGTCGCGCACGTTGCCGGTGCCGTTGACCACACGCGACACCGTCATGGGCGAAACGCCGGCGCGCTTGGCTACCTCGCCAATCGTGACGGCGTGACCTTTGCGGCGTACCGATTTCTTTGCGGGCTTCTGCAAGAGGCTTTTCCTGAAGCGATGTGTGGACATGCGTCGCTCTTGATGCTCCGCATCATTCTGCACATAAATGCCGGCGCGGTGGTAGCGATACCAGCATCAACGTGCCTCCGCCAGCATACTTTGCACCCTCTGCGTATTCGCTTGGCGACCACCAGACCCATCTCCTTTCCTCTCACACCGGGATACAACGCATGGTGAAGTTCATCCTGCCGAACGTTTTGAACAGTCAGCCGCACACTGCTTTGCTGCTTGCTCTGTTGTGCCTCGCCACCGGTGCACAGGCTGCCGACGACAACGTTGCCTTGCTGGCGCCCGTCTTCCAGGATCACGCGGTGCTGCAACGCGACCGTCCCATCCCGGTGTGGGGCCATGCGCAACCCGGCGCGCAGGTTCAACTCGATTTCGCCGGCGCGCATGTCACCGCTCGTGCCGACAAGCACGGCGACTGGCAAGCGCGATTGCCTGTGCAGAAAGCTGGGGGGCCGTACACGCTGCAGGTGCATTCGGGCACGACCACGCAAATGGCCAGCGATATTCTGATCGGCGACGTATGGCTATGCAGCGGGCAGTCGAACATGGAACTGCCGGTACGCCGCACGTTGAACGCGGACGGTGAAATCGGCGAGGCGCACAACGATTCGATCCGCATGTTGCGTGTGCCGCAAACGGCCACGCCCGCTCCGCAGGAAGGCTTTAACGGAGCTGCGCCGTGGCTGCCGGCCACTTCGGCCAACGTGCCGAATTTCTCCGCGGCCTGTTACTACTTCGCGCGCGAATTGCAGAAGACGGAAAAGGTGCCCCTAGGCCTGATCAACGCATCGCTCGGCGGCTCGCGCATCGAGGCGTGGCTGGACGCCGCCTCGCTGCGCAAAGCCGGCGGCAACAACGAGGCGCTGGATGTACTCGCGCAATACGCCCGCGATCCACAGGGTGCCAACGCAAAATGGGGCGAGATGTGGGCCAAGTGGTGGCGCGCGCTACCCGACACAGCGAAGGGCGAGCCCGCAGTCGGCGACGAACCGTGGCTGCCAGGCGCCTCGACCACCGGTTGGCGCGAAGCACCGCACGCCATGGGCGACTACCAGCAATGGGGTTTGCCGGAACTGGCCAGCTTCAACGGCATGTTGTGGTATCGCACCACCGTCAAGCTCACCGCTGCGCAGGCCGCCCAGGCCACGACGCTGTGGCTTGGCAACGTCGACGAAGTCGACGAAACCTGGGTGAACGGCCGCGGTGTCGGCAGCAGTTACGGCGGCGCGGATCGCCACTACACATTGTCCAACGGGTTATTGCACGCGGGCGACAACGTGATCGTGGTCAACGCACTCAACACCTATGCCGGTGGCGGCATCATCGGGCCGGCCTCGACGCGTGCCTTGCATTTTGAAGACGGTTCGTCCGTGCCGCTCGACGATGCTGGTTGGCAGTACCGCAAGGTGCCGCTCGCGGCGGGCACGCCGCCGTTGGCGCCGTGGCTGTCGGCTTCGGGCAAAACCACGCTTTACAACGGCATGATCGCGCCGCTCGGCCATTACGGCCTGCGCGGCGCCTTGTGGTACCAGGGTGAATCCAACACCGGCGAAGCGGGCAGTTATCGCAAGCTGCTGGAAGCCCTGCGCGATGAGTTTCGCACGCGCTTCGGCGCCGATTTGCCGCTGCTGATCGTGCAACTGGCCAACTACGGCGCCGTGCCCACGCATCCGGTCGTAAGTGGCACGGCTCAATTGCGCGAAGCGCAGCGGCTGGTTGCGCAGGAGGACTCGCACAGCGGCATCGCCATCACCATCGACATCGGCGAGCACAGCGACATCCACCCTGCGAACAAACAGGAACTCGGCCGCCGTCTGGCGTACGCGGCGCGTCACGTGGTGTATGGCGAAGCGCTCGCGCCATCCGGTCCCGTCCCGCTTTCGGCCAAGCATGAAGGCGATGCCGTCATCGTCGGCTTCGGCGATATCAGTGGCAAGCTGGTTGCCCACGGCGGCGATGATTTGCTCGGCTTCGAACTATGCGGCGCCCAAGACGACAGCTGCCGTTATGCACACGCGGAGATTCGCAACGATCATGAAGTGATCCTGCGTGCCCCGGTGCCCGCTGCCACGCGCGTGCGTTACGCGTGGGCCGACAGCCCGCTCGTCAATCTTTACGACGAAGCCGGCTTGCCAGCTGGCCCATTCCAGCTCGACTTGTCTGTCACGCATTGATTCCCGAATGAATCCCATGAGCACTAAGACACTTTCCCGCACATTTGCCTTCTTGCTGACAACGCTTGCTGTGTCGGCTGCTGCGCAAAGCACTTTGCCAAAACACGCGCCGTGGCTAGACACCCACCAAAGCTTCGAGCAACGCGCCGCCGAACTCGTGGCGCAGATGACGTTGGAGGAAAAAGTCGCGCAGATGCAGAACAGTGCACCGGCGATCCCACGCCTCGGTGTCCCCGCCTACAACTGGTGGAGCGAGGGTCTGCACGGCGTGGCGCGTGCGGGACAGGCAACGGTGTTCCCCCAAGCGATCGGTCTGGCCGCCACCTTCGACCCAACGCTGCTCGGTGTGGAAGCCAACGCCATCAGCGACGAGGCGCGCGCCAAATACAACCAGTTCCAACGCGAAGGTATGCATGATCGCTACCAAGGGCTCACCTTCTGGTCGCCCAATATCAACATATTCCGCGACCCGCGCTGGGGCCGCGGACAAGAAACCTATGGCGAAGATCCCTACCTCACCGCGCGCATGGGCGTGGCTTTCGTTCGCGGTATGCAAGGCGACGATGCGCGGTATCGCAAGCTCGATGCCACCGCCAAGCATTACGCCGTACATAGCGGGCCGGAATCCACGCGCCATCACTTCGACGTACATCCTTCCGAGCGCGATCTTTACGAAACCTACCTGCCCGCCTTCCAGGCACTCGTGCAGCAAGGGCAGGTGGATGCGGTGATGGGTGCCTACAATCGCGTGAACGGCGAACCGGCGACGGCCAGCCAGCGTCTGCTACAAGACATCCTGCGGCGCGACTGGGGCTTCAAAGGCTATGTCGTATCCGACTGCGACGCCGTGGAAGACATCTACAAGTATCACAAGGTCGTAGGCACGGCCGGGCAGGCCGCCGCGATGGCGGTGAAACATGGCGATGACCTCGATTGCGGCAACACCTACGCCGCATTGGTCGATGCCGTGCATCAGGGCTTGGTGAGCGAAGCCGACATCGACGTATCGGTCACGCGTTTGATGACCGCACGCATGCGCCTTGGCATGTTCGACCCGCCCGCCATGGTGCCGTGGTCAAAGCTGCCCTACTCGGTGAACCAGTCGCCGGAACACGACGCGCTGGCGCGACGCACCGCCGACGAATCGTTGGTGCTGCTGAAGAACGATGGTCTGCTGCCTCTCTCGCGCAATCTCAAACGCATTGCAGTGATCGGGCCCACCGCTGACAGCCTTCGTGCGCTGCTCGGTAACTACAACGGCACGCCTGCAGCACCGGTAACTATCCTCGCCGGCATCCGCGCAGCGGTATCGCAAGCACAAGTCACCTACGTAAGTGGCGCAGAACTGGTGGAAGGCATGGGTGGGCATGGCGATGCCACGCTGATCGCACCGGCCTACTTGCGTCCTTCGGCTACCAGCGATGAGCATGGATTGAAGGCCGAATATTTCCGCGGCGAAGGCTTCGACACAACACCTATGCTCACCCGCGTCGACGCCGGCATCGACTTCCGCTGGGACGACGCCACACCCACCGATGACATGGTGATGCAAGGCGAACTGCCGGCTGAAAAAGCGCTGTCGACCAACAACTTCAGCGTGCGCTGGAGCGGGCAACTGTTGCCGCCCGTCTCCGGCCAGTACACATTGGATGCCGCTGCACTCGACGGATTTCGCATCTACCTCGATGGCAAGCTAGTGCTGGATGGCTGGCATGTTGGCGACGCGGCAAAAACGCCCACGCAAACCGAGCTCGATCTCAAAGCCGGCCAGCCTTACGACCTGCGCATCGAGTACGCCAAGAACAATAAGAACGACAACGTGCAACTTGCATGGCACCTACCGAACGCCAAGCCGCCGTTCGACGAAGCACTGGACGCAGCGCGCCATGCCGAGGTGGTCGTGTTCGTCGGTGGCCTCACCGCCGAGCTGGAAGGCGAACAGATGGACGTGAGCTACCCAGGCTTTGCCGGCGGCGACCGCACCGACCTGCGCCTGCCCGCCACGCAGGAGAAATTACTGGAAGCATTGCAAGCCACCGGTAAGCCCGTCGTGCTGGTGCTCACCAGCGGTTCGGCGCTGGCGGTCGACTGGGCGCAACAACACGTACCGGCGATCCTGATGGCTTGGTATCCAGGTCAGCGCGGTGGCACGGCGGTGGCCGATGCATTGTTTGGCAACATCAATCCGGCAGGCCGCCTGCCGGTGACCTTCTATAAGGCCGACGAAACATTACCCGCTTTCGACGACTACCGAATGGATGGGCGCACGTACCGTTACTTCAAAGGCACGCCGCTGTATCCCTTTGGCTATGGTCTTTCCTACACGCGCTTTACCTATGCGGCGTTGCAACTGACAAATAACCGACTGCGTGCCGACGAAACATTCACCGCTTCGGTGGATGTCACCAACAGCGGTGCGCGCGAAGGCGACGAGGTGGTGCAGCTCTACTTACGTGCGCTGGATGCGCCACACGCACGTGCGAATCGCGAACTGCGCGGCTTCGCGCGCATCCACTTGAAGCCCGGCGAGCACAAGCGCGTGAGCTTCGACATCGCGCCCACACGCGACCTGCATTATTACGACGAACAGAAACGCGCCTACGCGGTCGATGCGGGACGTTATGAAGTGGAAATCGGCGCATCCAGCGCCGACATCCGCCAGCACGCACCGTTCGAGGTGCACCTGTAAGTTACATAGCGCGCGTTACTGCGCTGGATGCTCTGCACGCACATAGCCGCGCAGCCATTCCAGCGCAGGACGCTCGCTGCCGTCCTTGCGGACAAGATTGGCTCCCTGCGCATCGCGCCACAAACCGGGGCGGAATCCCCACAGCGTGATGCCTTTTACCGCAGGATCGTTCCAGAACAACGGAAACACGCGCTGGTATTCGCGCAACTGCGTGGCGTCGTTGCGACCGTCGATGTCCATCTCGGTGATGTAGATCGGCAAACCCGTGGCGGCCAGCGTGTCGAGGTCGGTACGCAAGGTTGTCGCAGGCACGCCGTGCGTTTCGAAGGCATGCGCCTGTACGCCGATGCCGTCGATCAGATGATCGTGTTGCAACAGCTCGATGACCGAACGGTAACGCGCCGTATCCTTGGGCGTGTTGATGATGCTGTAGTCGTTGATCAGCAGTTTGGCGTGCGGAAAGCGCGTGCGTGCCATGCGAAAGGCAGTAAGCACCCAATCCCAGCCGGTGGCGCCCTTGCCGCCCAGTGCCTGCAGGTAATTGCCGCCATCCTTGTAACGCGTACTCGGCGGGTGGTGCAGCGATTCGTTCACCACCTCGACGAAATCCGCATCCGGATAACGCGCTGCTGCCGCATCCATCCACTTCTCGATTTCCTTGCGCTGCTCGTCCGGCGGCAGGTGCAGCATCCACGTCGGCTGCTGCCGTCCCCAAACCAGCACGTGCAGATGAAACAGGATGCCGTGCGATTTGGCGAAGTGGTACGCATCGTCCAGCGCCGTCCAGTCGAACTGGCCGCGCACCGGCTCCGTGCTGCCCCATTTGCCGGCGTTTTCCGGCGTGAGCTTGTTCCAGTAGTTGGCGAAATCCTGTGCTTGTTTGGCGCTGTACGTACAGCCCAGAAACTTCGGTCGACCCGCCGCCAGCGGTGCTTGCTGCGCATGAAGCGCGAGCGGCAACAGCAGCAACAGGCCAGGCAAACGCATGATGGTCTTACGCATGATCCTCCCCCGAACATGGATTCGTCGTCCAACGGCAGCACGCGTGCCGCGAATTTATGGTAGCGCTACCAATCATTGCAGCAACGGCTGCCAATGTCACATGCAACGCAGCAATCGGCACGCTGCGCTCGACGCGTTTCCACGTTGCCGAAGGATCGACGCAAATTGCTGCCATGCAGCGTGTCGCGCCAGATTGTTAGCGCTACCTTCCTGGTGTTCCGCCAGAGCTGGCGGCCATTCGTGGCTGCGGAAGTTCGTGGATCAGGGCGGCGGACCGGATGGCTCCGCACGGGGGCATAGATCCGGCGCCGCGCATCCGCGCGGACCGATATCCAACAGGCATTATCGGCGCGCATGAGCAACGACAAACCGCAAGCACTCTCCGTCATGGAGAAGATCGGCTACAGCCTCGGCGACCTCGCTGCCAACCTGATTTTCCAGACGCTGGTGAGCTTTCTCGCTTTCTTTTACACGGATGTATATCGCATTCCTGCCGAAACGGCGGCGACGGTGATTTTCGCGGTGGGTTTCCTCGGCGCCTTCGTGTTCACCCCGGTGATGGGTTTGGTCGCCGATCGCACGCACACGCGCTGGGGCAAATTCAGGCCGTGGCTGCTGTGGACGGCGATTCCGTTCGGCGTGTTCGCGTTGCTTGCCTTCAGCACGCCAAACCTGGGCGAGCACGGCAAGGTGGTGTATGCGCTTGGCAGCTATACGCTGCTGATGGGCATCTACATTGCCAACAATCTGCCCTATTCCGCGCTGAGCGGCGTGCTCACCGGCAACATGGACCAGCGCAACAGTCTTTCGTCATACCGCTTCGTTGCCGTGATGATTGCGCAGTTCATCATCCAGGTGCTGCTGCTGCCGCTGGTGCTGATTCTTGGTCATGGCGACAAGGCCAAGGGTTTCGAGCACGTCATGGCGTTGTTCGCGGTGGTGGGGACGGTGTTTTTCCTGATTACCTTTTTCACGACGCGTGAACGCGTCGTATCGACGGCGGCACAAGGTTCCAGTGTCCGGCAGGATCTCGCTGACCTCGCCGCCAATCGTCCGTGGCAGATCATGCTGGCGCTGACCGTGCTGGTGTTTGTCACGCTGGCGCTGAAGGGCGGCATGTATGTGTACTACTTCAAGTACTACCTGGACGGCGACGATCTGGCGCGCTTCCTCGAAAGCATCGGCTTCAACCACTTTATTGCCGGCCTGAACGCGCTGTTGGTGAGCGTGGGGCTCACCGGTTTTCAGTGGCCCAAGGATGCGCCAACTTCGGCGTTCAGTCTGTTTAGCGCGGGCGGCATCCTTTGCATGATCATCGGCATCGGTTTCTCGCGCCGGTTGGCCGAGCGCTATGGCAAACGCGATGTGTTCGGCGGTGCGCTGCTGCTTTCCACACTGTGCCTGCTGGCGTTTGCGCTGTATTCGCCGCAGTCGGTAGGCCTTGTGATCGTCTCTTACATGCTGCACGGTTTTTTCTACGGCATCACGACGCCGCTGTTGTGGGCCATGGTGGCGGATGTGGCCGACTACTCCGAATGGAAAAACCACCGTCGTGCCACCGCCATCGTGTTCTCCGCCATTCTATGCGGGCTGAAAGCAGGCCTTTCGATCGGCGGCGCGTTGGTGGCGCAGATCCTTTCCATCTACGGCTACGTGCCGGATCACGTCGTGCAATCGCCCGCGGCGGTGCACGGCATCAAGCTGGCGGTGAGCGTGTATTGCTCCATTCCCTTCTTGCTCGGCGTGGCGTTGTTGTTTCTCTACAAGATCGACAAGCCGACAGAAACGCGCATCGAGCGGGAACTGGCCACGCGTCGCGTGCAGGCTGCCGCAGCTTAATCATTTATCCCTCGACGAACGCCCGACATGTCCGACGATTCCAGTCCCAACGAACTCGACCACTTCCGCCAGCGTGCCATCTCGCAACCACTGGTGACGCACCTCTACACGGCCGATCCCTCTGCGCACGTGTTCGAAGGCAAGCTCTACATCTATCCCTCGCACGACATCGAGGGCGGCGTGCCATTCGACGATCTCGGTAGCCATTTCTGCATGGAGGACTACCACGTCTTCCGGCAGGACACGCCGACAAGCGCGGCGGTCGACTGCGGCGTGGCCCTGCATGTCAAAGACGTGCCATGGGCGGAAAAACAAATGTGGGCGCCGGATGCGGCGTATAAAAACGGCCAGTATTACCTGTACTTCCCGGCCAAGCGCGTCGATGGCCTGTTTCAGATCGGCGTGGCGATGAGCAACCGGCCCGAGGGTCCGTTCAAGGCCGAGCCAGAAGCAATAGCCGGCAGTTATTCCATCGATCCCGCTGTGTTGCGCGACGAAGATGGCGCGCACTACATGGCATTCGGCGGTCTGTGGGGCGGCCAGTTGCAGAGTTATCGCAACAACGCCTACGCACAAACGAATACGGAACCAACGGATAACGAACCCGCGCTCGGCCCGCGCATTGCCAGGCTCAGCGACGACATGAAGCAGTTCGCCGAACCGCCGCGTGAAATCGTGATTCTCGACGAACACGGTCAACCGTTGCGCGCGGGCGATCACGCACGCCGCTATTTCGAGGGGCCGTGGTTGCACAAGTACCGTGGCAGGTACTACCTCTCCTATTCCACCGGCAACACCCATTTGCTGTGCTACGCGATCGCCGACAACGTGTATGGCCCGTACACCTGGCAAGGCGTCATCCTCACACCGGTGGTGGGTTGGACCACGCACCATTCCATCGTGGCATTCGATGGCAAGTGGTGGTTGTACTACCACGACTCGCTGCTTTCCGACGGCGTGACCCATCTGCGCTCGATCAAGGCCACCGAATTGCGCTACGACGAGGACGGCCGCATCCTCACGCTGCATCCTTATGGCAAGTGACGTGGAACTCGATGCTGCGCAACAACCGCTGCCGCCCGGCGAGTTGATCCACATCGGCAACGACGCGTTGGCGGTGACCATCGCTCCGCATGCCGGTGGCCGCATCGCGCAGATCATGTGCGAAGGCGTCGCATGGCTGGCCGGCTACGGCGAAGCGAACGCCGCCGCCATCGCTTGGGGCAGTTATCCCATGCTGCCGTGGGCTGGGCGCATCCGGCATGGCCGCTTCCGTTTCGGCGGACAGGACTACCAACTGCCGATCAACCTGGGCTCTCACGCCATTCACGGCATCGGCTTCGTCTTGCCGTGGCAGGTGGTGGCGCACACTCCGCGGCAGGTTGAATTGGTACTTGCACTGCCCACCGACGAGCACTGGCCCTTCGGCGGCACTGCACGCCAGTGCATCACGACGGAAGGCCGCACGCTGCGATTGGAGCTCACTGTTAGCGCCGGCACGCAAGCCGCGCCAAAACCCGTGCTTGGCTGGCACCCATGGTTCCTCAAGCCAGACACCATCGACTTTCAGCCCGACGCGGCCTATCCGCGCGATGCCGACGGCATCGCCGTGCACCCGCTGCAACCGCCATCGCCTGGTCCATGGGACGACTGTTTCATCAACACGCGCCCGGTGCTGTTGCATCGCGCGGGACAAACGCTGCGACTCGCATCCGACTGCGATCACTGGGTGGTTTACGACGAACCGGCACAAACTACTTGTGTGGAACCACAAAGCGGGGCTCCCGACACTTTTAACCTCAATCCAGCCGTCCTCGCACCGGGCGAAACGACGTCGGCATGGTTCACGCTTGAATGGTTGGCGAGCGACGCTAAAGCAAAAAAGCCCTGAAGAGATCAGTCGATGCGCGTTCGACGGGAGGTGCACAGCAGGCACATCGCGCGTGACGACAAGCAAAGAACATGGTCCGTGATTTCTCCGATCTGCCTTGGACGTCATTGCGATTGTTCTCAATGAGCGCAGACGCGACGTCCAGCACGCTGCTTGGCAGTGGGCTAATCGGTCGATCGCTTACACGACGTGCGCGACGATGACGTGATTGACGCGCGTCGCTTCATTCCCTCTCGATTAGTGATTTGAGTGCTGCGTCCAGGGACACGGCTCCCTTGCGTGAGCCGGCCTCGCCGTTCTCGAACTCAATCCAGCCCTCGTTGAAACCGTCGAGCATCTGCATGCGCGGTGTCGGATTTTTCATTCCTTGTGCAATGAAGCGTTTCTCCCACTCCTCGCGAGGCACGGCTTGCGCATGCACCGGACGACCGAGCAATTTTGCGAAGGTTGCAGCGACATCATGCGGAGTGACGCGACGCGGCCCTTCCAAATCGACGATGCGTCGACCGCTCCATCGCTCCTGCAGCAGCTCCGCTGCGACACGACCTATGTCGGATGTCGCCACCATGGGAACGGGTTTGTCGAGCGGCAGCAGATAGCTGTCGATCACACCACGATCCCGTGCCGACGCGATGTCCGCTGCCGCGTTTTCCATGAACCATGCAGCACGAAGGAAGGCGATCGGAATCGGCAACGAGCTGAGTGCTTGTTCCAGAATACCAAGCACGTTGAGGAGATTGGGCTGTTTCGCCTGAGCACCGATCGTCGATAAGCAAACGGTTTTCGCTGGGCGTGTCGCATCGAGCGCCGTAGCTAGCGCTGCCACCATCGGGAGTGCTTCGACAAAGCCGGGCTTTGGATCGAATATCGGTGGCAGCATCACGAATACGCCGTTGGCACCCTCGAATGCTTTGATCAGTGCCGCTGCATCGGTTGTGTCCGCCAATGCGATCTCGCAGCCGTGCGCGGCCCAGGCAGCAGCTTTGCTCTGATCGCGCATGACGCCGCGAACCGGCAGACCGGCGCCGCGCAGCACACGAGCGGCTTGACCGCCGACTCGACCAGTGATTCCTGTAATGACATACATAGATTCACTCCTACTCATTGTTGCGTGTGGTGCAGATGCGCACGACGGCACTGCACGAGGGAGAGACCTTGCGGGATGGCCTATCCGGCCATCGCGTTTGCACCAAACTTGGCGAAGGTCATTCCTGCTACATCAAGCTGCCTGGTCGGCCAGGCGCGGGTGAGACTCAGGGCCCTTCAGAGACCCATTTCAACGTGGCCAGCCAAAGATCATGGCCACGGTGCATCATGCTCTCATCGGTCTCACGCAGGTAGGCAGCATCAGCGCCTTTCCCAACTTCATCCATAACAACGTCGCAAGCGTCGCCCGCGGGCGTGAGATACCAGGTGTGGTAGAACGTGGGCGCGGCACCCGGCGCATAGCCGTACCAGCCGATCCGCGTAGTCGGCACGTACTCGTTGATTTTACTTTCCAGTGGCAGCCCGAACGTCGTCCAGCGAAAGACCGTGCCTTGCGCGAGAACAGGGCTATTGCCGACGATGTGGACATCTTTCGAATTGGGATACCACTGAGGCCATTTGTCCGCGTCAACGATGTGTTTCCACACGCGCTCGCACGATGCGTGGATGACAAGCTCGTTATGCGAGAACAGGTCGGCCTTTTCAGGATCGAACCCCGTTGGCCAATGAATATCGCGCGAGCGGTTTTTAAGATCTTCTTTCATGCTTCCAGCGATCTTCGTGGTCGCTGCCGAACCGGCTTGCGGGGCCGCAACAGTTTGCGCAGGGGTCATACCGCTCCAAGAAGAAACGGCAAACAGTAGCGCTGCGAAACCGAAAAGCTGGATCGTGTTGCGAACTCTTCGTTGCGCGCTCATGGAGCTCTCCCTATGGCTGGACTGGGCATATTCATCATGGATTGGCGTACGGCGCATCACGCGCGATCCTTGTCGTGGAAGCGCTGCATCCAGTACGGATAGGGCACATCAGGCTGGGATACATCGTTCAGCCGTTGACGATGCTCCGGCGACAACATCCGTTCCGCCGCCTGCAAATTGGCCGAGAGTTGCGATTCGGAACTCGCACCGACTATCACGGTGGCGACTTCATCGCGTCCCAGCAACCAGGCCAGAGCAACTTGCGCGGGTGTTGTACCCATGGCCTGGGCGACGGCGCGCAGTTCGTACACGATGGGATCTACCTTCTGCGGATTGATCGGCGGAAAGTTGAGATTCGTGCGACGCCCCTTTGCAACTTGACCATCCTGCGCGGTGTACTTCCCGCTGAGATAGCCACCCGACAGCGGACTCCAAATCATCAGCGCCACATTGTTCTGCTGCGCCACCGCAGCAATGTCGTGTTCGATGTCACGCGCCGCAAGCGAGTAGTGCACTTGGTTGCTGGTGATGTGCGCCCAGTGCGCGTGCGAAGTGACGGCGTGGGCGCGCTCGAGTTCGGCGGCGCTGAAATTGCACACGCCGATGTGGCGGACCTTGCCTTGGCTGACCAGGTCGTCGAGTGCGCGCAATGTTTCGTCCAGCGGCGTCAGCGCATCGCGATCATGAAGTTGCATCAGGTCGATGTGGTCGCGGCCGAGGCGCTTGAGGCTCGTCTCCACCGTGCGCAGGATATGCGAGCGGCCAAGTCCAACCTGGTTTGGCCCGGGACCGGTTCGAAGGCGCACTTTGGTCGCAACGAGCATGCGTGTTTCATCGAGACTTAAGTCGGCGAGCACTTGCCCGACCACTTGTTCGGATTGCCCTTGCGAGTAGGCATCCGCCGTGTCGATCAGATTCACCCCTTGGTCTACAGCAAGACCGACCAGGCGGGTGGCCTGTCCACGATCGAGGCCGGCAATCGACTCCCAGATACCGCTACCCGCTCCAAAGGTCATGGCGCCAAGTGCGAGACGGGAAACTCTTAGGCCAGAACGGCCGAATGTGCAGTAGTTCATCACCTGGCTCCTGTGTGGATCGACGACGGTGCACACGATAGGCATTCGACCAGTGCTCGCCTAGAGCGTAAAATACGAAATACTTATTCGTTAAAAGCGAAGAATCGAATGCGCGTCGATCAACTGGCAGCCATGCGCTTGTTTGTCCGCATCGTCGAAACCGGGTCTTTCGGCCGCGCCGCACGCGCCCTAAAGATGTCTTCATCGAATGCGACGGAAAGGATGGCGCGGCTGGAGGAAACCTTGGGCGTGCGCTTATTGGCTCGCACGACACGAGCGCTCGCGCCTACCGAAGCCGGCTCGCGCTACTACGAAGTCTGCCGCCGCGTACTCAACGATCTGGACGAGATCGAAGCGTCGCTAACCGATTCACGTGAGGCGCTGACGGGTAAGGTCAGAGTGAGCGCCAATAGCTCGGTGGCACGATCGATCCTCATCCCACGATTGCCGCAATGGTATGCGCAGCATCCGGGCATTCACCTCGAACTGGTGATGAGCGACCAGCGCAGCGACTTCGTGCGCGACAACATCGATTTCGCGGTGCGCATCGGCGGTCTCGAAGATCAGGATCTGGTGCTGCGACCCTTGGGACGCCCGCGACGCGTCACCGTGGCATCGCCCGCTTATCTGCGGCAGATGGGCCGTCCACAAAGTCTGGAAGATCTATCACGGCATCGACTGATCGACTTGCTCCTCCCACAACCTGGGACACAGTTGGAATGGGAATTTGAGGCCGATGGCAAGCGTAGTGAGTTGTATCCACCGAGCGTGGCATCCGTCAGCGATTCCGACGCGCGTCTTCAGCTCGCGATAGCGGGTATGGGCATTGTGCAGAGCCTATGTTTCATCGCTGCACCCGCATTGCTGGAGGGCAAGCTTGAGCGTGTTCTGACAGCATGGGAAACCCAGGCTCCCGAAGTGTCGATTCTCTACCCGCGTGATCGCCATCTACCTGCCCGAATCCAAGCAACGATGGATGCGTTCACTGTGTGGATAAGAGAGGCGCTCGGCGAGAACCGCAGTTAATTTTTTTGACCGCAAGCACAAAGTCAATGTACGAAATCAAAATTTTTGCCGCGTTTTTGGCTGCCTGACGCTATCCCTCACAGATCTCTCGACAAAATTCCAAGAACGCTTCAACGGCCGCGGGAGCCAAACGGCGCGAGGGTCGCATGATGTAAAGCGGGTACGTCTCTCCCGGCCAATTGGGGAACAACTCGACGAGTGCACCACTCGCGATCAAATGTTCGGTACCCAGGGATAGCAGTTGCGCAATACCAGCCCCAGCCACACACGCTTGCACCATCGTGTCCACGTCCGTGAGCGTTAGATGTCCTTTTGTTTCGACAGGCAGTACCTCGCTGCCACGTTGAAACTCCCAGTGGAATGGCTTGCCATGTCGAGGATCGATGTACTGAATGCAATCGTGCTCGATAAGTTTGGATGGCGTTTTGGGTTGTCCATGTCTGGCGATGTAGGCGGGCGACGCAACCGTCAGGACTCGCGTTTCGAACAAGAGCCGCGACGACATCGTGGAAGGCGGTTGCGGTCCGAAACGCACCGCAACGTCAATGCCCTCGCCGACCATATCGCCGACATCCGGCTGCTGCAAAATGGTTAGTTCGAGTCCCGGGTAGCGCTCTCGCAAAAGAGGCAGCTTCGGCGCGAGTACGTGACGCGCAAAGATGGGATTAAGACTTACCCGTAGCGCACCGCGCACCGTCACGGCCGCGCCCGAAGCGAAATTAGCGGCTTCCTCGATGCCTTCGAGATGCGGTGCAGCGCGCTCGTAGAGGCGAATGCCTTCATCGGTTAGATGCAGCGTGCGTGTTGTGCGATTCAACAACCGAACGCCCAGCCGCTCTTCGAGCCTCGCGACCGATCGGCTCACCCCAGATGCCGACAGCCCGAGCATTTCGCCTGCCCGACTGAAGCTGCCGGCCTCAACGACCGCGGCCAACACGCTCATCCCGGAAAGCAGCCGCCCATCGAAGCTCATGGGGAGTCTCCATTTGTGATTTTAAGCAAAAATGATTTGCGTGACTCTACCTTTATCAAAGATAGGCCACAACCTATCTTTGCGCCCAACGGTACGCCAGAGGGCTGACACGGACTCCCCGCCTACCGCCAAGGCGATTGATCGATTCACTCATCTCATCGACAACATGGAGACCTTCCTATGTCTGGTTATCCACGCAATACCCTATTCAAGGGCGGCACCATCTTGACGATGGATGCCAAGGTTCCCAACCTGGCGATCGGCGACGTTCTCGTCCAGGGCGACCGCATCGCAGCCATTGGCCCGAACATCCAAACCGAGGATGCGCAGATCATTGACGCGTCGGGCAGCATCGTCCTTCCGGGCCTGATCGACGCACATCACCATGCATGGCTCGGCGTGATGCGTCGGCTGATGCCCGACGTCGACGATCTCTTCGCTTACATCGACGTGGTTGCCGAAAAGTTGGGCGCGCACTACCGCCCGCTGGACATGTACCTGAGCACGAAGCTGACGGCCACCGCGTCCCTCGATGCAGGCATCACCACCATCATCGACGCATGCCACAGTTCGCGCACACCGGAGCACACCGACGCAGCCCTGGATGCGCTCGATCATGCAGGCATCCGCGCGTTGCACATGGTCGGCGCCGCCATGGACAAGCAGGCTTCGGCCGCGCACTTGCCGAAGGATCTCGAACGTCTCGCACTCAACTGGAATCATGACGCGGGTCTCGTCCGGGTTGGTTTGTTCGGGCAACTCAATCTCGACTGGTGGAAGATCGCGCGCGAACTGGACATGCGCATCTTGACCGAGTTCATCGGCGACCTTGCCAAGCTTTCACCGGAATTTGCAGAACCCGGCGTGCTGGGCCCGCACAACATCTTCAACCATTGCACGCGCGTGCCGGAAGAAACGTGGAAGCTATTCGCACAGGCAGGCGTCAACATCACCGTCAATCCGCGCTCGGATGCGCTGTTTGGTTTTGACGACGAAACGTTCGCTTATCAGAAAGCCATCGACTACGGCTTGAAGCCCGCACTTGGTATTGATCTGGACACCGCTTTCGGTAGCGACATGTTCGGCGAGATGCACGCGCTGTTCGGACAGCAACGTTCTGCCATGCGCTATCGCCGCTTCCATAAGGAAGCAAACGTACCGGCGCCGATCTCGGTGAATGCGGTGCTGGAAGCAGCAACGGTCAATGGTGCACGCGTCGCGGGACTCGAAGATTCGATTGGCACGCTGAGCCCCGGCAAACAGGCCGACATCATCATGATTCGTACGGATGGTGCCGCAGTGTTCCCTGTTACGAATGCAATCGGCACTGTTGTGCAGGCCGTCGAGCGCTCGGATGTCGACACCGTAATGGTTGCCGGTGAGATCCGTAAGCGTGCAGGCAAGTTGGTGGGTGTCGATGTGGCGCAACTGTCCGCGGATGTCGTTGCTTCCCGCAACTACTTGCTCAAAGCCAGTGGATATCGTCCGGACCTCTTCAGTACGTCCGCCGCCAACACGGAAGTCTTGGCTTAATTTCGAAGGCGTCGCCGAGTGAAACTGGCGACGCCTCGATCCCCATCAACTGAGATCGTGGAGGCTGTTATGTCAGCGCCCGCTGTAATCGATGTGAACCGAGCTCAGGAAGCACCGGTTCAACTGTCTCGCCCCGCACCCGGCATCATTGCGGCACTGTTCTGCGGTTACCTAGCTGTCGGTCTGCCATTGCCGGTCATTCCGCTCTTCATTCACGAGAAGCTGCATTTCAGCAATTTTATCGTCGGTCTCGTCATCGGTATTCAATTCGTCGCAACAGTGCTGACGCGTGGTTATGCCGGCCGGCTCACCGATCATCACGGCGGTAAGCGATCCGCTCTCCAAGGCGCGGTGGTGTGCGCACTCGGTGGGCTTCTTTATCTCATTGCAGCGACGCCCGCCCTGTCGCCCGCGATTAGTCTCGCCGTCGTCATCGCTGGCCGTCTGGTCGCCGGATTCGGCGAAAGCCAGTTCGTAACGGGCTGCGTCTCCTGGTCGATTGCGTCGGTGGGTCCGCAACGCGCTGGCATGTCCATGTCGTGGACCGGCATCGCGATGTTTGCGGCACTCGCTATCGGTGCACCGGTCGGTATGGCGCTCTATCAGGCCTATGGGCTTCAAACGGCGATGATTGCATGCATCGTTGCACCGCTCACCGCCGCCGCGATTGCGCTCCGCAATACATCCTACTCAAGCTCAGCGGGCCAACGCCTGCCGTTCTACCGGGTCATCGGTCAGATTTGGCGAGAGGGATTTGGACTCATGCTGCAGGGCGTCGGCTTGTCAGGTCTCACTGCTTTCGCATCGCTTTACTTCGCAGCAAAGACATGGAGTCATGCAGGCCTGGTGATGACGGCTTTCGGCGTCGGCTTCATTCTCGTGCGCCTCGTGCTCGGGCATTTGCCGGACAAAATGAGCGGCTATCGCGTTGCGCTCTGGTCGTTGGTCATCGAGGCGATTGGCCAGGCCATGGTGTGGACCGCTCCGTATGAAGTCGTCGCCCTCATAGGTGCACTCGTTACAGGTCTTGGCTGCGCACTTGTATTCCCGGCACTTGGCGTGGAGGCACTCAAGCGAGTGACGCCAGCTAATCGTGGCAGCGCCATGGGTGCTTTCGTCGCCTTTCTCGACATCGCTTACGGAATATCCGGTCCTGCGGCGGGCATCATCGCCGGACATTTCGGTTATGCCGCCGTCTATCTCTTCGGCGCCATCTGCGCGCTTATTGGCGCGGCACTCGTGCTCACGGTTCGTGCGCCGCAACGTTGAAACATCAAAGGCCGTGCCGGCAAGCCATCGCTTGCCGGCGTCGGCCACAGGAGAATGAAACATGTCACGCATCTTTATTTCGGGTTCGTCCACCGGCCTTGGCTTGATGACGGCCGAACTGCTCGCAAGCCAAGGCCACAAGGTCGTCATCCACGCGCGCAACGACAATCGCGCCGAGGATGCTGCACGTTCCCTGCCTAAAGCAGAGGCTGTCGTCATTGGCGATCTGGAAACCATTGCTGGTACGACGAGCGTCGCAGCGCAAGTCAACGCACTCGGTCGCTTCGATGCGATCATCCACAATGCCGCCGTGGGATACCGCGAAGGACAGCTCACCACCTCCGATGGATTGCCGCACGTCTTCGCGATCAACACGTTATCGCCTTACCTGCTCACAGCGCTGATTGAGCGCCCACAACGACTCATCTATCTCAGCTCTGGCATGCATCATCATGTCGATGCCAATCTGGACGACATCCTGTGGAAGAAGCGCCGCTGGAATGGTTCTTCCGCCTACGCCGAAAGCAAGCTCCACGATGCCATGCTCGCCTTCGCTGTCTCACGACGCTGGACGGATGTTCTGTCGAACTCGCTAGAGCCGGGCTGGGTGCCGACCAAGATGGGTGGGCCTGGTGCGCCCGACGACATGGACAAGGCGCATGTCACGCAGGCTTGGCTAGCGGTGAACGACAATCCTGAGGCGCAAGTCACGGGGAAATATTTCTATCACCTCAAGCGGATGAAGCCCAATCCACAGGCCTATGACACAGCGTTGCAAGATCGTCTCCTGGCCATTTGCGCTGAAATTTCAGGCGTAACGCTGCCAACGTGAACTTTTACGCTGTCAAATCTTGAAGTAGTAAAAGGCTGTGGGCATGTCTGTTTTGGGTTGAAAACGGACGTTACTGGCGCCCTAAATTCAACAATGGGTTCGACGAGTACGGTTACCACCTCGTCAAAGTGAGCATCACTTAGGCGGCGCGAGACCTAGCCGTGTCCCAGCCTCTACTTGATTAAGAAATGATCACCTTCACTGGCCCGGACGGTCGAAGCCCGGCGGAAACTCAGACGAGCAGTCACTTAGGGTGAGGTCTTGGAAGTTGCTGTACACCAGCGTGTCTACATAGGCTTGCTCAGCTAAGTTCATGCACACTGCATGCACTTTTGGGGCATGCACCACCGCCACTGCGCTGTGGTGCACCAAAGTATTACAATGGATGATCCATATTGGTGCAACAGTAGGCCGTTTCGGGTGCTTCTTTCGATTTAAACGATTGATTCCTATGTCGTTGTGCATTTGGTACGGAGCTTGCCAATATGCACGCGTGCCGTCCAACCCATCTTGAGGTTTCCCCCATGTCCGCCGCCAAAAAAGTCCTCGACCTTATCCAGGAACATGACGTCGAGTTCGTCGACCTGCGTTTTGCCGACATGCTCGGCAAGCACCATCACGTCACCTTTCCCTCCCACACCATCGACGAGTCGACCTTCGAAGACGGCAAGATGTTCGACGGCTCCTCGATCTCGGGCTGGAAGGGCATCAACGAATCGGACATGGTGCTGCTGCCCGACCCGGACACCGCTTACCTCGATCCGTTCAGCGGCCACACGCAGCTCGTTCTGCATTGCGACGTGCTGGAACCCAGCACCATGCAGGCCTATGGCCGCGATCCGCGCTCCATCGCCAAGCGTGCCGAGGCGTTCCTGAAGTCCACGGGTGTTGCCGACACAGCGTTCTTCGGTCCGGAGCCGGAATTCTTCATCTTCGATTCCGTGCGCTGGCAGAACGACATGGGCCGCGTGTTCTACGAAATCGAATCGCAGGAAGCCGCGTGGAGTTCGCGCTTCAAGTACGACGAAGGCAACAGCGGCCATCGTCCGGGCGTGAAGGGTGGCTACTTCCCCGTTAGCCCGGTCGATTCGCTGGCCGACCTGCGCGCGGACATGTGCAAAGTGCTGGAGTCGCTGGGCCAAGTCGTGGAAGTGCATCACCACGAAGTGGCGAACGCGGGCCAGTGCGAGATCGGCGTGAAGTTCAACACGCTGGTGCAGAAAGCCGATGAACTGATGACGATGAAGTACGTCATCAAGAACGTCGCGCACCAGAACGGCAAGACCGTCACCTTCATGCCCAAGCCGATCGTCGGCGACAACGGCAGCGGCATGCACGTGCATCAGTCGTTGGCGAAGGACGGCAAGAACCTGTTCTCCGGCGATCTGTACGGCGGTCTTTCGCAGACGGCACTGTGGTACATCGGCGGCATCTTCAAGCACGCCAAGGCTATCAACGCATTCGCCAACTCCACCACCAACAGCTACAAGCGTCTGGTGCCGGGTTTCGAGGCGCCAGTGATGCTGGCTTATTCCGCACGCAACCGTTCAGCGAGCTGCCGCATTCCGTTCGTGTCCAATCCGAAGGGCCGCCGCATCGAAGTGCGCTTCCCCGATCCGATGCAGTCGGGCTACCTCACCTTCACCGCGCTGATGATGGCGGGCCTCGACGGTATCTTGAACAAGATCGATCCGGGTGCACCGGCCGACAAGGATCTCTACGATCTGCCGCCGGAAGAAGAGAAGAACATTCCGCAGGTGTGCTCCAGCCTCGACGCAGCGCTCGATGCGCTCGACAAGGACCGCGACTTCTTGAAGGCAGGCGGTGTGTTCAGTGACGACTTCATCGATGCGTACATCGAACTGAAGATGCAGGAAGTCACGCGTTACCGCGCCAGCACGCATCCGCTGGAATTTCAGATGTATTACGCGATCTGATCGCGTTTACATCGCAGATGTGCAAAACAACGGGCGCTTCGGCGCCCGTTGTTTTATTGGGCCGCCTCGCAACGGTTACGCCCGGCGCCTTTGGCTACATAAAGTGCGCCATCGGCGCGGATCAACCACTGCGAAAGCGTTTCGCCTTCGCGCCAGACCGCCACACCGATGCTGGTGGTGACAGGAATGGTTCGACCCTCGTACACAACGGGCTCGGCGGCGACGGCTTCGCGAATACGCTCGGCCACCGTCATGCCTTTCTCCAGCGTACTGTTGGGCAAGCACACCAGAAGTTCTTCGCCACCATAACGACCCAGAACATCGCCGTCGCGGCAGTGACGCAGGATGGTTTGGCATACGGCGCGGATGACCGCGTCGCCTGCTAGATGCCCATAGGTATCGTTCACCCGCTTGAAACGATCCAGATCGAGCAATGCGATGCACAGGTTGCCGTCCTCGGCCAGTTGGCGAAACCCTTCGGCCATTTCGAGCAAACGACGGCGGTTGAGTATGCCGGTCAACTCATCCGTGCTCGCCAACTCATCAAGGCGTTGGTTGGCGGTGATGAGATCGCGCGTGCGCAAGTCGATCTGCTTTTGCAGATGCACCGCCTGACGCCGCAAATAGAGCGTGCGCAGTTGGACCACGCCCAACAGCACCGCTAGCAGCAAGACGCCTGCGACGAGCAGGGCGGTCACGGTTTCATACCAGCGCGGTTCGGCAACAATCGGTAACGTCGTTTCGACCACACGCGAGCGCAAACCTTGCGTCACCGCGCGTAAGTGCAAGGCGTATTTGCCATGCGGCAGGTTGGTGTAGATCGCGCTCGGCAAGCTGCCGCGTGGCACGTCGATCCAGTCGTCGTCGAAACCTTCCATGCGATAGCTGTAGCTGGTCTCCGACGGCGCCTGGAAATCAAGCAGCGCAAAGTCGACGCGCAGGCTGCGATTCTGCGGTTTGAGTTTCAACGCATCGTTTGCGTTGGGCAGCTGACCAAAAGGGAGCGGTGTGCCGTTGATCACGGCATATGTCACGTCCAATGGCGCATCTTCTGTCCGTTCCGGCGGTTGCCAAGTCGGACGGATGACGGTGAGACCGCCAAGGCCGCCAAACAAAAGTTCGCCCGTCGGCGCACGTGCAGCGGATGCATAGATGTAGCTGGGGATGCGCAAACCATCGCGACTGCTCAGGTTATGCACGGCGTGCGTTTTACCGTCGATCCGCGAGACGCCACCCGTCAGGCTGACCCACAAATTGCTGTTGTCATCCGACAGCACGGCATTGATGTTGTCGCTGCTCAGACCCTGCGCCATGCCGATGGTGTTGAAACGATACGACGCGTCGCCGATATGCGAAGTCAGCACGGCTAAACCACCATACGTGCCTACCCACAAGTGGCCTTGTGGATCCATCGCCACGGAGCTGACCAGATAGTTCGGTAGACTGTTCGGATCGTTGGCCTGACTGATCACATTTCTGAAGTGATCGGTTTGCGTCGTATCGGCCGCGATGCTGATGCCGTGGCTCGTGAGATACCAGATCTCATGTCCGATGCGCTCGATGCGTCGCACGGTGTCGCTGGCGAGACTGTCCGGATCGCTGATCTTGTGGCTGAAATGCGTCAACGCATGCGTCTGGATGTCGTAGCGATACACGCCGTCGTAGGTGGCGATTTGCAGGTTCTGACCGTCTGCAAGCAGATGCAGGACCGGCTTATCGTCGATCGCGGGGATGAGGGAATCCTGCACGGCCAGCGTATCGAGCGAAATGCGGGCGAGTCCTTGAGTGCCAACCCAAAGGAAACCGTCCGGCATTTCGGCGAAGGCCTGCACGTCGCGATGTGTCTGATTTCCGCCCAGCTGCAGATGCTGGATGCGTCCCGCCTTCAGATCGATCATATCGACCCGGCCCGCGCTCATGCCCAGCCAGATGCGCTGTCTGGAATCGACGTAAATACCACGCACATTCGTATTGGCCAGTCCCTGCGCGCTCTGCGTGACGGCAGGCAAGATCGTGAAGGCGGAACGTGCGGTCGGCTGCGTGTGCGCCACGCCCAGATCGCTGGCGACCCATACATTGCCGGCACGATCCTGCATCAATGCCCGCAGCGAATCGCCGGGCAGCGAGGATGGCAGCGCCGCATCGTGGGCCAGGTTTCGAAGGTTGCCGGTATCGGGCGAATACACCACGACGCCGTTGCCGTCGGTCGCCAGCCAGATCGTATCGGGGCTGACTTCCAGAAAGTCGCGCACGGTCGAGCGGCGCTCGTTATTCGCCGCATAACCGCTGTAACCGGCAACGGCGTGCCAAGTGCCATCGCGATCCCGATACACCGCACCCGACTGCGTGCTGCCGGCCCACAGCCGTCCTTCTTTGTCTTCGTAGATGGTCCAGATGCCATCCTTCAAGACCGTGTCGACGATACCGGGCGGATGCGAGGGACGAACAAACGTCTTGCTGCCAGCACTTCGCACGAAAAGGCCATGGTCGTTGCCGAGCCACACATTGCCCTCGCGATCTTCCAGTACGCCGAAGTTGCGTGGCGACATCGCGCCGCCTCCGCCGACGATGGGAGCAATACGATTGGTAGGCAAATCCAGGCGATCCAGGCCGTGCTCGGTGGCAAGCCACACACCGTCGGTGCCATCGCGCGCCATCGCGTAGATCTTGCGATCGCTGGTGCCGCCTTTACCGATGGGGTAGGTGACAAAACGATCGCTCTGCGGATCGAACCGGGTCAAGCCACCGGCATTCGTGCCCACCAACACGCTGCCATCCGGCAGAGCCAGCAGACAGCGCACATAGGCGTCAGGAAGTTCGGCCGAATGGCCGGAAACGTCGCTGAACGTCTGCAAGCGGTAACCGTCGTAGCGAACCAGGCCGCCCATGGTGCCGATCCACATCAGCCCTCGTTGATCCTGGGCCAACGCGGTGACGATGGAGTGCGGCAGTCCGTCATTGACGCTCAGGCGGTCGAACCACGGTATGTCCAAGGGCGCCCACGGGTCGTCGCCGGCAAGCGCAACGTGAAATGGTAGCGCCAGGACAAAAAGACATGACAGCCAGGCAAGCAATGCCCGGCTCAATATGGACGTCCGATCGCGCATCATGCAGCCGGGTAACCCCGAGCCGCGACGTCACTAAAACGCATCACTCCGCCCCTCTGGCAAACCCCTGCTCTCCACGCTTGCTTCATGCGTCGCGCGACCGGCTTAGAGCAACCCCACACACAACAACGATGCCATCTACCAGCCGACTGTACCGGGTGACAGACGACCCCATCATAGTGGGCGCTCTAGTGAAAACGAACGCCTTTCGCAAGGCGATCTAGTATGAACGTCGTCACATAGCCGATAGAAATTTCTTGCGAACGAACGTTTCACCTACCGGCGTTGGCCGTCTTAACCGGTGAAACCGGCGGATTTTTCCGGGCGAAACAGCCATCGCTAGCGAATAAGATGTTCGCTACGCATCGATGACCTATTGGTTGAGATATCGCAGTTGCGCTGCAACATTTTTGTCACTCACGCCTCTTAGGGTGGCTGGATGACTCAAGCACGCGATGTCGTCAGGTGGGCACCCCCGCACCTCGATGGTTCTTTCAAGGGCTTTTTTGTTGGGGCGACACGCGCATGACGATCACGCGACGCGGATTTCTGCGCGGGGCAGGTGGATTGCTCGGCACGTTTGCGTTGGCCGATCTGTGGCGCACCGCTCAGGCATTTACGCCGCCGCCAATGACCATGCCGATGGCGATGCGGACCCATGCGCCGACACTGGCCTCGCCCAAGGTTCCGCTGATCAATCCCACATCGCTGGCGCGCTTTGTCGATCCGTTACCGGTGCCATCCGTTGCACGCGCCACAGGCGTGCGCGCGCATCCGCGCTATCCGGGACGCGAGTTGCCTTATTACCGCGTGGAAATGCGCGCGTTCAAAACCAAGCTTCATCGCGACATTCCTGCAACGTCGATGTGGGGCTACAACGGCTCGTTTCCGGGGCCCACGCTCGAAGCGAAACGCGACGAACCGTTGCTCGTCGATTGGGTCAACGCGTTACCCGACAAACATTTCCTGCCCATCGATCACAACATTCACGGCGCGGAGAAAAACACGCCCGAAGTGCGTGTCGTGACGCACGTGCATGGTGCGCGCGTTCCGGCAGACGCGGATGGTTATCCCGAAGATTGGTACGTACCCGGTCACTCGGCGCTTTATCACTATCCGAACGGACAAGATGCCGCCACGCTCTGGTATCACGACCATGCGATGGGCATTACCCGGCTCAACATTTATGCCGGACTTGCTGGTGCTTTCATCGTGCGCGATGACGAAGAAAAAGCGCTCAATCTTCCTGCGGGCGACTACGACATACCGTTGATGCTTTGCGATCGCCTGGTCGCACAGGATGGTCAGCTGTACTACCCGGTGTCCGACGATCCGTCCGCGCCGTGGGTCATGCAATGCAACGGCAATCTGCCGTTGTGCAACGGCAAGATCTTTCCCTATTTCGACGTCGAACCGCGGCGCTACCGCTTCCGCATCATCAACGTGGCCAACTTCAGCTTCTTCGATCTTTCGCTGTCGCACGACCACGCATTTGCTCAAATCGCGACGGATCAAGGCTTGCTCTCCGCGCCGCTTCAACGCGATCGGATCGAGTTGTATCCTGCTGAACGCGCCGATGTAGTGATCGACTTTTCAAACGCGGCCGGACAAGCCATTCAGCTGCGTCATCAATCGCAAGGCATTCTCGAATTTCGTGTGCGCAGCCAGAGCGTTCGCGACACCTCGGTATTGCCAGCCGCGCTAAGAGCCGTGCCGCGTATCGATGTGGCATCGGCGGCGCAACATCGTGTGATGACGCTCAACGAAATCGACGACGCCAACGGCTTCGCCATGACGATGTTGCTCGATGGCAAGCGCTGGCACGAGCCGATCACCGAAAAGCCGCTGCAAAACAGCACCGAAACGTGGAGTTTCGTCAATCTGAGCGGCGATGCGCATCCCATTCATCTACATCTGGTGCGTTTCCAGGTTATCGACAGACGTCCATTCGATCTGTTCGCCTGGAACTCGCATCGTGCGTTGACATTCACCGGGCCGGCGATTTTGCCTGAACCGCATGAATCAGGTTGGAAAGACACGGTACGCGCCGATCCGGGCATGGTCACGCGCATCGCGATGCGGTTCGAAGGCGAACCAGGCCGTTATGTGTGGCACTGTCATTTTCTCGAGCACGAAGACAACGAAATGATGCGCCCGTACGAGGTCTTGCCGGCGCATTCGTAAAAGGGATGTCAATACAAAGTATGTGCACCATCACGCTTGTCGCACCACTGTCATCAGATCGCGACGCTATGTCGCGCTCCTGCCAACGTTACGTCATGTACGCAGCGCACACTCTTCGGCGCTTGCGAGGGGCGAAATGTTCGCAAGCAGTAATCAGGGGGATTACTCGATTGCAGGCTTTCGTGGATTGCCAGCAGGAGACACCAGTCATGCGTACGAAGTTTGGCCGTACCAGCTTGAAACCTTTTGCCCTGTGCGCGCTCGTAACCGGCATCGTCGGTTTAGCCAACGCGCAAACCTCAAACACTTCCAATGATGCTGCCTTCCGCGCCAATGTGCCCAATGCAGCCACCACGCCGGTGCATGGACAGCCCGGCGGTGTTGTGACGCTATACAACCCGAATTCAGGTCGGGACAACAGCGATCGCACGCGCACGCCGATCAAGCACGTCATTCTGCTCATTGGTGAAAACCGCACCTTCGATCACGTGTTTGCAACCTATACGCCACCTGCTGGTCAGACGGTCAACAACCTGTTGTCCGAAGGTATCGTGAAGGCCGATGGCACGCCGGGCCCGAATGTTGCTAAGGCGCAACAGTGGCAGGCCAGCCAGACCGGCGACTACTCAAACTCGCCGACACGCACCGGCGCATACGCCAACCTGCCGCAGATGAACACTGGTGGCGCGCCGACACAGCCATTCCTCGCTTCCGCTGCGCAGGCAGAAGCCATTGAGCCGGCGTTGCCAACGGCCGACTATCCGGAACTCGCCGAAGGCGGTACCGGTCTGCCGAACGATGTCGTCGACACGCGCTTCCCGGCGACGTTGACGAATGCTCCGGTGAGCATGCACGCGTCGATCAGCTACAACGACTACGCCAACAGCCCGGTGCACCGCTTCTTCCAGATGTGGCAACAGCTGGACTGCAACACGCACAACGCGACACGCGCCAACCCAAGCGGTTGCCGTGCGGACTTGTTCCCGTGGGTGGAAGTGACGATGGGCGCTGGCAACAATGGCGTCACGCAGCCGGCGAATTTCACGGATGAAAGCACCGGTGAAGGCTCCACGTCCATGCAGTTCCTCAACATGGCTCAAGGCGATGCACCGTACCTCAAACAACTCGCCCAGCAGTATGCGTTGAGCGACAACTTCCACCAGTCGGTGATGGGTGGCACGGGTGCCAACCACATCATGCTGGGCTTCGGTGATGCGATCTATTACGCCGACGCAAACGGCAACCCTGCCGTGCCGCCGTCGAACCAGATCGAAAATCCCAACTCGCAGTCTGGCACCAACAACTGGTGGGTGCAGGACGGTTACAGCGGTGGTTCGTATGTGAACTGCGCCGATGACACGCAGCCTGGCGTAGCCCCGGTTCGCAGCTATCTGAAGAGCCTGCCGTATCGCACCTTCCGCGGCACCGATTGCAAGTCCGGCGCCTATTATCTGGTGAACAACTACAACCCCGGTTACCTGGGGACAGGTGAAGCCGCTCCGCTGGGCGCCGATCAGTTCACCGTTCCGCCGACCAAGCAGCAGAACCTCGCGTTGCTGTTGAATCGCCACAACGTCAGCTGGAAGTACTACGGCGAAGGTTGGTCCAACGGCACGGAATCGGGTGAAGCAGGCACGTTCTGCAACATCTGCGATCCGTTCCTGTACTCCACGCAGGTCATGACCAACCCGACCCTGCGCGCGAACAACCAGGACATCAACAACCTCTACACCGACATCCAGAACGGCACGCTGCCGGCCGTGGCGATTGCCAAGCCGGATGGACTGCTGGACGGCCACCCGGCTTCCTCGAAGCTGGAACTGTACGAAGGTTACGTGCAGAAGATCGTGCAGATGGTGCAGGCCAACCCGACGCTGTGGAACAACACTGCGATCATGATCACCTTCGACGAAGGCGGTGGTTACTATGACTCCGGTTATGTGCAGCCGATCGACTTCTTCGGCGACGGTACGCGCATCCCGCTGCTCGTGGTCTCCAAGTACTCCACCGGCGGTCGCGTGGTTCACACCTACTTCGATCACGTGTCGTTCGACAAATTCGTCGAAGCCAACTGGGGTATCAACGAGACGATTTCCGGCCGCAGCCGCGACAATCTGCCGAACCCGATCCAGTTCCACGAAAACCCGTATGTGCCGGTCAACGCACCTGCCATCGGCGATCTGATGGATATGTTCGACTTTCATCAGGGTTGGCAACAGAGTGGCAACGTTGCCTCCACGCAGAACTGAGTAAGCTTCAACCCATGCCCTGCCCGCTTCGGCGGGCAGGGCATGTTCGTTTTTGAATTCGCGACACGAGAGTTCGTACTACGAGAGATGGAACACCCATGACATCACGCTACCTGCGCCGCTGGTCCAATCCGCTTGCTGCTTTGCTGCTGGTCAGTGCTTCGCAGACCATCGGCTCGAACGCGCATGCCGATCCCGGTGATTTTCAGGCGATGCCGGGTCTGTGGAAGATCACCATGCACACGGTCAAGGGCGGTCACACCGACAAGACCATCGTCAAGTGGCGATGTCTCGATGACGGTGCCGATCCGTGGAAAGTATTCGTCGACGTGTTGGTACCCGATCCGGAATGCCAACGTTCCGGCGAACATCGCACGAGCACGGCCCTGACGTGGAACGCGAGTTGCGCGGGCAAATCCGGCAATGGCCATATCGAACTCGATTCGCCGATGCACTACACCGGCGACGTTACGCTCAATGGTCAAGACGCGCTGCAGATCGAGGCACAGCGTTACGCGGCGTGCACCGGTCCCAGCGACTGACAAGCGCCCTGGGGACGTAACCTGGGTGTCACGAACATAAGCCGATTGTCTACACATCTCGGTCGCGCGAAATTCACGCGTTTCCTACGTGCGCGCGGGGATGTTATCTCCCGCTGAACCGCGAATGGTAAGTCCTGTCCATGTGGACGAGCCAATTGCACAGGGGCGTAAGACTCGTGTGAGGGACTCACACGCTCAACAGGGGATACATCATGCTTTTCGCGAAAAGCAGGATCATGAGTGCCGCCGCGGCACTCGTGATGATGACGGGTGCCGCACATGCGGGCACCTTTCCGGATTATGGATACCAACCGCCCGCCAGTTACACAGGGCCGATCTTCCAGCTCAGCCAGAACTATCCGAAAACACTTCCTACAGGGCCACTTCCGGCTTTCTTCAAACTGCTGCCGCCGAAACTGACCAACGACTTCGAACAGTGGCGGACGTACGTCGATGCGGTAAAGAAATACTGCCTGGACGGCAATGTCGAAAGCGATTGGTATGTGCAGAACAACAAAGTCCGCCATTGGTACCACGCACCGTGGCAGCACTACGGCCCGCTGGGACGCGAAGGCATACACGGGCTCACCAAAGAGGCGCAGATCCAGTCGCAACAATTGGCGCCGACGCAGGTGACCACGGGTCAGACGTTCGCGGTTGGTATCTATAACGACATCGGCGGATACACGATCGGTCAGGTGTGGAAAGATCCGCAGAATCCCGATCCGAGCGTCACGTCGAAGCCGAACAGTTTTCACAACGGTACAGTGGTATGCAAACCGTTGTTCGCGGATGTCGATCTCAAGCAGGTGCCGTTCCTGGTGAATCCTGTGTTGTGGCAGGCGTACGTGACCGACAGCTTCGATTCGGCCAATCGCGAAATCAAAAACGTGGCGTTGATCCAGATGGATTTCGCCGTCCGCGATACGCGCGTTCCCGGTACGGGCTGGATTTTCGGAACGTTCCAATACAACGGCCAGGTCACCGGTGAAGCAAATTGGGACAACCTCGTGCCGGTCGGCGTGATGTGGGGCAACGATCCGGAAAACACCGGCAACGATTACACCAACAAGCAACCAACGGTGACCAAGATCAATCCGACGATCATGGAGTCGGCGATCAACGCCAAGACCTCTGAATTGCCACCGACACATCTTGGTTGGAATGGACGTCTGGACGGCCCGGTCGACAATCCAGTCAGTGCCTGCCTGAGTTGTCACATGACTGCCGAAAGTCCGCAATTGTCGCCGATGAATCCGACCTTCCAGGCGCCCGACAAAGTGCCACCGGTCGGCTCCAAGGAATGGATGCGCTGGTTCCAGAACGAGCCGGCGGGCAAACCGTTCGATGCCGCAGCACTCAGCACCGACTTCAGTCTGCAGCTCGCCGGCGGTATCCAGAACTTTTACGACTGGAAGTGCACGCAGGATGGTGTGTTTGTCCAGGGTGGCAACGTTTGCCAGCAGGGACAAAAGCAGCTGAAACTGATGAAGTCGATCACGCCGCCCGCCAAGGTATTCAAGGTCGAGCGCGATCCGGCACTCAACGAATTGCATTGATCGCCTGCGCGACATGACAGCA
>NZ_DATHMR010000203.1:0-40649 GCF_035486915.1 Dyella sp. | reverse complement strand
CTCAGCGGCGATCTCAGCGGCGACATGAATAACGGTATGTCGATGAGTGTGATATGCAGCGAAGATGCCGACCTTTTGCAACCGCGTCCGCAGGATCAAAACACCATACTCGGCAACCATCTTATCGACGCATTGAAAGCGCAGTGCGATGCGTGGCCGCACGGTACGCGTCCGGCGAACTTCCACGATCCGTTGAAGAGCGATAAGCCGATCCTGATCCTGTCCGGTGAATTCGATCCGGTAACGCCGCCTCGCTATGGCGAGGAGATTTTGCCGGGTCTTTCCAACGGACGGCAGCTGATCTTCAAGGGGCAGGGACACTCGTTGCTGGCGCGTGGCTGCATGCCGCAGCTGCTCGGCAAATTCATCGACAAACCCGATCCCAAGCAGCTCGACGCGAGTTGCCTGGACAGGTTGGATGGAACACCCGCATTCATCGATTTCAATGGAGCCTCGCCATGATCGAAGTGAAGGATCTACGTAAACACTTCGGCGCCGTGAAAGCCGTCGATGGCGTCAGCTTCAAGGCGCGCAATGGCGAAATCACCGGGCTCCTCGGCCCCAACGGTGCCGGCAAGACGACAACGTTGCGCATGCTGTACACGCTCATGACGCCGGACCAGGGGCAGGTATTGGTCGATGGCATCGACGTCGCACGCGATGCAAAAGCCGTCCGTCGTCAGCTCGGGGTGCTGCCGGATGCGCGCGGTTTGTACAAACGCCTCACCGCGCGTGAAAACATCGAATACTTCGCACGTCTGCAAGGCATGGACGAAGCGCTGATTCGAACGCGCCGCGACAAACTCATCGAAACGCTAGATATGGTTGACATCGCCGATCGCCGCGCGGAAGGTTTCTCGCAAGGCCAGCGCGTCAAGACAGCGATTGCACGGGCGCTGATTCACGATCCGAAGAACGTGATCCTCGACGAACCCACCAACGGCCTCGACGTCATGGCAACGCGAAGCCTGCGTCAGTTCATGCACAAGTTGAAGGAAGAAGGCCGCTGCGTGTTGTTCTCCAGTCACATCATGCAAGAGGTGGCGGCGCTGTGCGATCGCATCGTCGTGATTGCCCACGGCCGTGTCGTCGCCGATGAAACGCCCGACGCGCTACGCGCGCAAACGGGTGAGCCCAATCTGGAGGATGCATTTGTGAAGATTATCGGCAGCGACGAGGGCCTGGCCGCATGAATACGATGCTGATCGTCTTCTTCAAAGAAGTGAAAGAAAACCTGCGCGACAAGCGCACCATGATGAGTGCACTGTTGTTTAGCCCGCTGATTGGCCCACTGTTTCTCGTGATGATAATGAACGTTGTCATCACGCGTGAACTCAACAAGGCGGATCAACCGTTGAAGGTGCCGGTGATCGGTGCCCAGTACGCGCCAAATCTGATCAGCGCGCTTAAGCAGCAAGGATTCGTGCCTCAGCCTGGCATCGCCAATCCCGAAAAGGCCGTGCGCGATATGGATGCCGATGTGGTGCTGCGCATCCCGAAGGACTTCGGCGATTCCTGGCGCAAAGGCCAGGCGTCGCAGGTGGAGATGATCTACGACTCATCGCAACGCGACACGGGCAGTTCCGTCGATCGGCTCAAAAGTATGCTTCAGCTCTACACGCGCGAGCAGGGTGCGATGCGGCTTGTGGCGCGCGGCCTCTCGCCAACCATGATGGCACCGGTATCGATCGATGAGCGCGATCAGTCCACGCCACAGTCGCGTGCGGGACAGTTGTTCGCCATCCTTCCGTACTTCATAGTGCTCGCCATCTTTGTAGGCGGCATGTACCTGTCCATCGATCTCACGGCGGGCGAGCGAGAGCGGCAGTCGCTTGAACCGCTTTTTGCCAATCCGGTGTCGCGTTGGCAAGTGTTGCTTGGCAAGCTGGGAGCGATTTGCGTGTTCTCATCGACGAGTCTGTTGATTTGTCTTCTCGGCTTCAATGTATTCGGCCGACTGATTCCCGCGGAAAAGCTGGGCATGACGATGAATCTCGGACCTTCCTTCGTATTGCAGGTGCTTGTGATGATGATCCCGCTTGTCATCCTGTTCGCCTCGCTGCAAACACTCGTGGCTGCGTTTGCCAAGAGTTATCGCGAAGCGCAGACGTATCTTTCCATGCTGATGTTGATACCCGCGGTGCCGTCCGTCATGTTGAGTGTGTTGCCAGTGAAGGTTGCCAACTGGATGTATGGCGTGCCATTGCTCGGACAGCAGGTTGGCATCACGCGACTGCTTCATGGCGACAGCATCAGCGGCTCGCAACTGGCGACCGTTATTGTGGTCGGTCTGGTGGTTGCTTTTCTGGTGACGCTGGTGACGGCGTACGTCTATCGCTCGGAGCGGTTGGCGATTTCTGCTTGAGTGCGCAAAACCTATCTCAAAATTGCCAGACGCACGGCCATAGACATTTTTGCTCGTCATTCCTGCGAAAGCGGGAATGACGACTCAGATTCAATGTGCTACCGGTTTTTGAGATGGTTCCCAAAGAGAGTTGTGCTGGCTGCACCGCACCCAGCTGACTTAAACGTTGGCTTGAGCCATCAACCAAGCGGCGACGGCTTCGGGATGTTCCAGATGAAGGTGATGGCCACCTTCCATATGCGTCAAGGTAATGCGATTGACATGTGCGGCCCGCGCCTGCATCAACGTCGTCGGCAAATAAGGAGTGCAAGGGCTCGCAAGCAACAGCGACGTCGGTGCTTCGATGCCCGACAGCAATGCGCAGATCTGACTTTCCGCGAGGCGCACCGGGCTTGGCCGTGTCAGGCGTGAATCGCTACGCCAGCGCCAGCCATCCTCCACTTCAACCAAGCCGCGTTCGACAATCGGCCGCGCCAGTTCCGCGCGCAAGCCGCTCGCAAGCGTGCGCGCGCTGATAGCCTGTTCGATGCTTGCAAAGACGCGTTTGGATTTGGTTTTCGTGGTGGTCGACACGTAGGCGTCGCGGAAACGCTTCAGCGTGTTGGAGCCGTCATCGCCGAGCGGCCCCAGTCCTTCGATCAGATAAAGCCGCTCGACGCATTGGGGCCGTGCCGCCGCCACGAGCGATCCAATGCCCGCGCCGAGCGAATGGCCGAGCAGGGAATACCGTTGCAGGTGCAGCGCATCGACTGCCGCGAGCACGGCGCTGACATAGTCGAGATAGTGATAGGTGCCGCCGGCGGGCAGGTGACCGGAGTGGCCGTGACCGGGCAATTCCAGCACGATCACGCGCCAGCGCTTGGCCAGCAGCGGCGAGAGAAATGCAAAACTGCCCGCGTTATCGAGCCAGCCATGCAGTGCGAGCAGTGGTGGCGCATCGGGCTTGCCCCACATCTGCGCAGTAAGCGTCAAATGACTGCGCAGCGGAATACGCTCTTCAATGGGTGCGATCACGCGGCGTTCTCACAAAGTCATGTTGCTTGCGTACCCACACTGGCGGGCTGTAGCCAACCGTGTGTGTGTTTCAAAATCAGGGTGGCGAGACTGCTCACTTGTTCAGGGCTGTCATTGAGCGCGGGTATATAACGCAAATCCTCACCGCCGGCGCCGATAAAGAAATCGCGATTCTGCATCGCTATTTCTTCCAGCGTTTCCAGGCAATCCACGGCAAAGCCTGGACAGACGACATCCAATCGTTTCACGCCTTCTTTGGCGAGGTGCGGCACCGTGACGTCGGTATACGGCTGTAACCACGGTTCGCGGCCTACGCGCGACTGAAAACTTACGATGAGTTGCGTTTCGCTCAGTCCCAGGCGTGTGCGCAACAACTGCGCGGTGGCCTGGCATTGATCGAAATACGGATCGCCCGCGCTGACATACCGCTGCGGAATGCCATGGAAAGAAAGCAGCAGTTTTTCGCCGCGGCCATGTTTGGACCACCAGCGCTCGATGGATTGCGCGAGCGCGTGGATATGACCTTCATCGTTGTGATAATCGTTGGCGATGCGCAACTCCGGCGGCCAGCGCAGTTGCTTGAGCGCATCTGCCACCGCATCGATCACCGAACCGGTGGATGTGGCCGAATATTGCGGATAAAGCGGTAGCACCAGGAGTCGTCGCACACCCTCGCGCTGCAGTTGTTCGATTTGCGTGCGCACGGACGGGGTGCCATAGCGCATCGCCAGTGCGACGCGTACCGGCTCGCCGCAAAGCTGACCGAGCTTCTCTTGCAAACCGGCGGCAAGCTTTTCCGAGCCCACGCGCAGGGGCGAACCTTCGGACGTCCAGATGCGCGCGTAGGCGTGCGCCGAACGCGCCGGGCGAATGCGCAGGATGACGCCGTGCAGAATCAGCCACCACAGCCAGCGCGGGTATTCGATAACGCGTGGATCGCCTAGAAACTCTGCCAGATAAGGCCTTACGGCAGATGCGGTCGGCGCGTCCGGTGTGCCAAGGTTCACGAGCAGTACGCCAGCCTTGGAAGACTGGTCGTTGGAATGACCGCCCAGGTGGGTATAGTGGCTGCGTGGCATCGTGGCGAGGGTGACGGGTTAGCAGACGAAGTCTGCCACAAGCACTCCGCATCGCGCCGGTTCCATGCCGCCGCATCACGATCCAGACTCTTTTGACTCAACCGGAGCTGCCCATGTTCAAAACATCGTTGCGTCGTATTTCGTTCCTGGCTTTGGCGCTTTTGCTACCGCTGGCCGTGCACGCCGACGACGACACCCCGCAGGCCCGTGCGCAGAATGCAGTGCGTGTGCTCAATGAAATCGAGCAGGCGCCGGACAAATCCATCCCGGGCGATCTGCTCAGGGACGCCAAGGCCATTGCAGTGATTCCGGACGTGCTGAAGGTGGGCTTCGTCTTCGGCGGACGTCGAGGGGAGGGCCTCATCTCGGTGAAGAATCCGGATGGCACGTGGTCCAATCCCAGCTTCATCTCCTTCGGTGGCGGCAGTGTCGGTTTCCAGATCGGTGTGTCCAAGACCGACGTGATCCTGGTGTTTCGCACACAGCGTGGCGTGGATTCCGTCGTCAACGGCAAATTCACGCTCGGCGCGGATGCCTCGGCTGCCGCCGGCCCCGTGGGGCGCACTGCGTCGGCTGCCACGGATGAGCAGCTGAAAGCCGAAATTTATTCGTATTCGCGCGCCAGGGGTCTTTTTGCCGGCGTGGCGCTGGATGGCTCGGTGCTGAAGATCGATTATGACGCCAATGCGGCAGTTTATGGCCCGGGCATCACCCCGCGGCGCATTTTTGAAGGGGGCGTGACAAACGTTCCTGCGCCGGTTGTCAACTTCCGTGACGCCTTGGAGGAGTACACTGCCCACTGATACGGAAGGCCAGCGGCAGCAACCGCGGTCGCAGACGGCAAGAGCTCCGCAACGAGGTACTCATGGGTTTGGATAGCATTTGGCATTGGCTGATTCTTCTGGTCGTCATTCTGCTGATATTCGGCACCGGCAAGCTGACGCGCGTCGGTTCCGATCTGGGCAACGCCGTGCGCGGCTTCAAGAAAGCCATGCAGGGCGATGAGGACGAAGAAAAGCGCAAGGCGCAGGAAACACTGCAGGCCGATCCGCCGCCGAGCAATACCCAGTCCACGGAAAAACAGCGCGATTCCACCGAATCGAAATAACGGCAGCCGAAACGAGACACGGTCATGATCGAGATCAGCCTCGGCAAGCTGATGTTGCTGGCGCTGGTCGCGTTGATCGTGCTCGGCCCGGAAAAGCTGCCCCATGCAGCGCGCACCGCCGGTGCATTGGTGCGCCGCCTGCGCTCCGGCTGGGATAGCGTACGCGCTGAGGTCGAGCGCGAGCTGGAAATTGAAGATCTCAAGCGCACTGCACGCGAGGCGGCTGCCAAAGCGGAAGCCATGCAGAAAGAAGTGAGCACCACCATGCGCCAGACGCGCGAGCAGGTCGAAACGGCCGCTGCTGAAACGAAGAAAGAAGTCACGCAGATCGACGCGCCGAAGGAATCCGAGCATGGCAGCGTCTGAGCCGGAGATGGATTTGCAGCAGGGCCTGTTCTCGCATCTGCTTGAACTGCGTTCGCGTCTGATCAAGGCGATCATCGCCGTGGTTGTAGTGCTTGCTGCGTTGGTGCCGTTTGCCAATCGCCTCTACTCATTGCTGGCAGCGCCGCTCGTATCGCGTTTGCCCCAAGGTGCGCATCTGATCGCGACGGAGGTGGCGAGCCCCTTCATCACCCCATTGAAGCTGGCGTTCTACACGGCGCTATTCATCAGCATGCCGGTGATTCTTTATCAGCTGTGGGCATTCGTCAGCCCCGGTTTGTACAAGCACGAGAAACGCCTTGCGCGTCCGCTGTTGATCGCCGCGATGATCCTTTTCTATATCGGTTGCGCCTTCGCTTTTTTCCTGGTGCTACCCGCCGCGTTCCGGTTTCTGACGGCGGTGACGCCGCAGGGTGTGGAGATGATGACGGACATCACGCATTACCTCGACTTCGTCATGCTGATGTTCTTCGCGTTCGGTCTGTGTTTCGAGGTACCTGTTGCCGTGGTGATTCTCGCCGCGGTAGGCATTGTCGATCTGGATAAACTGCGCAAGGGCCGGCGTTATGCGATGGTCGGCGCTTTCGCTGTGGCGGCCATCGTGACACCGCCCGACATTACCTCGATGATCATGCTGGCCATTCCAATGTGCCTGCTTTATGAATTGGGTGTGCTTGCCGTGCGCTGGCTGCTCAAGCCACGTCCTGCCGAAGCTCCGCTCTGATCCATGAATTCCTCAAAAACCTCACGCCTGCCGGAACCCGCCGCAGACGAACTCGCGCATTCGGATCGCTTGCTGCAACACCTGCGCGAACAGATTGCCGCGCATGGTCCGATGTCCTTCGCGCAGTACATGGAGCGCTGCCTGTATGCGCCCGGCCTGGGTTACTACAGCGCCGGCAAGACCAAGTTTGGTGAAGCGGGTGATTTTGTCACTGCGCCAGAGCTTGGTAATCTCTTCGCGCGCTGTGTCGTCAAAGCCGTGCAGCCGGTACTCGCCGTACTCGGTGACGATGCGGACTTTCTCGAACTTGGCGGCGGCAGCGGCGTTTTCGCCGAGGTGGCATTGCGCGCCTTTGCCGAGAACGGCACGTTACCGCGTCGATATCTGATTCTGGAACCGAGCGCCGACTTGCGCGATCGTCAGCGCGAGCGGCTACACGCCGCTCTGTCGTCCGATGTTTTTGCGCGTGTCGCCTGGATCGACCGGCCACCCGAAGAAAACTGGAAAGGCGTGCTGTTCGCCAACGAAGTGATCGACGCATTGCCGACGACGCGTTTTGTCATCGGTCACGGCGAGATATACGAAGAACATGTTGCACTGGATGGCTACGGTCGTCTTGTGCGCGTCGATCGCCCTGCCGATGCATTGGTTGCAGGCGCCGTGCGACATGTGGAGCGCGACCTCGAGCGCCAGTTCGAAGACGGCTATCGCTCGGAAATCCTGCCGCAATTGCCGTACTGGATCCAGGCGATTGCCGGGACGCTCGAAGCGGGTGTGATGTTGTTTATCGACTACGGCTATGTGCGCCGCGAGTTCTATCTGCCCGAGCGTCACGACGGCACGTTGATGGCGCATTACCGTCATCGTGCACATAACGATCCGTTCTATTTGCCGGGTCTTAACGACCTCACGGCCTCCGTCGATTTCACCGCACTTGCCGAGGCAGGCAACGGCGCTGGTTTCGGCGTAGCGGCTTATTTGCCGCAGGCGCAGTTTCTTATCGCTGCTGGACTGCAGCGGGTGTTCGAGGACGCTTACGAGCACGCCAATGACGAGGCCGAGCGTTATCGCCTTGCGCAGCAAGTGAAGAAACTGACCTTGCCCGATCAGATGGGTGAGCGCTTCCAGGCCATGCTATTCGCGCGCGGGCTCACTGTGTTGCCTGTGCCCGAAGAGCTGCTGGCTGCCGATCAGGGCGATCGCCTTTAATCGAGCCGTGTCGATGTTGCCACGCGTAAGCCACCATCGACAAAGGATGGAACGTGAAGTGCACATCGTGATCGCCCCCGGGAACGCACACTGCCCGGAACATGCCATTCGCGCGATGAATGGGTAGGGTGTGGCCGTCGACATCGGCTTCCCATCCTGGAAAGTCGAGATCGCTGACGGCAATCCACGCCGCATAACTGCTGTGTGTCCGTACGGTCAGCTGCGTGAGTGTTGCCTTGGCTGCCGTTGCTTGTTCTGCGCTGGCGTTGCAGGTGGACGCGTCCATACGGTCTTGGCGTGCATCCTCGCTATCGCGTGGTGTCAGCCAAAGGACCTGACGAAAATCGGTAGCCCCGAATTGCGTGATATCCGGCGATTCACCCGTCGCCAGCAAGCGCACGGACGAGGGTGTCAGCAAGCGTGGAAGCGCCAGATCATTGCGCCAGATATCGTCATCTTTGCCGGCAAACACGCGCTCGAAGCGGGTTGGCGCAGCGGCGGATGGTTTATCCTTTCGATGGCCAACAACCAGATATTCCACACCTAGAAGCCTGTCCATCACGCTACCAGGCGAAGGGTTGAACAGTGTGTTGACTCTCGGTCCGTTGCTGCTTTCACGCGCGCCGTACCACTGCTGGTAGAGCGCGTAACGTAACGGGTTGTAACCCTGTGTGGATGGCATGCCATGCAGCGCCATCTCGTTGTCCCACTCGGTGCTTGTATTCAACGTCTCAACGCGCGCAGGCAGCACAGGATGGTTTTCGTGCAAGGCGTGCTCAAGAAAAGGCACCGCCGGATTGGCGGCGAACTGGCGAGCCGAATCACGTTGTTCGTTGAAGCTGCCGTTCAAATTGAAGCATCGATAATCCACGACTAGTAATGCCAGCAGCCAGAGCGTGCTGCGCCACGCACTTCCCGGCTTGCTCAACCGCCAAAGTGCAAGCAATGCAAACGTCGCCGCGGCAAGCGTGCCGTATTGCCATCGGAAACCTAGGTCGCGCATGTGCAGGCTGACGAGAGCCAACCAAGACGCTGCGATAGCTGTCAGGATCATCACATGGCGAGATGATTTCAGATTGACATGGCCCGCAGCCAATCCCGCAAATACGGCCAGCGCGAAGTTGAACAGGTAAGCCGCGTCGGCGGGACGGCGGAAATGCTGGACACCTGGCAGCCAGGCATAGAGCCATGGATAGAACGGCGTGTTGGTGCCACACATGTACAGGCCGACAACCAGCAACACAGCAGCGAAGAACAGCAGTTGATGCTTGTAACGAGGTTCGCACCACGCGTCTTTGATGCCGACCATCAGCAACAAAGGCATGGCGCCGATAAAGAGATAAGCCTCGACGCCGCTTGCCGGGCCGCTGTAGTTGCCGCGCAACGCATGCAACGCGTTGGGATCGGCCAAGGTAAGCAGGGCACGCCAGTCCAGCGATGCATTTGACGCATCCCCCAACGTCATGAGCGCACGGTTGGACATGCTCATGTAAGCCCAACTGAAAATGAGTTGCGGCAGCGCCAGCGCGAGCGCGAACACGATGGCTGTGCTCATCCCTCCGTACCAGCGCCATCGGTCTGCCGTTATGTAACTGCGCCAATGCCGCAACGTATCTGCGATCGCATAGGCGATGATCATCAATGCGGCTAAATAGGAAATCTGCACGAGTTGCGTTGCCATCGCGCCGGCTGCGAGACCGAGCATCACGCCACGAATCAATGACGGCGAAGCGATGAAATAACGTAGTGCGAGCAGAGCCACTGGCACATAGGCATAGGCAATGAGATCCGGCGTATGCTCCATGCGCGACGCCGCGACACCGCCGGCCATAAACACAGTCGCGCCGATCAGTGCGCCCAACGCGTTGATGCCATCACGGCGCAGCATGCCGAGCATGGCCGCGCCGCCCATCAGCAGATGCAGCAAAACACCCCACGCAAACCATATCGTGCCAGGGTCCTGGCGCATCAACATCCATGCCATCAGCAGGGGTGAAAACAACATCCCCTGCGGATCGGCAATTTGCGGATAACCCGAATAGATAAACGGGTTCCACCACGGTGCTTCGCCAAGTCGAAGATGATGAGCGTTGAAATAAACAGTGGGATAGAACTCGTCAAGCGCATCCCAAGGCATTGCCTTCAGGCCTAGCAGCACGGGCAGATTCAGCAGCAGCCAGATCAGGCAAAGCACACCGAAGAGGCGACGAAACGAGATGTTTTCCGAACTCATTCAAGTCCCTTGAAATACGTGCGCAATGACGTGCGACCCCATGGCCTGCGTCATATAAGACGTTTGCAGTCCTTGAAATTGAAAAGATAATCAGACGGCCTTACAGCCGTCTGACATGTGCAGAATTAATGACTGCCAGGCTGCGCCTCGGCGCTGGTGGCTGGCGCCGGCTGTGGGGCGGGCGCGATGGACGTGGCCGGTGCTACGGGCGTTGCGTCTGCGGCGGTGCGTGCAAGCATCCCGTGTTTGAACAGATAACTGGCAACCTGGTAAGAGGCCGTAGCGTCGTCCACATCGTTTTGATCGACGCTGGGTACCGGCGTTGCGTCGCCTGTCTCAAAGTTGGGGAATACCTGCTCGGTTTTGCGTTGCGGATCGAGAATGGTCAGGCGCTTGCCGTGCAGATAGCCCAACTTCTCATAAGTGGCCGGAAAAGCGCGTTCCTGCTCTGGCGTAATCTGGAAAACATCGCGGCCGAAGAAGCGGCTGCGATAACTGAAGTCGAGCATGCCAAGTAGCGTTGCGGGTATATCCAGCTGCCCCATCTGTTGCTCGACGTGCTTGGGAGCAAAATGCTTCGGTGCGTAAATCCACAGCGGAATGTGATAGCGATCGATCGGGACGCTGCTGCGGCCGGCACTCGATGCGCAGTGGTCGGCGGTGATGACAAACACCGTGTCATCGAAATACGGTTTTGACCGCGCGCGGTTGATGAAGTCGGCAATCGACCAATCCGTATAAGCGATAGCGCCTTCGCGCGTGCCGTTACGCTGCTTCACGCGTCCGTCTGGGAAGGTGAAGGGGCGGTGGTTCGACGTGGTCATGATGTGCAGGAAGAAAGGCTTTCCCTGCGCATGGATTGCATCCATCTGGCTCAAGGCCAGCGTGTACAGATCTTCGTCCGCTACGCCCCACACGTTCTGGCCGTGAATCGGCATGCTCTTGGGAATCGAGCTGCGATCGACGATCTGATAGCCGTTATGGCTAAAAAAATAATTCATGTTGTCGAAGTAGCCGTAGCCACCGTAGACGAACTGCGAGACATAACCGTGCTGATCGAAAATCTGGCCCAGCGACAGCATGTCTTCGTTGTGCGACTGCTTGAGGATCGAATCGCCCGGTGTCGGCGGAATCGACATCGACAACGCCTCTAGACCGCGCACCGTGCGCGTGCCGTTGGCATAAAGATGATCGAAGAAAACGCTCTGATCGGCCAGCGCATCGAGGTTGGGAGTGATATCCCCATGGCTCGATCCGAATGCCTTGATGAAATCGGCCGAAAGGCTTTCCACGCTGATCAATACGACGTTGAGATGCTTTTCCGGTGCGGGGTTGCGAATCTCGCGCGTGATATCGTGCGGGTCGTTGCTGACAAAGGTTGCATCGGGTGTTTTCAGCATCGTGCGTACGCGTGTGAACGCTTCGTCGATGGGAATCGTGCGATAGAAACGATCGTAATCCAGATGGCTGCTGCGGAAGGCGCCAAAGAACTGGTAAATGCCGTTGCCCGCCAGCTCGTTGACATAGGTGTTGCTGGTGACGTCCTTGCTGGAACTGGTGAAGACAAACAGCGACACCACCGTCAGCACGAACCACACCGCAACGACCCTGGTGCGTTGCCAGAAGCGTGTGTTGCTATCGCGCGCGCGCAGGTAGCCGCGAGATAGCAGCAGTATGGCGATGGCAACGATCGCCATGATCGTGATCCAGCGGCCGAGCGGGTACGACTCGCGAATGTTGTCGACCACTTCCGTCGTGTAGACCAGATAGTCCACGGCGATGAAGTTGAATCGCACGCCGAATTCTTGCCAGAACACCAGTTCGGACGCCGCGACGAAAAGCAGTCCGAAAATCAAAATCAGACAAAGAAGGCGCAGCCCGCGCTGACCGCTGCGCGCGTCGTAACAGAGCGCCGGCAGCGGCAAAAAGAACAGGAACACGAGTATCACCGGCCAGACATCGTGTACCTGTGCGTGGATGGTGAGATGCAATAGCGCCAGTGTTAACGCGTAAAGCGCCGCCATCGCGATCGCATAGACGACCCACTGACGTGCCGTGGAAATCAACGGACGTCGCGATGGCACGATCCACAAGAACAGTAGCAGCGGCCACGCGACGTACAGAAACGTCACCAGATCCGAGCACAGGCCCACGCCGAACGCGACGAGCCAATAAAGCGGATTTGCCGGGACCCCTTTGCCTGTCATCACCAGCAACGCGGCACGCGTGATGGCGCCCAGCAACACGTAAACGATGGCGAACCACCACAACGGGCGGAAGCGTTCGCGCATTGGGGAAGGGGAGGAAAAGGTCAACGGCACAGACGTGCTCCGATCAGGGCGGACGGCATAAAGGGGTTTGTGCCATTTTGTCAGTCAAATGAAAGCTTAATGACAATGTTGTCACTTTTCCGAGTCGCTCTTTATACGCCGACTCGGTCAAATGTTACATAGTTTCATTGACCAGCTTCGTTGTTATGAAGCACTTCGGCGATGGCCTGAACCCGGGCCTTTTCCATTGCGGCGCCCACAGCCGGTCCCTGCAGACCCTCGGCGACAAAAGGGGCGGAGATAACGGATGCGGCAGCGTCGCGCGCGCACCGCAGCCATGCCGCCTGCGGGTAATCGTCGTGCTCGTGGCCAAGGCGGCCGCGCTTGTCCGCCATACAGGCCGCTAGGAAAGTCTGTAGGCGCTCCGGGCGGCGCAGGGCGTCAAGCGACACCAGCAGTTTCAACACCGTGGCGGGTTTGAGCTCCAGCGCACGGTGCGCGTTGAGATGCTCCCGGCAGACCAGTTCGGCGAGGTCGGCATAGTCCGCCGGCACCTTCAGGCGCTGGGCAAGCGCACGCAGGGGGTTCACGCCGCGATGTTCGTGACCCACGTGACGCGGCAGCTCCTGGACCGGCGTGAGTGCCTTGCCCAGATCGTGGGTGAGTGCGCAGAAGCCGACCAGGTCGTCGCCTGGCGCCAGTTTCGCGGCGGCATCGAGGACCATTTCCAGATGCACACCGGTGTCGATTTCAGGATGAAACTCCGCGCGCTGCGGGACGCCATACAACGCATCGATTTCAGGAAACAACACGGCCAGCGCACCCGATTCGCGCAGCACGCGCAAAAACGCGGAAGGCTGCGCTTCCGTCAATGCTTTGCGCGTTTCGGCCCATACGCGCTCGGGTACCAGATGATCGACTTCGCCCGCGCGCACCATCTGCTGCAGCAGCGCCATCGTTTCGTCGGCGACCGTGAAGCCGAGCGGTGCAAAGCGCGCAGCGAAACGCGCCACGCGTAGAAGGCGCACGGGGTCTTCCACGAAAGCTGGCGAGACATGTCGCAGCATGCGTTGCTCGATATCGCGCAGGCCGCCATAAGGGTCGACGAGCGTACCGTTTTCGTCTTGTGCAATTGCGTTGATGGTGAGGTCGCGTCGCGCAAGGTCTTCTTCAAGCGTCACGCCAGGATCGGCCTGAACAGCGAAGCCGCGATAGCCGGGTCCCGTTTTGCGCTCGGTGCGCGCAAGTGCGTATTCCTCGCTGGATTGAGGATGCAGAAAAACCGGAAAATCTTTGCCGACGGGTTTATAGCCCAACGCAAGCATGTCCTCGGGGCGTGCGCCGACCACCACATGATCGCGATCGATCACCGGTCGTCCGAGCAATTTGTCGCGGACGGCGCCGCCAACGAGGTAGGTACGCATCCGTCTATTCTGCCACGCAACGCGTATGACTCCCTCGATGGGGGAGTCAATGGTGGCGGAAGGTTTGTCGTGCGATATCGAGCCGGTTTTGACGCCGCGAGCCATGCACGAGGTAAGGCAACCATGGCGTGAATGGCTGGGGCACGATGCCTAGCGAGGCATAACCATCGACCTTGCCGACCGAATCTGTGCGCAGCGAGAGAAAGTTATCTGTCGAAAACGGCTTGCCCGGCAGCATGCCGGCGACCTGCGCCTGCAGACGTCCCAGGCTGTCGTGCAGCGGAATGATCGCGGTGCGAAGCCCCGCTGCATCGCCAATGGCGTGCACGATCTCGCCAAGCGTCAGCACTTCCGGTCCGTATAGTTCGAGGCTTCGACGCGCAGCCAGTTTATCGTCGGCTACGCAGCGTGCGATGGCTTCGGCAACATCGCCGACATAGGTGGGCGCCAGCCGTGAATTGGCGCGTGCCAGCGGCAATGCGGGCAGCTTGCGCAGCAGTACAGCGAAGCGCGTGACTAGGCCATCGCCTTCTCCGAAGATCACGCTTGGCTGGTAAATCGTCCAGTTCAATGGCGACACCTTCACCAGCGTCTCTGCTTCGCCCCGCGATTTCAGATAGTTCGACAGACCTTGACCGGCCTTCAGCGAACTCATCTGATGCAAATGCTTTACACCCACCACCTTGCATGCATCGACGATACGACGCGCCATCTCGACGTGCGCACGCTGGAAGGTATGGTGGCCGCCGGGATTGAGTATGCCGATCAGATTGATAACGGTATCGGCGGCGCCGAAGTGCTGGCGCAACACGTTGTCGTCGTACACATCGGCACTCTGGACGGAAACGCCGGGCAGCACCGCAAGCGAACGTCGCAATTCGCGATTGCGCGAGAGCAGGGTGATCTGATGACCGTCAGCGGCAAGCCTGGGCACAAGATAGCTGCCGACGAACCCGGTTCCGCCGAGTAGAACGATACGCTGCGTTGTCATGGCGACAATCCTTAAATCAATGCGCCGGTTCCGTGGCGGGTACGCTGCTTCTCGATGGTACTGGACTCAGACGGGCAGAGCTGGGCGGTGCAGGAATCGTTGTTGTCGATGCCGGTTCCGGTGGCGTGGCGCAGGTGATCGTCTTGCGCGACGGTTCGCCGGTTGGACGGCTATATACCTGACTCAACGGCGCCATACGTGTGGAAATCGGCGCCGCGGTTTCATTCAATCGCCAATCATAGATCACGCTGTAGTACATCACACGTGCCACGTATTCGCGGGTTTCCTTGAACGGAATCGTGGCGACGAAAACGTCCGGCGGCAGCTCGCTGCGCTGATCCAGCCACTGATTGGCGCGCGCTGCGCCCGCGTTGTAAGCGGCGCTGGCCAGCCACAGGGAACCGTTGAAACGGTCCGCCATCTGCGCGAGATAACGCGTTCCAAGCTGGATGTTGACCGAAGGGTCAAAAAGACTGTTGCCACCGCTCCACGGCAGCCCATTGCGACGGGCCACTTCTGCAGCGCTGCCGGGCACGAGCTGCATCAGGCCGCGCGCATCGGCGCCGCTATGGGCATCAAACATCCAAGCGCTTTCCACGCGAAGAATGCCGTAGGCCCAATAGGGGTCAATGCCGGCCTGATCGGCCCGCTGCACGAGGTCGTACTGACGACCCAATGGAAAGCGCAGTGTGTAGTAGTGCAGGCCTTGGCCGTTGTTGAACGCGAAGACGGCGCGGTCGTACCAGCCGCGCTGGTCGGCGATGATGACGGCTTGTCGAATGGTTTGCGCGTCAGCGTTCGCAAGCGCTCTATTCCACTCGCGCCGCGCGGGATTCAGCATGTCCACCGCAAACAGTTCGAACGCACGGCGAATGCCCGGGATCGCCAGTACGTCCTGCTCGCCTTGCTGACTGGCGGCCGGCTGCACGGAACAGATGGAATACGACGTGCTCTGATGATCTGCGGCGAGGTAGCCAAAGTAGCTCGACTGCTTCGCCACGCTGTCATAGGCGCGTTGCGCTTCATCCGATCGACCAAGCTGGCTCAGCGCACGCGCGCGGAAGTATTGCCACTCATCATCCTGTCGCTGTGATGGGGGCATCGCCTCGATGGCTGCCAGCACCGCGCTCCAGTTTTGTTCCGCCAGCGCAACGCGCACGCGCCATTCGCGACTGGTATCGGTTTGTGCGGAAGCAGGCAGGTCGATCAGACGCTGCAGCGCATTGGCGTCGTAATCAGTGGCATGAAATACCGCCAGCGCGTTGAGAATGCTGTTGCGTTGCGTGGGCGCGAATTGGAAGCGCCCCTGCAGGCTTTGCCAGGCATCGTCCGCTGTATCGGATTGGCGTCGCGCCAGACGCACCAGCGCAAGCGTGGCCGCTTGCCGCGAGCGCGGCGTATCGGGCCATGTTCCGGCGGCACGTACGGCGTTGGCGGGATCGTTCAACGCCAGCGCCAGACGCTGCGCTTCATTGGCATCGCCATCGGGCAGCCATGGCGCCAGGGTCGAAATGGTGTTGCCCTTGCCCGCATCGGCGGCCAGATCGATACGCGCCCACACCCGTGCCGGTGTCAGCAGGCCCTGGTCATGGGCCGCTTGCAATACGGGATCGCAGGCTGAGGGCAACGACGATTCGGACCATAGCGCCGCAAGATCTTTGTCGAAATCCAGCGTCGCATTCCCGGCCAGCTTCGCCTGTAGCGCATCGCAGGTCAGCGCATCGCCGAGGCCCGGTTGATACATCGCCTGGAAGTCGGTCCAGTCCTGCCGACGCGCCAGTTCCCCCAAAAAATTGCGACGCAGGTCATCGGCGGGAATCAGATCCGGATACTGTTTGAGATACGCCTCGACCGTGGGGCGGTCGATCTGCTGGATGTCGTGCTCCAGCGATGTCGCTTCCAGGTAGGGATACAGCGGGTAATCCTGCAAGCCGGCCGCCAGCGAGCGCCAGCTGTCCCCGCCCTGACTTGCAGCGGCATAAGCCTGTTTGAACGCGGCACGCTGCGATTCGAGGGTTGCGGTGTCCGTCTGCGCGGCGATCGGAGCGACCAGCGCGCAGCTGGCGATCGCGATCAACAGACGGCGGCCAAGACGCGTTAAGGCTTGCGGGGCCATGAAAACTCCTACAGGCAATCCCGGCAAAGTGTAATGGATGGTTTGGAGGTGCCCTGAACGAGTCGTAAGCTTTCCATGCATTACGTCGACAACCAGTGAGAGTTCCGGCGACGAACAGGCTGCTAAGCTTGCGCGTTTGGAGCACGCCGCACTGACGGGAACCACATGCCGCAACCTTCCAATAACGCTGTTGCTTTCGGCTTCGCCTGGCTGCTGCTCGCGGCCGCTGCGCTGACCGGCGTGATCTGGTGGTGGGGTGTTGGGCAACCGGTGAGCTTGCAGGATGCACCATCGGCACGCATCGCCTGTGTGTCGTATGCGCCGTTCCGCAAGGTGGACGAGTCGCCGTTGAACACCCGGTTTGTCATCACGCCCGAACGTATCGATGAAGACCTGCGCGCGCTCTCGCAGCGTTTCGATTGCGTACGCACGTATTCGCAAAGCAATGGATTGAGCGCGGTGCCGGCGATTGCCGCGCGGTACCACATGCAAGTGTTGATGGGCATCTGGATCAGCAGCGTCAGCAAGCAGAACGACCGGGAAATAGCGACTGGCATCGCGACGGCCAATGCGAATCCGACGACGATTCGCGGCATTGTCGTCGGCAATGAAGTGCTGCTGCGTGGCGAAGTGTCGCCGAAGAATCTGGCTGCCTATATCCAGACCGTCCGTGCAGCGACGCCCGCCAATATTCCCATTACGTACGCCGATGTGTGGGAACGCTGGCTGCAGTATCCGCAAATGGCCGGCTCGGTGGATTTCATCACCATCCACATTCTGCCGTACTGGGAAGACAAACCGGTTGCTGCGAAGGATGCCGTCCCTTACGTCGAGAGTGTCTACACGCGCTTGCAGCACGCGTTTCCGGGCAAGCAGCTGATGATCGGCGAGACGGGTTGGCCAAGCGCGGGCCGTTTGCGCCGCACGGCCGAACCAAGCCTCGTCAACGAGGCGCGCTATCTGCGCGAGTTCGTCAATTACGCGGCGACCGTGCACATGCCGTACAACGTGATCGAAACCTTCGATCAGCCGTGGAAGCGTGCGCTTGAAGGTACCGTTGGCGGTTACTGGGGTATTTTCGATTCGAATGCGAAACCGAAATTCCCGATGCTCGGGCCGGTGACCGAAGATCCGCATTGGTGGTTGGGCTGGTTGGCGTCCGGCATTGGCGCGGTGCTGTTTATGGTCGTCGGTGGGTTGGGGCGCACATGGCACAGCTGGCGCGGCTGGTTTGCGTCGCTTCTGTCGGGCGTTGCGGCAGGTGCGGCCATTGCGTGGCAAGTGCGAAAGATGATGTACGCCTGCGGACCGCTGTGGGAATGGGTACTGTCGTCGGTGAGCCTGGCGCTGGCGTTGATGGTGGCGCTGGCGTTGGGGCGGCGTATCGCGGCGCATCTGGCGGATCGTTACGATCATTCCGAGCCCGCGTCGTGGTGGCGTTTCGTCGCGCTGTTCGGTTTGGTGCTCTACGACATTCTGATGGCGTTCGACGGCCGCTACATGGATTTTCCGATCGGTTTGTTCGCGTTGCCGTGCATCGGCTACGCCCTGTTCGGATTGTTGACGCTCGAAGAAAAAATGCCATCCGTCGAGCAACGCTTTCTTGCCTGCGCCGGCCCTGTGTTGGCCGTCGTGCCCGTTGTGGTGGAAGTGGGAATGAACTACGTGGCTTGGCTATGGCTGGGTTTGAACGTTGCGATCGCGGTGCCGGTATGGGTCAACTGGTGTCGGCATGCCGTTCACCTGCAACCGCACGAAGCGTAAGCATCCGATGAGCAAAGCCACGGCGCCGGCGTAATAGCAATAGATGATCACGGCGAACAGGCCGAGCGCTGCAGCAAGCCATGCGATGAAGCGATTCTTCGACACCAGCGCGGCCGCCGTAACGACAAGCGCCGCGATACCAAAGCTGTAGGTGTTGAATCCGATCACGACGGCATGACGAAAACCGCACGACGCGGGAATGTGCGCATTACCTTCATCGCACATGTGCGCAAGTGCGGCCGGCTCGATAAAGCGGTAGCGCAGCCACGCCGATGCAAACCCGATCACCACCAGCATGAGCCATGGCAGAAGTGCGTGGATGGTTCGTTTAGCTGTCATCGATGTTGTCGCAAGGCAGGGAATGCGGGTAGCTGGATTTCCGCGGCAAGCGCCAGATGATCGGAGAAAGCTTGCGGCAGCGTCCAGACTTTTTCGATCTGGATTTCCGGAGAGACCAGAATGTGGTCCAGCGCCCGCCGTGGTTTCCAGCTTGGAAACGTGGGTACGGGATTCTCGGGCGGTTGCAGTGTCGAGTGTGCGAACAGGTGCCGCATTTCGGGGCTGTGCGCATCGGTGTTGAGATCGCCCATCAGCACGGCGTGCGGATGATCCTGCAACACCTCCGCGATAAAACCGAGCTGCTTCGCACGCGCCTGTGCGCTGAGTGAGAGATGCGCGATCATCACCGCCAGTCCATGCGTGTCGTCGCCGAATCGTGCGAGCAACGCGCCGCGTCCCGGAATACGGCTCGGCAGCGGATAATCGATCACAGCCTGCGGTTCGAGCCGACAGATCAGTCCGTTCGCCGTGTGCGAAAGCTGCGCCACGGGGCGATTCGGTTGATGACTCCAGAACGGCATGCCCGAGGTTTCTGCGAGATAGCGCGTCTGGTTGAGAAAGCCCGAACGCAGGCTGCCTGCGTCGGCTTCCTGAAGTCCGATCACATCGAATTGCGGTAGCAGTTCGGCAAGGAGATCGAGGTTGTCCAGCTTACTGCGGCCGGGCAGCACCGCATTGATGCTGCGTGTGACGTACTGCCGATAACGTTGCACGCTGGCGCCTGCGAGAATGTTACAGCTCAGCAGGCGCAGCCTTTGCTTGGCAGGGGATGCGGCGCGGGTCATTGGTGCAACGTTACATGCTCAGGGTGCGGCGGGTGTGAATGGCCGCCGCACGTGCCTTATTTACCCTTGTCGTTCAATTCTTTCTGTACCAGCCACTTGGTCACGGCGACGAGATTGTCGAACGTGCCGACGTTGGCGGTGCGATATTTGCCGTCCACGACGATGGTCGGTGTGCCGTCCACGCCCCAGCCTTGGATCAATGCGAGATCACTCTTGATCTGTGCATCCACTTCCGGCGAGTTTTCGATGGTCACAAACTTTTCTTTGTTCACACCCTGGCTGGCGTAGTAGTTGGCGATCTCGCCAGGAGAGTTGATCGGATATTGATCCGTGAACTTGGCCTTGAAGAGTGCGTCGTGCGTCTGCTCCAAGACGCCCAGTTTCTTTGCGGCGTAGTACGCGCGCGCGAATGGTACCCACGTGTCGTTGAACGGAGCGGGCACGAGTTTGAAAACCACGCCCGGCGGCAGCGACTTGCGCAGTGCATCGGCATACGGCGAGAACTCGGCGCAATGGATGCACGCGTAGGAGAACACTTCCACTACTTCGACTTTGCCGGCGCTGCTCATACGTTGGTAGGGCGGCGACAAGGTCACGTATTCGTTGCCATCCGTGTAGGTCGGCGTGGGGGTTGATGCATCAGGGCTCGCTGCATTACAGGCGCTGGTCAGCAGCAAGCCGAAAAGCAAGGTGGTCCAACGGAATCGGGCGGTGGTGTACATGGTTCTTCCTGCGCAATAACGACAAATGGCTTGTCGCCAATCTCATGTCGCCAGACATAAGCGACGTCAAACAAAAAGCGCCCGGTGAACCGGGCGCCTGGATCTTTCGACTTACTTGCCGGCTGCTTCTTTGGCGACGAGCCATTTGGTCAGCTCGATCGACTGCGGATAGCCACCCGCATCACCCGGCGTGAAGCGATATTTGCCGTTGACGATGATCGTGGGTGTGCCGTCCACAGCGTAGGCCTTGACCATGTCGTCAGCGCGCTTCATTTGCGTGTTGACGCTGAAGGAGTTGGCGACCGCGACGAATTGCTTCGGATCCACGCCGTACTTGGCGTAGAACTTGGCGACGTCGTCGATGGTGGGCCATGCCGATTGCGGCTTCGGGCGCCCGGTGGTCAGATCGTCGGAAGCGAGCTCGCCGGTCTTCCAAACGGCATCGAACATCGCATCATAGGTTTTATCCGCCACGCCAAGTGCTTTTGCAGCGAAGTAAGCGCGTTGGAAAAGCGGGAAGTTTTCGTCCGGACGGAACGAAACGGGCAGATACGTCATCACCGCGTTCGACGGCAGGCCCTGCGCCAGCTGATCGGCCGTGGTGTGGAACGCGTTGCAGGCCGGGCAGGCATAGGAAAATGCTTCGGTCACCACGATCTTGTCGGGGATGCCGGTGGGCTGTGCCGGTTCGATGGTGAAGTAGTTCTTGCCTTCCACCCACTTGCCGTTATCGACAAACGGTTCGGCAGGCGCCGATGGCGCGGCCGGTTTTTGCGCGGTCGTACTCGCCGTTGCAGGCGCCGCAGTGGTGCTTGCGGCTGCGGCGGTGGACGCCGGTGCCGGCGTACTGGCCGATGCAGCAGGCTTGGCTGCCGAAGCCGGCGCAGCGGGCGCTGTCTGCGCGGGTGCGGGTGTCGTGGATGCGTTGTTATCGGAGCTGCCGTTGTGGCCGCAGGCAGTCAGCGCAAGCAGCGCGATACAAAGGAAAGACAAACGCTTCAACATGGCTGGCCTCAAAAGGGGGCGGTACAAGAAAACCTGGGACAACAACGCAAATGGAAAGTTACGGCGACGCCGACACCGGCGCGGATTTGTCCGCCACGTGCAGACCTTCGATGTAGGTGGCCAGTGCGGAGATGTCCTGCGGATCGAGCTTCTTGGCAATCAGCGGCATGATCTGGGCATGCGCTTCAGTGCCCCACGTCACCCCGTCGTGGAAATCTTTCAGCTTGGCTTCGATGTACTGCGCGTGCTGGCTGGTGAGCTGCGGATACATCGCGCCCGGGTTGCCGCGGCCGTCGATGCTATGGCAGGCCATGCAGGCGGGAATGCCGCGTGCGGTATCGCCTTCGCGATACAGCTTCTGGCCCTGCGTGACCAGCGACTCGTCGGCCACACCGGGAAGCGACTGCTTGCTGGCGAAATAAGCGCCGATGTCGTGCATATCCTGCACCGAGAGCGGCGCGACCATGCCCTGCATGATGGCGTTCTGCCGCGCGCCGGATTTGAAGTTGTTCAACTGATGGGCAATGTACATCTCGTGCTGGCCCGCCAGCTTCGGATACTGCCCGTCGGTGGAGTTGCCGTCCGCGCCGTGGCAGGCGCCGCAGGCGGCGGCCTTGGCCTGCCCTGCGGTGGCGTTGCCGGGTTTGGCCGCCATGACGTCTTCATCCGAAGCGGCAGGTGTGGCCGCCGCCGCCGGGGCGCTGCTGGCAGCGGCTGGCTTGGCGGCGGTGGTGGCCGGGGCCGGGGTTTTCTGGGCCGCCTGACCCTTGGCATTCTGCGCGAAGACCACGCCGGCAGAGAGCGCGAAGACCAGGGCTACTGCATTCACAACAGCGGGCCGAAAACCGGCGAGCCGAAAACTCATACACTTGCCTCCAGGAAATACTGCTACGGATGTACAGCGCGCACCCTCTGCGTGCCGTGACTGGCAGAACCTCGAAATTATCCTCACGCCATCTTAGCCGGTCAAACCACACCTTATGACTACCAATCCGCTGCAGGGCGCACAATTCGTGCTCGCCGCCCATCGCGTCAACCAGTTGCCTGCGGATGTGGGGGCTGAGGTTGCCTTTGCCGGTCGCTCCAATGCAGGAAAGTCCAGTGCATTGAATGCGTTGACGGGCCACAAGTCGTTGGCGCGCACCTCGAAAACGCCCGGTCGCACCCAGCAGATGGTCGCGTTTTCGCTGCCGGGCGTGGTGCATGACGAAATGTCGCAGGCGGCGCCGACGCGCCTGATCGATCTTCCAGGCTATGGCTATGCGAAGGTACCCGAGGAGCTGCGCGAGCACTGGCGCCAGGAAATCGATCGCTACCTGCACGAGCGAAAGAGTCTGCGTGGCGTGGTGCTGATCGTGGACATCCGTCATCCGCTCAAGGAATTCGACCGGACGATGCTGGAGTTCTGCTTCGGCACGCTGCTGCCGTGTCACGTGTTGCTGACCAAGGCAGACAAACTTTCGCGCAATCAGGCGGCGCAGGCGCTTGCGGTACTGCGCAAGCAGCTGGATGCGAGCACGCCTGTCACGGCGCAGGTGTTTTCATCATCGGAGGGTACTGGCGTCGATGCGGCGCGGGAGGCCGTGATGCGCATGATGCACGGCGAAGGTCGCCCAACCGACTAAGGGCCGCTAAGCCGCGTTAGCCGCGGCTTCCATGAAGACCTTGCAGAGCGCCTCCATGCCCGCGCGATCTTCTTCGTCGAAGCGCGCGACGGAGGGGCTGTCGACATCCCACACGCCCAACAGCGTGCCATCGGCCTTGACCAGCGGCACGACGATTTCCGATTGCGACGCCGCATCGCAGGCGATGTGACCGTCGAAGCTGTGCACGTCACGGATCACTTGCGTCTCGCGCGTTTGCGCGGCGGTACCGCACACGCCTCTGCCGATCGCGATGCGAATGCAGGCAGGTTTGCCCTGAAAGGGTCCCACGACCAATTCGGTGCCGTCATAGAGGTAGAACCCTGCCCAATTAAGATCGGACAGGCTGTTGAAAACCAGCGCCGAGAAATTGGCCGCGTTAGCCACCAGGCTGGGTTCGCCAGCCAGCATGCCCCGCGCCTGTTCAGCCAGCTCGGCATACTGCTCGGACTTGGTTGCCGCGGTGTCGTTCTTGATCTCAAACATGACGGAATGGCTCGATTGCTGCAGACTGATGGAACAAGATGGGACGTCTTGGGCTCGGGTACAAGGGGAGCATGCATATCATGAACGATCGGCACGATGCAGGGCACGCCGGGCGCGTTGAAGCGCACCGGTTGGACGGTTTTTTCGACGCTGCATTCGCCTTCGCTGTGAGTGTGCTGGCGATCGCCGGTACCGAGACGCCACACAGTCTGCATGACCTGTTGCTGGATCTGTATCGCATTCCCGGCTTTGCGTGCAGCTTTGCAACGCTACTTGTCTTCTGGCACCGCCACGTGCGCTGGCGCGATCGCTTCCGTACGCACGATGGCATCAGCATCATGCTGAGCCTCATGCTGGTGTTCTTTGCGCTGATCTTTGTCTATCCGCTCAACATGCTGTTCCAGTCATTGTTCACGTCGATCTATTACTCATTTGGGCACACGTTGTTGCCGAATGAGCCGACGATCGACAGCGTGCACGAATTGAAAGCGCTGTATATCTGTTACGCGTCGGCCTATATCTGCATGGCTGGATGTCTGGCGTTGCTCTACCGCCACAGCCTGCGTCGCACGCATTTGGATCATGCCGACAACATCGATGCGCGCGAAACGATGTATGCGTTGTTTGGCTCTTTGTTGGTCGCAGCGCTTTCCCTTGCCACGGCGTTGCTGATACCCGAATCCGGTGCGGGTGCAGGATTGCCGGGTTACATCTATGTACTGCTGACGGCGGTTTACTGGATCACCGGCCGTTGGTCGCGCAAAGCCAAGGCAAAACCAGCATGACACGTGCTTTATTCATCGCCGGTACCGATACCGGTATCGGCAAGACACATGCAGCGTGTACGTTGTTGCATGCGATCAGATCGACGGGTCGAAGTGCCTGCGGCATGAAGCCGATCGCCAGCGGTTGCGAAGAAACATCGGAAGGCTTGCGCAACGACGATGCGCTTGCGCTGCAGGATGCGAGCAGTGCGCCGCAACCGTCGTACAACGAGATCAACCCCGTCGCTTTGCGCGAGCCGCTTTCGCCGCACCTGGCTGCATCGCACGAAGGCGTGACGATTACGCTGTCACTCGTGCACGCGGCGTTCGATGTCTTGCGCAAGCGCTACGATGTGGTTGTCGTCGAAGGAGTAGGTGGTTGGCGTGTACCGTTAGCACCGGATTTGTTTGCGGCCGATATCGCCAAAACACTGGCGCTACCGGTGGTGCTGGTGGTGGGATTGCGTTTGGGCTGTCTCAGCCACGCTTTGCTGACGGCCGAAGCGATCGAGGCGGACGGTTGCAAGCTCGTAGGTTGGATCGGCAACCGGATCGATCCGCAGATGCTCGCTATCGAGGAAAATATCGACACCTTGCGAGGGCTGCTGCCAGCGCCTTGTCTGGGCATCCTGCCGCATGGGTTATCACCCGAGCAGGCGTCCGATCTGCTGGATGGCGCAGTTTTGGGAGCTTAAAGGAAAGAGAAGAGCCAGCTTGCCGGTTCTTCACAAGCAGTCGAGTAAAAGGGGGAGGCCATGAACCAGCGCAGCCATTATTTTTTGCAGATCCAGGATCTCGCACGTGCGCGAGGTTCTCAGCCAGAATTGAGCTATGACGGCGCAGGTCCGAACGATTTCGCTGCGGCGTTGCGGGAAGCCCTGTGCACCCCAGCACTTTTTCAACGCTGGCGCGCGATGCAACCGGATCCCGATCAGGTCGATGAACGTCTTGGTGTCACCGATCAGTCGGCCATGGTCAACGCAAAACTGGTCGATCTGCACACCGAGGTGGACGTGATTACCGACCTTCCAATGAACATTGTGCGTCAGCGCCTGAATTGGCTGATCGGCATGAGCTGGCAATTGCACGACGTGCGACCGGCCTGAGCCGTACTCAGGTCGAGCGGTTTTCAGTGATTGCGCTGCTGGATGTGATCGGCAAGCCATAGCAGCGGTTCGGCGTCGCTCGATACGCTACGGGCGGCCTCACGTGCTTGGTCAAACAGTGCATCGGCACGTTCACGTGCCTGTTCCAATCCAAGCAAGGACGGGAACGTGGACTTGTTTTGCGCCAGATCCTTGCCCGCTGTCTTGCCGAGCGTTGCGGTGTCGGCAATTTGATCCAACACATCGTCCTGAATCTGGAACGCAAGGCCGATGCGCTTGCCGTAGTGTTCAAGCGCATCGCGAACACGGTCCGATACGTTGGCGGCAATACCGACGAGCTGGCATGTCACGAGAATGAGTGCACCCGTCTTGCGCGCATGCAGCGATTCAAGACGATCGAGGCTCAGCGTGAGGTTTTCCGAGGCCATGTCGACGGCCTGGCCGCCAACCATGCCGAGCGAGCCGGACGCATGCGTCAGCGCCTTGATCATGCGGATTTTCTGTTCCGCATCCAGCCCACTGGCGTTTGCCAACGCTTCGAAAGCGAGCGTTTGAAGTGCATCGCCAACCAGAATTCCCGTTGCCACGTCGTACGCTTTGTGTACCGTCGGACGACCGCGACGCAGATCGTCGTTGTCCATGCCCGGCAAGTCATCGTGCACCAGCGAGTAGGCATGAATCAGTTCTACGGCGCACGCTGCGGCATCGAGTTTCTCCGGCGCGACACCCAGCGTTTCGCCCGTGGCATACACCATCAGCGCGCGCAGATGCTTGCCGCCTTCGCAGGCGTAGCGCATGGCTTGGTGCAGCCGGTCCGGATCGGTGTTACCCGGTGGCAGCAAGGCATCCATGGCATGTTCGAGCCGGCGCAGATACGCGGGCACGCGGGTGTCGAAGGAGACCTCGGGGGACGTCAGGCTCATGCGGTTCCGGAATGAAAATCGGGACAGTGCGTATTATGACTGCCCCGGGTGCAGACGGACCGGGGACAGCCGAATCATTTTACATCGCCAGGATCAGGCCTCGCGGTACCAAAGCAGGATCACGCCGACCAGCATGAAGCAGATCGGCCATACCCAGCCTGCAATGCGGCCGCCACGGCCGGGCAGGCGCAGCTCCAGCCAGCGTGCCCAACCCGCCGACACGCCTGCCAGCGCGAGCGGTGTGTGGGTCAGTTCGATCAGCAGCTGATCCTTCACGTTCGAGATCTGGTGGTTGTGCGTCAACAGCATCGCGCCGCCCACTGAAACCAGCAGCGGAAATACGAGCGCTGCCTTCGGGTTGTGCAGGCGTCCGGTGCGCACGGCCCACTCGAACAAGCCGAACAGAAGGATCAGCGCCACGAAGAAGCGATGCTGCGCCACTTCCACATCGCGCCATGCGATCCACCATCCTTCCTGGCCGAGCGGCCACACTTCCGGATCCGAGCGTATGAGCAGGAAGCCGGCCATCAGCAGGAATAGCAATGGCCAGTGTTTCAACCACCCCACGCCCGCACGGTTGATCAGTGCAAGCAAGCCGATCAGGAGTACAAAGATGCCGGCCCAGTGGTGGTTGTATTCCGACCAGGCAATGTCTTCGGCGTTACGCGGCGGCAGAATGCCCGAGCCCGGCACATTCGCTTGCGCAGCGGAGGCATGACGTTGTTCGGCGTCTTTGTCCAACTGCGACTGCATTTGCGAGATCGCAAGCGCGTCGTGATCCGGCGATGTGAAGCGCGGCCACACCGGCGCGTTGCGCACGGCGATCTCGTGCAGCGTGACGCGATCGGTCGTGAGGTCCACGGCAGGTGGAACGGATGTCAGCGATGCCGCTGCGAAGAAAATCGTGAAGCCAATGCCAATTTCCACTTCGGCGAAACGGCGCAGGCGAATCACCGATGTTTCCCGATTGTTGCGCAGGCGTTCGGTGACCATCAGGTTGCCAAGGCCAAGCAGCAGCAGCGCAATGAACATCGCGATCTTGGCGCCCACCATCACACCGTAGGCAGTGCCGTAAAAGCCCTGAATGCTGCCGATGTAGTACACGCTCATGATCGAGCCGGAGATGATGATGCTGGCCACGCCGATCATCGACATCCGGGAGAAGCGCGCACCGACGATGCGCCAGCCGTCGGCATCCTTGAGTTTCGCCAAGGCAAGCACGAAGCAGGGAATGGCGCCAATCCAGATCGCTGCACCGAACTGATGCAGGCCTTCGACAAAAAGCAGCAGCGTGTTGTCGCTCAAGCGGGCGAATGCATGGGTGGTGAATGTTGCGGCAGTCAGTTCCACGGCGCCAATCAGCAGCGGCAAGAAGGCGCCAAGCGGGCTGGACGAAATGCGCTTGCCCAGGCAGGGAATCAGCAGTAATGCGCAGATGACTTTCACCGTACCGCACACGGCGAACGGTGCCTGCATCACGTCGGTGAACGACAGTCCGACCGTCGACATCAACACCGCCACTTGCAGCGCAGTGCCTGCGATTTCCGAAAGGGCAAGCCCGATGGCACTGTAGATGGTGAGTCGTGCGATGCGTCGTTCGAGATCGGCGCCTTGCGGCAGCAGATGCATGAAGGGACGGAGCAGGAAAACCAGAAACAGCACACCACCGAGCGTCATCGACTGCGCGACGATGACCAAACCGTGCAGGATGATGCTGAGGTAGCCGAAGATGTCGACGAGAAGTTCCACGAGGAGTCGCTCAGGCTTGAAGTGAATGCCGGCCTCGAAGGGCCGCTTTTTAGTTCGTCATTCCGGCCTGCGCCGGAATGACGACATGGAAATTACGGTTTGGCAGTGACGGTAAACGGCACATCACCACGTGTGATATGGCCATCGAGTGCCAGCGCCTGCCAACGAATGGTGTATGTGCCAGGCGTCAGATCGACACCCGAATCCAGCTCGTTGGGTTGCTGGCCATTCGTCGCAATCGTCAATGTCGTTTCACTTTGGTCCGACTTCACCAGCGTCATACGCGAGCGGTGCTGATCGATCTTGCTGTTGTACTTGAAGACGATGTCGACGTGACCGGCCGTCACCGTGCCGTTGGCCTTGGGCGAGCTGTCGACAAGGATGGCGTGCGCGGAAGCGCCGACGCTGACGAGCGCGCAGCTTGCAGCGATCAGAAAAGTACCGAAACGATGGCGCAGAGACATCACAATTTTCTCCGTTATGACATGGCCGTTGCGACGGCGAAACAAAAGATGCAGCTTACGGGCGCCAGCCCAGCGTCGGTCCGGTTGCCTGAGCGGCAGCGCGGAGCGCATGGGTGGCGCGTTGCATGCGTGAGTATAGTCGGGGCAGGTCCCCGAGAACCGAAGGATGTCGGCATACGGCGGTTATCAGACCAAATGCGCGCGGGCGGCCCCACGCATCGACGGCGTTATTGAGCGCCGCCGGAACCGTATCGCCGGCTTCATCGACAATCGCTCGTAAGCTTATGAAAGGTAGTGAGTGTCGTTGCGCCACGTCGGCGACGGCGGCGCTTTCCATATCGACGGCGAGTGTGTCGAAACGTCGGCGGGCGTCGGCTTTTTCGGCGACAGTCAGCAAGGGAGCGTGGACGCTGAGCAGCGAGCCCGATGTCGTCACGAGTGACTGCTGCACGCTGGCGCGCCAGGAAGCATCCGTTGCGTAACGTGCGCCGTTCTCATCGAGAACGTGCTCCGGACAAATCAGCGCGCCGTTGGATAGCGACGAATCCAGAGCACCCGCCACGCCGAAAACGGCCAGTGCTTTCGCGCCTGCGTTGACCAGTTGTTGTGCAGCACGCTGGGCCGCCGCCAATCCCATGCCACTGAGCCACAGCGCAGCACCGTCCGCCAGCGGCGTGAGGCGATCGGGTGTGGCGTGAGGGATCAGCGTTCTGGCTTCGGATGCCAGCGCGACGACAATGCCCGTCGTGCGGATGGCATGCGCGTCGCTCAAGCAGATGACTTCTGCAGTTGCCGATAACGCGACAGCGCCCACAATGGGAAGTACGCGGTGTACCCGTGGTATTTCAGGTAATACACGCGCGGAAATCCGGGTGCGTTGTGCGACGGGTGATACCACAGACCCGTCGCCTGCTGATCGGCAAGCAGGTAGGCGATGCCGCGCTTCACCGAATCGGAATGCACTTCGCCCATCGCCATCTGCGCAAGCAATGCCCACGCCGTGGACTGCGGCGTGCTGACGTTGTGGTTCGTGCCACGCAGTGCCGGATCGATGTAGCTGTCGTTGGTCTCACCCCAGCCACCATCGGCATGTTGACGCGAGCGCAGCCAGTCGATGGACTTGCGGATATACGGCTGCTGCGGATCTTCGCCCGCCAAGGCGAGACCGCCCAGCACGCTCCATGTGCCGTAGATGTAATTGCTGCCCCAGCGGCCCCACCAACTGCCGTCTTCCAGCTGCGTGCTACGCAGATAGTCGAGGCATCGGCGCAGGCTCTGGCGATCCTGTGGGCGCGCTAGCACGCCCAGGCACGCGGCCACGCGGCCGGACACGTCTTCGGTTGGCGGATCGAGCAGTGCGCCGTGATCGGCGAACGGAATCGCGTTGAGGTGGTAGTGCGTGTTGTCCGCATCGAAGGCAGCGAAACCGCCGTTCTTCGATTGCAGCGCGATCATCCAGTCCGCCGCGCGATCGGTGTTGAAGCGATGACGGCCGGATTCACCACTACGGCGATCCTGGATGTGCAGCAACGCGGCAGCCACTGCGGTGTCGTCGATGTCCGGGTAGTACGCATTGTTGTACTGGAACGCCCAGCCTCCCGGCGTGGCGTTGGGCGCACGCGCTGCCCAGTCGCCTTTCAGTTCCATCTCCTGCTTGGAGCGCAGCCAGTCGACGGACTTGGCGATGGCCGATTGTGTCGTCGCATCGTCGCTGGTGTGCATCAGCGTGAGCGCGCTCCACACGGTGTCCCACACCGGCGACACGCACGGCTGGCAGTACGCCGAACCATCGTCGCGATGCACGACTAGTTTCTGGATCGAACGCAGGCAGGTCTGACGGGCCGGATGATCCTTGGGATAACCCAGCAGCGCCATCGCTTCGTAGCTGTTGACCATCGGCGGGAAAATCGCACCGATGCCGTCTTCGCCGTTCAAACGCTCGCGGAACCATGTCTCCGCCTTGCTCACCGCGCGCTTGCGTATCGACGTCGGCATGAAGCGGTCGACGAAGCGACCGACTTTATCGAGTGCAAGGAACGAGCGATTGAGCAAGCCGCCACGGATGAAGTAATGACGCTCTTCTTCCGGCGGCGTGACGAACAGCTCGCGAATGCTGATGTTGCGCGGATTGGCCGCCTTGGCTTTCAGCGAGCAGAGAATCGTCAACGGTACCAACGTGGTGCGTGCCCAATACGAGATCTTCTCGATATGGAACGGCGCCCAGCGCGGGAACAGCATGATTTCAACTGGCACGTATGGTGTCGCGCGCCATGGCACCTGCTGGAACAGTGCGAGCAGGATGCGCGTGAACACATTCGCTTTTGCCGCGCCACCGTGCGAAAGCACCGCATCGCGCGCGATGCGCATGTGTTCGGCGTCCGGATCCTCGCCCGCTGCCTTCAGTGCGAAATACGCCTTGATCGTGCACGAAAGATCAATCACGCCGCCGTAATACTGCGACCAGCCGCCATGCGTCTGCGTTGCCTGCGTGGCGCGCAAGTAGCGCGCCATTTTCTCCTGCAACACATCGTCGATTTCATCCATGTAATGCATCATCAGGATGTATTCGGCGGTGATCGTGCAGTCGGACTCCAGCTCAAAGCACCAGTGGCCGTCCTTGTGCTGATGTTCTAGCAAGGCGACGCGACCACGCTCGATGGCCTGATCCAGACGACTTGTCTGCGCAGGCTGGAAAAGGTCGTCGGTGGTCGGTGCGGTGAGAGGTGTCGTCGAAATCATCGGTGCTGCGCTTCATGGACGTCCGCCGGCTCGAACAACGCAACTTCAGCGATGTGCGGAATGGAACGCTTGGGCCAGGTACGTCCGGGCGCCGACGGTTCGTTCCATTCATTAGCCAGCGGCGTCAGCGGCAAGCCCCGCGCGGTGGTCGAGAACAACCAGCGCAGCGCCGTGTTGGATTTGCCGAAGATGCGCGTAAAAAGGATCGTGCGAGCGACAGCGTTGCGCGAGATCTTGATCTGCGTACCCGCCGAGAAATCGAGATTGTTTTGCAGATTGCGCAGTGTCAGCAGCGCCATGCCTATCGCCCACAAACAGAATCGGCGAACGCCCGCGTGTTTGGCAGGGATCAGCAACGTGTAGTCGAGCGCATAGCGAAGATGCGCGTGCGCAATGCCGACGAGTTCCGACATCGTGGCGGCGTAACCCGCGTTCTGCGCGCCCGACTTCAGGGTGGAAAGATTCACGCCATGGCGCGCGAACATGTCCTGCGGTAACCAGCAGGCACCGCGTGTGCGATCTTCCCACTGATCCTTGAGAATGTTGGTCATCTGCAAACCCTGTCCAAAGGACACGGCCAGACGCAACATGGTGTTGCGATGCGGTGCCAGTGCCGGTTCGAAGTCGACGAACATCTCCGTCAGCATTTCGCCGACGACACCGGCCACGCAGTAGCAGTAGCGATCCATGTCGTGCAGGGTGGCCAGACCTTGCACGCCGGCCTTGCGCTGAAACTCGTGCATGCCGTGCGACATGATCTTCAGGCACTTCACGATCGATGCCTGCTGTTCCGGATTCAGGCTGCGCGTTACCTGCAGCACCGTCGGCAGCCGGCGCATCAGATCGCGTTCGGCTTCCAGCGTGGCGTTCGACAACAACGGCGCCACGGTATGGGCGACGCGTTGTGCGTCGGCATTGCCGGTCACGGCATTGACGAACGCATTTTCGAAGACGCGCTTTTGCTCGGCCGACAATGCCGGCTCGTCTTCAATCGTGTCGGCGATGCGACACAGCAGATATGCATTGGCAACCGCACGACGCAGTTCCGGAGGAAGCTGCGGGATGGTCAGCGCGAAGGTCCGGGACACCTTGGGCAGGATCTCATCCTGGTAGGTGTTGGCCTCGTCGCGTCCAGCAATGGCGGTGGCACTATTCAGTTCGATCATGGGCATGCCTCGGCCGCTGGGATTATGCCACACCCATGGCAATACGAATCCGGAACGCCGCGGCTTTTGGCGGTACCCGTTTTCATTGACAAACGGTGCGATACGGCGCGTGTGGTCATAACGGGACGGACAGCGAGCTGGCGGGGAGGGGCTGGCATGCCCAATATGCTGAAGCAGCAAGCGGTTTTCGTCCATAATTGTCGCATGACTTTTCTAACTCTTTCGAGTGAGCGGGCCGTTCGCTTCGATATGCCTTTCGACCTATTTGCGGTGATATCGCAGTGAGGGCGCTGGTCACCGGCGCCACCGGTTTTGTGGGTTCGGCCGTAGCAAGACGCCTGCTGCGCGATGGGCATAGCGTGCGTGTGCTGGCGCGCCCCAACTCGGACCGTCGCAATCTGCAGGGTCTCGGCGTCGAGGTGGCGGAGGGGGATCTCACCCGTCCGGTCTCCCTGCTGCCAGCCTGCGATGGTTGCGATGCACTGTTCCATGTCGCGGCGGATTACCGTTTGTGGGCGCCCGATCCCAACGAGTTGTACCGTGCCAATGTCGAGGGCACGCGTTCGATTCTGGAAGCTGCGCGTAAGGTTGGGGTACCGCGCGTCGTCTACACCAGCAGCGTGGCCACGCTGGGTATTCCGAAAGATGGAACCCCGGGCAGCGAAACGACGCCCGTGACGGTGGACGACATGATCGGCCACTACAAGCGCTCCAAATTTCTCGCCGAAGAAGTGGCCAGACAGTTCGCCGCAGAAGGTGCACCGGTGGTGATCGTCAATCCGTCGACGCCGATTGGTCCCCACGACATCAAGCCCACGCCCACCGGTCGCGTGGTGCGCGATGCGATGCTGGGTCGTCTGCCAGCGTATGTGGATACGGGATTGAACATCGTGCATGTCGAGGATGTGGCCGAAGGTCATTGGCTTGCGTTCGAACGTGGTCTTGTCGGCGAGCGCTACATCCTCGGCGGCTACAACATGAGCCTGCGTGACGTGCTCACAGAGATTGCCGATATCGCTGGACGCAAGCCGCCGAAAGTTCGCTTGCCGCATGGCGTCGTCATGCCAATTGCGCACATCTCCGAAGCATGGGCGCGTCTGACGGGCATGAATCCGATTGCGACAGTGGAAGAAGTGCGCATGTCCAAGAAGCGCATGTTCTTCACCAGCGCCAAGGCCGAGCGCGAACTTGGCTATACGGCGCGTCCGGCACGTCTGGCTTTGGAAGATGCGGTGCGGTGGTTTCGTCAGCAACAAGGCTGATGCGTGCGGACCCGCGCACGCCAGCTTTGCGAATGTCGACGGATCATTTGGCTTTCTTGCGGCGCTCGAAAAACCGCAGTATCGGCAACGCGCACTTCACCATGAAAGGCATGGTGGTCGGACGCAGCAGGCGCTTGTCGTAACCAGCGAAACGGCGATCGTTTTCGCTCAGGCAGCAGGCCATCAGCTCGGCCACGCTCAATTCCTTCTCCGTCACCGACTGCGCGCCGTTGACGGTGAAGTTGTTGTCCTGCGCGTGTTCGTTGCCGTCGCCGTCCAGGCTCTTGGCCAGATCCATGCGTTCCATGCCCAGGAACCACCAGACGCGGAACACCTTCCATTCGAACGCGATGCGCTGGAACAGATTGAGGTTGGCGCGATGCCAGGCGACCCAGTTGGCGAACAGCAGGATGTGCCGGCATTCCTCCTGCATCACGGGTTCGAACGTGTCGATCAATTCGGGGGGAAACAACCCTGACTCGTGCGCCACTTTGAACAGGCCGAACGCGAAGAAGCTATCGATGCACTCGCTGTAGCCGGTGACCAGATACGCCCATTCGGGGTCTTGCGGATATTCGTAAGGCGGTTCCGGCACAAGCGGAATACCGTAGTGCTGCACCATCTTGGACAACACGTCCTTGTGGCGGTTTTCTTCCCACGCGTTTTGCGCCAGCGCGTTGCGCATCGGCGTGTCGTTGATCGTGCGTGCATAAGCGGCCATGCGCAGACGCGCCTTGCCCTCGGTCTGCACGGCGATGTCCCAGATCGGCAGCGACGTAATGCGATGAAGTGCCGCATCATCCAGCGTCGGCCATTTGAGCACCGACGGGCGATAGGGATTGAACGTCTCGGCGAACATCCGGCACATCATTTCTTTGTGCGCGTCCGAGCCGTATTTGATGCGTTCGTTGCCAGCGCTCGACCAATGGCGTGAGCGTTCCTCGGAGGCCGCAATGGTGGCTTCATCCGGCTCACCCGTCGGCAGCACCGGTTCGTGAAAACCAGGCACCAGCGTCTGCGTGTCGAACACCTCGTGTTGGAGCGTCATGAACTTACATTCTCATCAGATTGATGGTTGACCGCAGCCTTCGTGGCGGATGCACCGGCGGCATACATCCGGCGCGCTTCGGCCCACTGCCAGGAAATCAGGGCGGGTACGCCAAAACCAATCTCGCGCATGCGTTTGACGAGCGACAGCGCCACGCTCGCTTCAGGCGGCAAACCGATGATATCGCCGAACAGCACCAGACCGCCTTCCTGAACGCCCAGGCCGGCAGGCACCACGAAAATGATATGGCGCAGCGCCTGCGTCACCGCTTCGATGGCGATCGCATCCCATACGCTGATCGGATAACCGAGCAAGCGCAGCGCCAACCATGTTTCAAAGCTGCCGACGACATAGCCAAGGAACTGCCAGAAGCAGGCGACGATCAGGCGCAGCGGACGCGAATACTGCGAACGGATTTCCAGATCGAGACCCGCGCCATCCATCAGCTCGGTGAGCTTGGTGCGACCGCCCAGCATTTTTTCCGCGAAACCTTCCAGGCGCGAAAACACCTTGCCGTGGCGAAGCACGATGATCAGGAAGATCGGTAGCGGCAGGCTTGCCGCTAACGCGGAAATCACCGTGCTGAAGGCGCTGATATTTCGCGTTAGCTCCACCAGCAGAATGATGCCCAGCGCGGTGAAAAGGTATTGGTTCACCAGCGTCAGCAGTACTTCCATGATGATGCTGGCCGCCGCCGCGGCGCCACCGATGCCGCGCCACTTCACAAGGCGAATGCCGATGATTTCGCCGCCGATGTTGGCGACTGGCAAGAGGCGATTGCTCGCTTCGCGAATGGATGCGACCCAGAAGAGGAACGGCAATGTCGCTCGCTTGTGCGGATCGCGCGGTGCCAGCAAGATGCGCCAGGCAATCACGTCAAGGGTCAGAGGCACGATGTGGAACGGCAGCAACCAAAGCAGCGGCCAGCCGGCGCGATCGATCGCCGCGACAACTTCCCCCCAGCCCTGATGCACGATCAGCGCAATCGCGCCAGCCAGACCGAGAAATCCGGCGAGATACGTCAGGCGTTTCATGTTCATGCCGCCGACACCGCTGGATCGGAGAAGCCGTCACACAACACGTAGCGTTCGGCGATGGTTTCGCGCACGCGCGGCGACAACAGCGCAGCGAGTTCGTCGGCGTGGCGATAGTCCGCCATGCTTTCGGTGATATGGCCGTGCGAGGCAGGGTGCAGATACACCTCGGAAAGGCCCGGCGGCAACTGCTTGAGGATATCCAGCATCACGGCTTCATCCATCCCGCCGCTATGGCGCAGGCCGAATACATGGTCGTTGTATGTGATGCCCGCCTCTTTCATCCGCCAGCGCATAAGTGCAAGCCATGGCCGCAGCCACGGACCCATGCCAGGTTCCGACGGCAGGCGAATGGCATGCATGCCGTAATCGCGGCCAATGGCCAACATCATCGACAGAATCGTGGGGTGCAGATGGAAATGCTTGTGCGCGTTGACGTGATCCAGATGCAATCCCGTTGCTGCGAAGGCTTCGAATTGCGCGCGAATTTCGTCAGCGAGTTGCCGGCGCAAGTGCGGCAGGAAGAAGAAACGAAAACCGTTGCGTACCATGTCAGAGTTGAACATGCCGTGCGCATCGACCAGATCGGGGATGCGCTGCGGCGGCAACATCGCACGACCATCGGCGAGCACTAAATGAAGTCCAACCGCTAGGCCTGGATTCTGCTTGGCGCGAGCCACCGCATCAGCGACAGCAGGCGCGGCGACCATCAAGCTTGCGGCGCGCAACACACCATCGCGGTAACCATGCTCGACAGCTTCATTGACGGCATGATGCAAACCGAAGTCGTCTGCGGTGACGATCAGTCGAGGGCGCTGAGTTGACGTGACTGCGTTTGGCACGATGGTTAAAAACGTCCCGCTTAAAACGTTACTCCGGCGCAGGCCGGAGTCCAGTCAAGTCGCCGCATGACGTCGTGAACACGCATGCGGCCCTCCGATACTGGACTCCGGTCTGCGCCGGAGTGACGGGTGAATCAGGCTTCGTGCGCGCGCAGGAAGCGGAAGAACTCCACGCCTTCGCGCAAACGGCGCTTCATCATGTCCCAGCTGGTCAGCATTTCCTTGACGATTTCCCAGATCTTCGATGGGCGGAAGTAGAAGGCCCGATAGAACTTCTCGACGCCGTGGAAGATGTCCTGCTTGGACAGGTGCGGGTACTCGATCAGCGCCAGCTGCACGCCTTTGTCATTGACCAGGTTGACCGCTTCATTTTCCTGCAGCCAGCCGTTTTCCACTGCTTGCTTGTACAGCGTAGTGCCCGGATACGGCGCGGCCAGCGATACCTGGATGGTGTGCGGATTGATCTCCTTGGCGAACGCGATCGTCTTGTCGATCGTTTCCTTCGTCTCGCCCGGCAAGCCGAGGATGAAGGTGCCGTGGATGGTGATGCCCAGCTTGCGGCAGTCTTCGGTGAAGCGGCGCGCGATATCGGTGCGCAGGCCCTTCTTGATGTTGTGCAGGATCTGATCGTCGCCCGACTCGTAACCCACAAGCAGCAGACGCAGACCGTTTTCCTTCATGATCTTCAGCGATTCGTGCGGCACGTTCGCCTTGGCGTTGCACGACCACGTCCAGCCCATTGCACCGAGGCCGCGCGCGATCTCATGCACGCGTTCCATGTTGGAGCTGTCGGTGAAAGTGTCGTCGTCGAACATCAGCTCCTTCACTTCGGGCATGTTCTCCTTGATCCACTTCGCTTCGGCCAGCACGTTCGCGGCCGAACGCGTGCGGTAGCGATGACCGCCAACGGTCTGCGGCCACAGGCAGAAGGTGCACTTGGAGCGGCAGCCGCGACCCGTGTAGATCGACACGTACGGGTAGTTGAGATAGCCGATGAAGTAGTTGCTGATCTTCAGGTCGCGCTTGTAGATCGGTGCGACGAACGGCAGATCGTCCATGTTCTCGATCATCGCGCGCGGCGGATTGTGCTGCACGGTGCCGTCGGCCAGCTTGTAGCTGATGCCGGTGATGCTTTCGAACGGACGACCTTCGGCCACTTCTTTGCAGGTGTAGTCGAATTCTTCGCGTGCGACGAAATCGATCGCGGGCGATGCCGTAAGCGATCCGGACGGATCCACCGCAACTTTCGCACCGACAAGACCGACGAGCACATTCGGCTTGCGCTCTTTGAGCAGCTCCGCGAACTTCGCATCCGTCGGGAACGAGGGCGTGCTGGTGTGGATGATCACCAGATCGTAGCCTTCGGCGATGCGCAGGCTCTCTTCCACCGACACTTCGTCGGCCGGTGCATCGAGCACGCGCGAATCGGGAACCATCGCGGCCGGTTGAGCCAACCAGGTCGGATACCAGAAGCTCTTGATCTCCCGCTTGGCCTGGTAACGCGAACCGGCGCCACCATCGAAGCCATCAAAGGAAGGAGCTTGCAGAAAAAGCGTTTTCATTACGTGTGACTCCTGCGGGGGCAGTAACCGTGCCCAGGGACAGCAGATAGTTCAAAAATGTTAGGTCTACGGCGCTGAACCGCCGCCTCGTGCATGCAGAACCTGACCGCGCCATCTTACTTGCCATCCGGCGAGGGCGGCTGCCCATTCCATCAGCATCAAGACGTCGCGGAGGGGAACCAACAGGACTTCATGCCAGGGGAGGGCTTGATCATCGGTGCGCCGCTGCAAAAAGTGTATCAAAACCCGGGCCGCGCCACCGAATAGGGCAATCGTCGCGGTTATCGCACCGGGCGCGAGACACAGGCCCAGCAACAGCAAGGGCGTGGTAAAGCACACGAAAGTCATGGCGAAGCCCCAAGGGGCGAGCGAGCGAATGGTTCGCAACCAGCGCAGTTCATGCGTCCACAAATCTTTCAATTGGCTTTCGTTTACATCCGTGCCAACCACGACATCTGACAACACCGTACGCAGTCCTGCGCGACGCGTGAGTTCGCCGAGCCAGAAGTCATCGGCCAAGATATCGCGAAGCGCTTCGAAGCCGCCGATGGCTTGCAGCGCATCGCGTCGCAGGCAAATCGTGGAACCGAAGGCGAAGCGCGTCGATCCGAAGGCGTGCGAAAGTCGAACGGATGGCGCAAACCAGTCGTCGATGAATAGACGTCCAAGCCGCGACCAGAACGACGGACCGGGAATGCCGTAATAGAGGCAAGTCACGATGCCTACGCCCGGATCGGCAAGCGGAGCTGTGACGCGCGTCAAATAATCGGTGGCTACGCGGATGTCGGCATCGGCCAGCACGAGCCAGTCGTATTTGGCGTGCGCGACCATGTTCAAGAGATTGCTGACCTTGAAATTCGCGCCATACACGCGAGAGTCGATCACCATCGTGATGCCCAGCTGCGGGAACTCCGATTGCAGTCGTTGCACAACGGCGATCGCGGCATCGTCCGGATCGCGCACGCCGAAGATGAGCTGATAATCCGGATGCTGCTGCATGCAGAAGCTGCGTAGATTCTCGTAGAGCCGAGGTTCCGCGCCATGCAGCGGTTTGAGCACGGTCACCGGTCGCGGATGGCGTGCGCCGATATCGCTCCAAACAGGTGCGCGGTGGCCTTTGAGTACGGCCCAAAGCGATACGAAGGTATAGCCGGTCGCCGCAAAGGCCAGCCCGATGCCAAGTCCATGGATAATGGTGGTAACGATCAGGCTCGATGACATGGACGTTTATGCTACAGGCACGCTTGGCCGAAGCGCCGGACATTGGGTCCACTTATCCACCATGCAAGGAGGGCACGATGACTTGTGTACGTCTCGGACGCCCGCTGGGTCCTTTTTGGTTGCTTGCGCTCGCACTCGTGCTTTTCGCAGCCCCGTGGATTCCTGCCGTTGCCAATGATGGGCTGTCCGATTCGCCGGCAGCAGCAGGCATTGTGGGAGATTGGCTGGTCGAGACGCGCGACGCGGTGATCCATATCGAACGCGTCGGTGACGAATATCAGGGCTATATCCGGTGGCAATTGCATGATACGTACGGTCCGGAGGATGGCCCTGCACTTAACGGAAAGGTCGTCACAGACCGAAATAATCCCAATCCTGCGCTACGCGAACAGCCTCTGACCGGGCTCAGACTGCTGACAGGCCTGCGATATGACGCCCGTACCAACAAGTGGACCGGCGGCAGGGTTTATAATTCCGACAATGGCAAGACCTACAATTGCCTAGTAAGGCTTCTCAGCCCCGATCGGCTGCAGTTGCGCGGTTATATCGGCATCAGTTTGTTAGGCGGAAACACCGTATGGAGCCGGGTCGCAATGAAGGCCCCGGGTCGGAACGGTCTGCCCTATGTGATGCAAACGTCTGACAAATAACGATTGTTTGGTTTTTTGCTACTCCATTCCCCAGCGAAACGTATGACTCGTGAAACCCGCGCCGATGCACACGGCCCATTCCATGCTGCCTCGCAAGCTCAGCCGAATATCGCGCTGATCAAGTACTGGGGTAAGCGCGACACTGCGCTCAACTTGCCGGTGGTCGGTTCCATCTCGATCACGCTGGACAGTTTGTGGACCCGCACGCAGGTGTGCTTCACGCCGGGACAAACGGCAGACCGCGTGAGCCTCAATGGTCGCAGCGATGAGGCCGAGGCCAAGCGCGTGACCGCATGCCTCAATCTGCTGCGCGAGCGTGCAGGTGTGGCGTGGGGCGCAGACGTAGCCAGCCAGAATAATTTTCCGACGGCGGCGGGTTTGGCTTCGTCTGCATCGGGCTTTGCCGCATTGGTGCATGCCGGTGCGAATGCGTTGAATCTTCAGTTGAGCGACGCGGA
>NZ_DATHMR010000202.1:0-31237 GCF_035486915.1 Dyella sp. | reverse complement strand
CCGCAGCGCCGGATCGTACGCCGCCGGAAATCACGATTACCGATAAGGCCGCCGAAGCGATTCGTCAGGGCACCGAGAATGCACAAGGTCTCGCGCTGCATCTGGAAATCGGCCCGGACCACAGCGCCGGCTTCCAGCTCGCGCCGGGTAACGAGCACGATATCGTCGTCAACGCCAATGGCATCGAAGTGCATTTCGATCCTGCCAGTGCGCAGCGTGCGAAAGGCATCGTGATCGATTGGGTGTCCACCATGCAGGGCGAAGGCCTGAGCCTGAAGTTTCCCAACGCCAACGAGATCCGCTCGATGAGCGTGCAAGAACTGCAGCAACGCCTCGCCGCCAAGAACATCACGTTAGTCGATACGCGTCCAGCGCAAGGCCGCCAGATCGCCGCGCCGCTTGCGCAGGCACGCGTTCTCGAAGAAGAAGGCTATGACGCACTCGCCGCGCTGCCGAAAGACACGCCGATCGCCTTCATGTGCCATCACGGCATTTCCAGCCGCGGCGTAGCCGAACGCTTCGCTGCGCATGGCTTTACGCAAGTGTATAGCGTCGATGGCGGCATCGACGCTTGGGCTGCGGAAATCGACTCAAGCATTCCGCGCTACTGAAAGCACACGGCTTCAAGAAAAAGACCCCCTGCTTGGGGGTCTTTTTTTGCCTGTCTTCAATGCATGCAACGGCGGCAGCAAAAAGCAACGCGCTTTTGCGCGTGAGCTGCCGTCAGGTTTCCGCCCACATGCGGACCAGGTTCGCGCGCGATTTGCTGATCAGGTCGAACGAAGGGCTCTTGCCTTCACGACTGAAAGTCAAACGCTTGGCGTTTTCCATATCCCACAATATTTCACGCTGCGCAGGATCGCGAATCTGGCTTTGCACCCAGATGATCGCCGCATCGCGCACGCCACGGGTAACCGGTGTGACGTGGTGCAATGTGTTGGCTGGATAGGCAATCGCGGCGCCCGCCTCAAGCTTGAACTGACTACTGATGCCATTCATGAGCACGGTCAACTCGCCACCGTCGTAGCTTCGCGGGTCGGAGAGAAAAATGGTGATGGCAATGTCGCTACGTATGGCATTGCTCATATTCCCCATGATCGGGGAATCTACGTGAGGACCATATTCCATGCCTTGTTGATAGCGATTGAACAATACCGACGTCGCCGACGCCGGCAGCAATGCCGTCTGCAATTCACCGCTGCGCATAAAGGCTTCACGCACGATGCGTGCAATCTGCTCATATTCGGGCGTACCCGCTGTCACTTGCAGATTCCGCTTCACCTCACGCGCGGACCAGCCTGCGGAGTCGGCCCCATCGATAAAAGAAGCGCCCTGCAGCTTGGGCTGGATGGCTGCCAGCTCACCGGAGTTGAGAATAGCGGGGAAGCAGTAAATCAAGGCCGTAACCCTTCATGAGGTTGCATGACGCCATCCATGGTAATCGCCCGCTTCATGAAGCGGAACGTCTGCGGTGATTTGGCCGCTCTTTATCCTGAAGAACATGCAAGACTTGGCACCGATTCTGAAACCATCCGCACCAGGTGCCCATGTCGCCCTCCCCCCTCTCCCCCGCAGCACAACAGTGGCTGAGCGAAGCCGGTAAGGCGTTATCCCAGGGGCGGGCGGATTTGGCAGAACAGCCGTTGAGACGCGTGCTGGCAGAGGCGCCCGGCTTTGCCAACGCGCAGTTCCTATATGGCATCGCCTGTCAGATGCGTGGCGACAACATCACCGCCGCCGAGTACTTGCGCAAAGCCGCAAAGCAGCGCCCTGATGACCCCACCATCCTCACAACTCTAGGGGGCGCCCTTTACGATTCGGGTGCAACCGAAGAAGCATTCGTCTGTCTGCGCCGCGCCACGGAACTGGCCCCTATGCAGGCATCAAACTGGTTCAATCTTGGTAAAGCACTGAAATTGCACTGGCAGCTGGATGAGGCCGCGGATGCTTTGCGGCGCACCCTCAGTCTGGACGAACGGCATATTGCTGCGCGTAACACGCTTGCCGACATTTTCACGATACGCGGCAATATCTCCGATGCAGTGGCCGAATACCGCAAGGTGCTGGCCTTGCAGCCCGATCACGCGCAGGCATGGCATGGATTGGCCAATCTGAAAACCGAGCCGCTCACTCTGGCGGATGCAAAGCAGATCCGTCACATCCTGCAAAACCAGCAGCTTCCCCACGACGAACGCGTATCACTCGGCTTTAGCTTGTACAAAGCCCTGGAAGACCAGCATGACTATGCTGGCGCCTTTCAGGCACTGCACGAGGCCAATGCACTCAAACGCCGACTGGTCCAATGGGATGCGGCTGCGGAGCATGCCGATGTCGATGCCATCACCGAAGCCTTTCGCCATCCGTTGCCAGCTCCGCTCGATCCGACCCTCGGACACGAGGTGATTTTCATCGCCAGCCTGCCTCGCTCCGGATCGACACTGGTTGAACACATTCTTGCTTCGCACCCGCTCGTGGAGGGTGCAAACGAGATCCAAGATCTATCAAACGTTCTGGACGACGAATCGAAACGACGCGGCAAAGACTTTCCGCATTGGGTCGCCGACGCCACGACTGAAGATTGGGCGCGGCTGGGCAAGAACTATCTTGCGCGCACTGCCCGCTGGCGCACCAAACGCCCATATTTCACCGACAAAGGATTGCAGAACTGGCAATGGGTCGGTGCCATTCGCGCCATGTTGCCCGGCGCCAAAATCATTAACTGTCATCGCGATCCGATCGAGACCTGTTTTGCCTGCTACCGCCAGTTATTCAGCGAAGGCATCCACTTCAGCTACGACCTGGAAGATCTGGCCAGCTATTACAACGACTACCAACACCTCAGCGACTATTGGCAGGAACACTACCCGGGCCAGGTCTTCAACCTTGCCTACGAGACACTGGTGCAAGAACCAGAAGCACAGATCCGGCAGTTGCTTGCCTTCTGCCAATTGCCCTTCGATGCTGCGTGCCTCTCGCCACACCAGACTCAACGCGATGTGCACAGCACAGCGAGTGCAGCGCAAGTACGCCAGCCCATACGAGGCGATACAGCGCGCAGTCCGCGATATCGGGATTTCCTGAAACCGCTCATCCAACGCCTCAACCACTGAAACGAAAAAGGCCGCCAGATAATCGGCGGCCTTCTTCGTTGCTCCCGTTACCGGCACCCTTTCGGGCACCGGTGAATGACCAACGGGAATTACCAGTCGAACTTCACGCTGAAGTCCACGTAGCGAGGCGCTTCCAACGCGAGCGGGGTTTTGTACGCTGGGTTCCACTGACCCGCACCATTGACGGTGGTGATCATGTAGTACGAAACGTACTGCGTCGCGTTCTGCTCGTTGAGCAGGTTGTGGACCTGGGCCTGGAACGTAAGATGCTTGCCGCCCCATTCAGGCACGTAAGTCAGCGCCAGATTGATCTGATGGATCCACGGCGTGTGACCACTGTCCCCCGGAGGAGACGGTTGACCGCCATAACCCACACCGGTGGCCGAATTGCCGCCCGGTACGCCGCCGCAGAAATGCTGGTAAGGACCACCATAAAGATCCGGATCAATTGTCGGACCGTAACCGCTCAAGCATACATTCGGCGCACCAGACTGGATGATGTAGGTGCCGCTGATCGTCCATTCCGGCGTAAGGGAATACGCGCCGAAAGCCTTGAGGGTGTGACGACGACTGTTGGGCAGCTCACCGTTGGCGTATTCCATCAGGTCGGGGTAGTCCCACTGCGCGGTGGTCGAACCGGAAAGACCGCCCTTCTGTTTCGCAATCTGCGTCTGGTTCGAGATCTGGCCGATCGCCGTGTCGGTTGGGCCTTCGCTCGAGCCGTACGACTTGGAGAACAGGTAGTCGATCTTGGCGTACCACTTGCCGTCCCAGGTGTGTTCCAGATAGTTCTCTAGGCCGTAGTACTTACGCGACGGCTGCGGGTACGTGCTGGTGTAATTTGTTAAGACCCCTTCCCCAGTGTTTGGATTCCACGTGACTATGCCACCCGGTGCTCCGGAGCAGGGGATGTAGTTAGTCTTGCCTGGATTGACTAGGCCAGCAGGGCAGCCGTAATCATCGACAAGATCGGTGTCATCGACGAAATTGCCGACCTTCTGATAGGTTGCCGTCGTGCCGAACACCAAGCCCGTATCGCCAAGCATCTTCTGGAAGCCCAGAACATATTCATCCTGGTATTCGGGCTTGAGGTTGGTCGAAGCGTAATCCTTACCATTCCCGATCAGGCCATTCTCACCATCCGGAGAGTAATAACCTGGCGTGGTCACGCCTGGGGCCAGAACCACCGGAACCGGCGTCAGACCTTCAGGTATGCCCTTCGGACCGATCGAGGTGTAGGTATAGGTTATTTCGCCATTGAAGGTGCCATAGGCTGTGTTGCGTGCAGCCAGGCCCGTCGGCAACGCCAGGTAATAACGACCCGCGTTACCGAACAACTTCGCCGTGCTGTCGCCGAAAATATCCCAACTGAAGCCCAAACGCGGCGCCCACTGCGGCGAGGTTTCCCGAACGTATTGCACGCCGCCGGGTGCGATATTGGTGAACTGGTCGTTGCGCAAGCCGAGGTCAAGCAACAAATTCGGTGTTACCTGCCAACGGTCTTCGACATACTGCGCCTTCTGACGGACGCCCAGGTTGATATCGGAACTCACAAAATTCTGCTGAACATAGTTCCCGACAACAGGAGTGTTCACATACGGCGCGGTACTGGCGTAAATAGGCAGACCAGTGAAGTACTGATAGGAAGACCCACCGACAGAATTGAACCCGTCCGCATCGTCACGGGTCTGCATGTTGTCGATACCGAACTTCACATCGTGCGTGTCGGTAACTTTCCAATCAAGGTCGACGCGCAGGTTGGAGACCTTCGTCTTGTGATCCGGATTGCCCAGCTGAGACTGGAATATGTTCGGAGCCGTAGCCAAATTGGCATAGCCCGGCGTGGTCGTGGGCACGCCTGAAGCGAACACCTGCGGACTATCGCCACCCGGCAAGGTCTCGAAATAGCTGCCATTCATTTGCCCGTACAGCACTTCGAGCGTGAGGTCGTCGGTGATGTAGGAGGTGTACTTCAGGATGCCGAGGTTGAAGTCGTTCTTGGTCAACAAACCCGGACCGTAATAACTAGCAACACTCTGGTTGGAGTAGTTGTAGTTGTAGTAGTTGTTGCCGTTTAGATCGCTATCGCTCTTGACGCCAGTCAACTCAAGAATGTTGCTGTCGTTGATGTTCCAGTCCAGCTTGCCGTAGATCTTCGGAGAGGACGTGGAGGTCGATTCCCAGCCCGCAGGGGTATTGATACCGTTCTGAGCGACACCGGCCTGATTGCTGTCGTGCTGCCATTCGGCGGTCAAGTAGAAGAACAACTTGTCCTTGATCAGCGGGCCGCTGATATAGGCGTCATACACGGTTTCCCAATCGCTGTTCTGCCGCTGGCCGTTTTCAATTTGGCCATAACCGGCCGGATAGCCGGTCGAGCCTTGATTGGCAAGGTAAGGGCCTGATGGCGTGGTAAGGCCTACTGGCGTGAGCGGATTGGAGTAATGGATATTGTCATAGCTGCTTTCCGCCCAAGTCGGGCGGTAATCCACGTACACACCGGCATGCCATTGATTGCTACCGCGCTGACCGACCTGGCTGATCACACCACCGGTCGAACGGCCGTACTCGGGGCCATAACCGGATGTGATGGTCTGCTGCTCGGCAATAGCGAAATACGGCAGCGTGATACCACCCGCGCCACCGATCGGATCGGTGGTATTGAAGCCGTTGAGGAAGTAGGCGTTTTCGACGACGCTGTTGCCGCCGATGGAGACCAGCGGCGCACCGTTCGGTCCCGTACCAAGGCTGGAGCCGCCGAAAGTGACGCCCGGCGCCAGAATGGCAATGGATTCGGCATTGTGAGCAATCGGCAGATCTTTCAACTGCTGCGCGGTCATGACCGCGCTTTGGCGGGTCGAGGTCACATCGATCTGCGGCACCGAATCGGCGGTCACCGTCACGGTGCCCAGATTCTTGGTTTCCTTGGTCGAGGCAAACGGCACGGTAACGGCGCCGGCCACGGTCACATGCACGTTTTCCTGCGAGGCAACCACTTGGCCATTATTGACCAGCGATACCGTGTAGGTGCCCGTCGGCAAGCTCGCAGCGTAGTAACGGCCACTGGAATCCACTGGCACGTCGCGCGAAAGGCCAGTGCCAACGTTTACCAGCCGGACGACTTCGCCTGTCGCGACCGGCGCGGTACCCGTAACCGTGCCTGTCGTGGCCTGCGCGTGTGCGTGCCCCGCGTAGCCGAACCCCAATGCGATAGCTAACGCCAATGCTGTATGGCGCGTCTGCATCGCCTTGGATGCAGGCACGTGTTTTTTAACATTCATGAATTGTGAGCCCCCAGCAGAAATAAGTTTTAGTCGGGCAGAACTAGGCACGCAGATCCCTCCTGGACCCGGAAAAACCATAACCGAGCCTGCGTATCGCCTTGTCTACCCGTCCCTTCCCCAACAGGTCGCCGGATAGTCTTTCCCAGAATTTAGCGACTAACTAACAACCTGTGGGTCGACGTTACGGGGCCGAACTATAGAAAGTCAATGGTTGACAGTTAAAAGACAGTTAGCCCCACCCTGGGCGGCTGGCTCCTAATGAAGAGGTGACCGCCGCGCCTTCGTCGTTTTCCGGCAAGCCGAGGGACGCTCTTTGAAAGCCCTGGAGGAAGCAACATTGGAACGTACAGCACTCGTTCCAGGCCGCGCATGCCATGTCGCGCATTCACCGCTCACCGTGCTATTCGTTGGGCTCGTCTTCGAACCGCAGATGTTTCACGCTGCGACCATTGCGACGCACCAGTTTCAGCGCTTCGATACCGATGCGGATATGTGCATCAACATATTGCGAGGTAACGGACCGGTCGCTCAGTTCGGTCTTCACACCTTCCGGAATCATCGGCTGATCGGAGACCAATAGCAGCGCACCGCAAGGAATTCTATTGGCGAAACCGGCGGCGAAAATTGTTGCGGTTTCCATATCGACGGCCATGCAACGCGTACGGCGCAAGTATTCCTTGAACGTCTCGTCGTGTTCCCACACGCGACGATTGGTCGTGTAGACCGTGCCGGTCCAGTAGTCGCGGCCCATGTCGCGAATCATGGTGGAGATACCGCGTTGCAACTGGAACGCTGGCAACGCGGGCACTTCCGGCGGCAGGTAGTCGTTGCTGGTACCTTCGCCACGAATGGCGGCAATCGGCAGGATCAGGTCGCCGAGCTGATTCTTCTTTTTTACGCCGCCACATTTACCTAGGAACAGCGCCGCGCTCGGTTCGATTGCGCTGAGCAAATCCATGACCGTGGCAGCATTGGGACTGCCCATGCCGAAGTTGATCAAAGTGATGCCGTCGGCGGTGGCGCTGGGCATCGGGCGGTCGCGGCCATGCACTTCCACGCCATGCCATTGGGCAAACAGATCCACGTAATGGCCGAAGTTGGTAAGCAGGATATGGGGACCGAAATGGTCAAGCGACACGCCGGTATAACGCGGCAGCCAATTGGAGACGATCTCGTGTTTGGTCTTCATGCCATCTCTTTCGTCAGGCGCAGCGAAGCCTTTGCTGCGCGTCGCCGGCGACGCCACGCCGGCACGATGCCAGATCGGGTCTTTCTATCTTAAAGCTTAGTCGCCGCCATATTCGCATTTCCTTGAAGTGGCACACTTCACCATCGGCACCCCGATGAAGGAGAGCGGCATGCTTGCCTGCGGCTGGATCGTTGCATGGATCGTGCTGTTCGGTTTTGCCTATATCGGCCGCGGCTGGCTGGCATGGGTGGGCGCACTCGCCGTGCTGTTCCTGACCTGGTACCTGGGCGGCATCGATACGCCCATGCTGTTCACGCCGCTTTTGCTGGCATCGATACTTCTAGCCGCAGTGACCGGTTTTCCGCCATTGCGCTGCGCACTATTTGCACGTTCGTTACTTCCGATGCTCAGCCGCGTGATGCCCAAGCTCGGTAACACCGAGCGCATTGCGCTGGAGGCCGGCACCGTTTGGTGGGACGCGCAAATTTTTACGGGCGCGCCTGACTGGAAATATCTCGCCGATTTCCGATGCAAGCCGCTCAGCGACAAAGAGCAGGCTTTTATGGATGGCCCAGTGCAACGGCTATGCGCGATGCTCGATGACTGGCAGGTGCAGCAAGACCGTGACCTGTCACCAGAAGTCTGGGATTTCCTCAAGCGCGAACGCTTCTTCGGCATGGTGATACCCGAAGAGTTCGGTGGTCTTGGCTTTTCCGAGATCGGCCATTCGCGTGTTGTGACACGCATCGCGAGCCGTTCCATTGCAGCAGCGGTGACGGTGATGGTGCCCAACTCGCTGGGCCCTGGCGAATTGCTGGTGCATTACGGCACTGACGAACAGAAAAAGCGTTATCTCGAACGCCTCGCCACAGGCCAGGAAATTCCATGCTTCGCACTCACGGGTCCGGAGGCTGGCTCGGATGCAGCCGCCACGCAATCGGAAGGCATCGTCGAACATGGCACATGGAACGGCGAACAAGTACTTGGGCTGCGACTGAATTGGAACAAGCGTTACATCACGCTCGCACCCGTCGCGACACTGATCGGTCTGGCCTTCCAGTTGAAAGATCCCGATCATTTACTCGGCGAGACGGTTGATCGCGGTATTACATGCGCACTGATTCCGCATGATTTGCCGGGCGTCGATATTGGTCGTCACCACGATCCGATGGGCGTGCCCTTCAACAACGGCCCCATTGTCGGCAAAGATGTGTTTGTACCGCTGGATGCAATCATCGGTGGCGTCGATCAAATCGGAAACGGCTGGCACATGCTGATGGACTCGTTGGCGGCGGGCCGTTCGATTTCGCTACCGGCCCTCGCGGTGGGTGCCGCGCAAATGTCCACGCGCATCTGCGGCGCCTATGCGACGGTGCGCGAGCAGTTCGATACACCGATTGGCCGTTTCGAAGGCATCGAAGAACCGCTCGCTCGCATCGCCGGCCTTACGTATTTGATGACCGCGACACGCACGCTCACCTGCGGCGCTCTGGATGCCGGTGAAAAACCCGCTGTATTGGGTTCCATCGCCAAGGCTTACCTCACCGATGCCATGCGCGAGGTGGTGAGCGACGCCATGGATATCCGTGCAGGCGCTGCCATTCAACGCGGCCCGCGCAATGCGTTGTCACGCATGTGGATGTCAGTGCCGATCGGCATCACCGTCGAAGGTGCGAACATCCTGACGCGTTCGATGATCATCTACGGACAGGGCGCGATACGTTGCCATCCCTGGGTACCCAAGCTCATCGACGCGATTGCCGACAAGAACCTGACCAAGTTCGATGTCGCGACCTTCGGCTACATCAATTTCGTTTTTACGCGTGGCGTGCGCGCGCTGCTGCTTGCGCTCACGGGAAGCCGCCTCGCACGCGTTCCCATCGATACGGAATTGAAGCGCTACTACCAACACCTCACACGCTATGCGTCCGCTTTCGCTTTCGTATCGGACATGTGCATGGCCACGCTTGGCGGTTCGTTGAAGCGACGCGAAAAGATTTCCGGCCGTCTGGCCGACGCCCTGGCGTGGCAATACCTTGCCGCCGCCGCACTCAAGCGATATCACGATGAAACCAAGTTCGCCTCCAACTACGACCTCGTGCGCTGGAGCGTGACAACGGCCCTCTTCCGCACGCAGGAAGCGCTGCGCGGCGTACTGGACAATCTACCCGGCCCATTGGCGATCCTGGCTCGGTGCCTCGTGTTCCCGCTGGGTGCGCACCGACGTCCGCCATCGGACCTGCTCGGGCAACGCGCCGCGCGTGCGATCCTTGAGGACCGCGAAGCTCGCATCAATCTGACCCCGGACATCTACGTGCCAGGTCCAGACGAACCCGGGCTCGGTCAGCTGGAAGCCGCGTTGGAAAAAGCCGTGCGCGCCATTCCCGTCGAAACCAAACTACGCGATGCCGTACGCGACGGCCGGCTGGAACGGGCACATAAGGACCAGCTCGACGAACTTGGCCTCGCTGCGGGTGTCATTACCAAGGAGGAATACGAGGCCCTGGCCGAGGCACAAGCCGCGCGTGATGAGGTCGTGCAAGTGGATGCGTTCGACACGCAGACATACCGCACGCTGCGCTGAACGTTGGCGCAGTGCCGCAATCACATGTCCTAGACGCATGTTATGTTGCTCGCGCGAACGAAAGTGGAAGGATGAGCTACATGCGAATGGGTCTGGCCATTGATGCATCCTGCGACCTGCCGCAGGACTTTCTGCTTGAGCACGACATCTCCGTCATGCCCATCGCCGTGCGCGTGAACGATTCGGTCTTCAAGGACGATCGCAATCCCGCCGAAATCGACCGCTTTCTCCGGCTCAAACTGGGCAGCCGTAGCCACTCCGCCGAAACCGAGCCATGCTCGGTGGAAGACGTGCAGAAGCTGTTTCTGGAAAAGCTCGTCCTGGAAAAGGACTGCGTGTTCTGCCTCACCATCACCGCCACGCGCAGCCCGATCTACGACCACGTGGTGAAGGCCAGCTTCGGAGTGTTGAAAAACTATCGGCAGGTGCGCGAACCGGCCGGCATAACCGGCCCATTTCTGATGCGTGTGATGGATACGCGCAGCCTGTTCGCTGGCACGGCTCCCTGTGTGGTCGAGGCGGCACGTCTGATGAAGGCCAATGAGACGCCTGCCGCCATCCGCGAACGCCTGGCCTATATCGCGGAAAATTCCTACGGCTACATGCTGCCGCGCGACCTCTATTACCTACGCGCTCGCGCCAAGAAAAAAGGCGATCGCAGCGTCGGCCTGTTCAGTGCGGTGCTGGGTTCCACCCTCGACATCAAACCGCTGTTGCGCGGCTACCGCGGCGAAACCAGTCCGGTCGGCAAGGTGCGCGGCTGGGAACATGGCTGCGAAACGCTGTTTGGCTATGCCGCCGATCGCGTCCGTGCGGGCTTGCTTGTACCTGTCGTGTGCGCGGCCTACGGCGGCGATCTGGCCGAGCTGCCCAAGCTTCCCGGCTTCAGCAAGCTGGAGCAGGCCTGTCAGGAATGCAACGTCACCCTGATGCAAGCGCCGATGAGCATCACCGGCATGGTCAACGTGGGCGAAGGTGCCGCGTGTATCGGCTTTGCCGCCGAGGAACACGACGTCGAGTTCTGACCGGCCGCCAGCGGCCGCTTTTCACGACCAGACCTTTCACAATTAGAATCCCCGCATGAACCGCTTCGGCGTTGGCATGCTGTTTCTTTGCGGGTTGCTCATTGGCAGCCTGGCGATGTTTGCGCATGCGCAAGACAACACCATCACCGCCTACAAATGCACCTCGGCGCAAGGACAGGTGAGTTATCAGGGCGCGCCCTGCAAGCACGATCAGAAGCAGCAGACACTGCAGCTGGACGGCAACGAGCCCGGATCGCCGCCTGCACAAGATAAGGAAGACGACACGCAACAGATCACCGCAACGCCAGCGCCGCGACCACCTGTACTGAAGACACCGCCGTCATTGATGTACAGCTGCACGCGCGCAACCGATGGCAAGACATACCTGAGCAACAACGGCAACCCTGCCCCGTATTACGCACCACTCGCCATGACCGGCATCATCCCGACGCCACTCGGTCAGACATCACCGCATGTCAAGGCGAACGCCACCATGGTCGCCAGTCACTACACGCAGGTGCAGGACCAATGTCAGCCGATGTCCCCTCAGGACACATGTTCCGAATTACGCAGTCAATATGACGACAACGAAAAGAAACTGTCGCGCGCTTTCAAGAGCGATCAACCGGCGTTGCAACAACGCGAGAGCGAACTGCTTGCCGAACTCAGCCACTGCTGAGTAAATTCTGCGCAATCTTATGTAACTCATTGTCACACGGGCATCGCACGAAGTTGTCCACAGGGTTGCTACCAACCTTTCCCCAAATACTGTGGAAAAGTTTGCGCGCCGCGCGAATCAAAATCCGTAATGCAAAAACCCGCCGTCGACGGCCAGCACTTGTCCCGTGATGTAACTGGCGGCGGGCAAGCAGAGAAATGCAATCGCCGCGGCCACCTCTTCCGGCTCGCCAATGCGGCGCAGCGGCGTGTGATCGAGCACTTCATCCAGATAGTCGGCATCCGCCAGTGCAGGCTCGGAGCGCTGCGTACGGATGTACCAGGGGGCTACTGCATTGACGCGAATACCGTCGATGGCCCATTCCGCTGCCAGATTGCGCGTGAGCTGGTGCAGCGCCGCCTTGGACATGCCATACGGCGAACCGGTGCGCACATGCGTGATGCCGGACACCGATCCCACATTGACGATGGCCGCATTGGCATGTTCGGAAAGATGCGGATGTGCGAGGCGGCACATTTCAAACGCCGAAAACAGGTTTTGCTCGAAGATGGTGCGGTATTCGTCCTCTTCGTAGTCGAGCGTCGCCCTGGGCGTGTTGCCGCCCGCGTTGTTGATCAGAATCGACACCGGTGCGTCCATGTCTGCGATCCAGTCGAACACCGCCAGACGATCCTCCGCCTCGCTGATGTCAGCGGCAAAAGCCAGAACGTCGACATCGGGAAAATCGTCCGTCAGCTCGATACGAACCTGCTCGAGGTAATCTTCATCGCGCGCGACCAACAGCAGGCTTGCACCCATTCCGGCCAGCTCGCGCGCGACCGCATAACCGATGCCCTTGCTGGCGCCGGTGATCAAAGCGGTGTGGCCCTGCAACTGCCAGGCGTCGATGCGGCTGTTCATGCGCGAAGCTTACACGATCGACTTGTCCTCGGCGCCACGTCGCGGGACACTCAACACCTCGCCGATCGAGGCCGATGCCATGAAGATGACGATTGCTCCCGCACTGTTGTGCACCCTGACCCTTGCCGCATGCAGCGACAAGCCGCCGCCGACGCAATCGACGCCGGCCCCGGCCGCCACGACCGCACAGGCAAGCAATGCGCCATGGGCCGCCATGAAGCAGGATGAGCAGCGCGCCAAGGACGTCGCGAAACAGGCGAATCAGGCACAAGACAACGAACAGCAGCAGATTCAGCAGCAGTCGCAATAAGGCACTCGCCTACGCAAATCGTTTGGACGTCTGTACGTCCATCGCTTGTAAGCGCAGGCCATTGCGGGCATCGTTCGAGGCATGAATTCCGATACGATGCCACACGCCTCCAAGGCCGCCGCCCCGTTGCTCGAGATCACCGAAGCAAGCGTGATGCGCGGGGAACAGCTGATTCTGGATCGGCTAAGCCTGCGCCTCGCCATAGGACAACACACCGCCGTGCTGGGACCCAACGGTTCCGGCAAATCCACGTTGATACGACTTATCGCACGTCAGATTTATCCTCTGGCGCGTCGCGATGGTATACCCGTCATCCGTATTTTTGGCCGCGACCGCTGGAACGTGAGCGAGCTGCGCAGTCTGATCGGCATCGTCTCCCCGGCCGTTCAACTGGATTACACCAGCGACACGCCGCTTGAGGTGTTCGATGCCGTGGTTTCCGGCTTTTTCTCCGCGCGCGGGCTGTGGGTGAATCACGAGGTCACCGCATCGATGCGCGAACGTGCGCACGATGCGCTGGAACAAATGGAAGCGTCGCATCTGATCGGTCGCGAGATGGCAAGTCTGTCCACGGGCGAAGCGCGCCGCGTGCTTATTGCACGCGCGCTGGTGCATCGCCCGCGCGCACTTCTGCTGGATGAGCCGTGCGCCGGATTGGACCCCGCCAGTCGCCGGCGCTTTCTAGAAAGTCTGCGCCATCTTGCGCAACAAGGGACGACGCTGGTGCTGGTGACGCATCACGTCGAGGAGATCCTGCCGGAGATCCAGCACGTGGTGCTGTTGCGCGAAGGCCGCGTGCTGCAGGAAGGCAGCAAAACGGATGTGCTGACGAATGCGGCGCTCAGCGCAGCATTCGGCATGTCGATACGCACAACGCAACACGGCGGCTATTACAACGCCGCCGTGGATTAATCTTGTGCCGTGCGCGGCGCAAACCGCCGCGCAACATCGTCAGTGCGGCGAGCAGAAGCAGTACGAATACACATTCGGCTGCCCTACGTGTGCCGTGCTCAACATCTGCAATTCCGGCGCCATCGCGGGCAGTTGCGCAACCCAACTGGGTAGCCGCAGACCGTACGACTGCAAACCGTCCACCATCGCATTCTGGCTCAGGCTCACGAAGAAACGCTCCAGCGTGCCCGTCGGTTGTTCCTGGTAACGCACGGAGTAGTCCTTGCCGAGCTTCGCCAGATCCGCCGCTTCATCAACAGCGGCATTCAAGCCACCAAGCTGATCGACCAGGCCACGCTGCACAGCCTGATCGCCGGTCCATACACGGCCTTGGGCGATGGTATCGATCGCGTCGTAATTCTTGCCGCGCGCCAGCGCAACGCCGCCGACGAAATCGCGATAGCCCTTGTTGATGATCGACTGCATGACCTGCTGGATCTTCGGATCGAGCGGCCGGCTGATATCGAACGCGCCAGCCAACGGTCCGGTGCCGACACCATCGCTGGTGATGCCGATTTTGCTGAGCGTATTGGGAATGGTGTAGTACATGCCGAAGATGCCGATCGAACCGGTGATCGTGTCCGGCTCGGCAAAAATCTTGTCCGCATTCATCGAAATCCAATAACCACCACTGGCCGCCACGTCGCCCATCGATACGACCACCGGAATGCCTGCCTTGCGCGTCTGCTCCACTTCGCGGCGAATCTCTTCGGCCGCATAGACCTCGCCACCCGGCGAGTTCACGCGCAGCACGAGTGCCTTGGTGCGATCGTCTTCGCGTGCAGCGCGGATCAGCGCCGCGGTGGATTCACCGCCGATCGAACCGGCCGGCTGATCGCCCGAGGTGATTTCGCCTTCCGCCACGACGACGGTGACGCCCGAGCCGAGCACGTTGTTGCGGTTGGACATGCTCGCGGTGTAACGATCCATGCTGACCTGGCGGAAACTGTGACCGTCCTTGCCCGCCGGCACACCTTGCGAACGCAGCATGTTGATCAGCTCTTCGCGCGTGGCGAGCCCATCGACCAGGTGCTCGTCGACGGCGAGTTTGGCCAGATTGCCCTGCGCCGTCATGATGCGATCGGGAAGGCCGTCGATGTCCGCGCGCACGACGGCCGGATCGAGCTTGCGTAGTTTCGCAATCTGATTGATGTAGCCATCCCACAAACCGCCCATCCAGTAGCTATCCGCTTCCTTGGACTCCGGCGAGGCGTGATTGAGGATGAAAGGCTCTGCCGCACTCTTGTACTGGCCGACGCGAAACAGATAGACATTCACGCCGAGCTTGTCGAGCAGATCCTTGTAGAACAACCGATAGTTCGACAGGCCGGTGATCATCAAACCGCCCTGCGGATCGAGCAGGATGCGGTCCGCATGCGCCGCGAGGAAATACTGGTACTGATCCAGCTCCGCGCCCCACACCAGCACCGGTTTGCCGGCGGCACGGAACCGATCGAGCGCGGCACCTACTTCGCTGAGCGCAGCGAAGCCGCCACTCTGCAACTCATCGGGAATAAGCACGATGCGTGTGATGCGCGAATCCTTCGCGGCCGCATCGATAGCACCGGTCAGGTCGCGCAACTGCACTTCGGTCGGCTGATTCCTGGAAAGCTTGGACAGCGCGCGTTGCAACGGATTGACGCTGAACTGCTCCACCAACCTGCCCTGCGGCCGCAGCACCAGCACACTGTCTTCGCGAATTTCATTGACGTGACTTCCTGCGCTAATGCCCACACAAAGCAGCAGGAGCAGAAAAAGAAAACCGAAAAACACCAGATTGATGATCACCAGCCGCACGACATTCAGGCCACGCCCGAACACACGCAGAAAGGCCCAGAATCCATTGGACGACTGTTGGCGCAAGGGCGGGGGTGTGCTCATAAATCGAAAAGGTCCTCGTGGTTTGCGTCAGCGTACCGTTTCACGCGACGCAGGTCATGAGGGGATCGTGGCATCCGCCGCGTCCGGCGCAACAGGGCCAAACGTCCCGGGTTGCTGCCGGTGCGAACTGCGCCAAAAGCGGATGAACAGCAGCAAGGCGGCCATGCTCAGCCCGGCGATCAGCCCCATCCAGATGCCGCGCGGTCCCAGCCCGATGTGAAAGGCCAGCCACCAGCCCACGGGCATCCCAACCAGCCAGTAGGCGAACAGCGTGATAGCCATCGGCACACGGGTGTCCTTCAAACCACGCAGCGCGCCGTTGGAGGCGACCTGGATGCCATCGGAGAACTGGAACAGACCGGCCAGCAACAGCAACTGCGCCGCCAGCCCGATGACCGTTTGGTCATGCGTGTAAAGCGAGGCAATGGCACGCGGGAATCCCAGCATCACCGCCGCCGAAACCAGCTGCGTCGCCAGGGTGAGGCCGATACCGCAGAACCCTGCATAGCGCACACCCGACGCGTCGCCGCGGCCCACGGCATTGCCAACGCGTACGGTGATGGCCATCGCCAGACCCAGTGGAATCATGAAGAACAGCGATGCCACATTGATCGCTACTTGATGACTGGCCACGGCATCTTCGCCCATGCTGCCGATCAGCAACGCCGCGGCAACGAACAATCCTGCTTCGGCCAGTAACGTGATCGCCATCGGCAACCCAATGTGGACCAGCCCGCCGATGCGCCGCAAATTCGGCCATTCGAAATGATCGAAGATGCCAAGCCCGCGATAGTTGCGATGGCAAAGCACGTAAATGCCGAACGCCAGCATCTCCAGCCACAGCGCCGTCGCTGTCGCGATACCGCATCCGCGTGCGCCCTGCGGTGGCAAGCCCAACTTGCCGAACATGAAGACGTAGCCGAGCGGTATCAGCAACAGCAATCCGCCGAAGCTGAAATACATCGATGGCCGCGTCATGGACAGCCCCTCGGACAAACCACGCAGCGCGAAATAGCAGGTCAGCGCGGGCGCACCCCAACTGATGGCGCGAAGAAATTCGCCCACATCGATATAAAGCCCCGGCGACACACCAATGAGCCGGATCAGCGGCTCGGCGTGCCGCACCGCAAACCACAGCAGCACACCCATGCCCAAGGCCAGCCAGATGGCCTGCCGAAACACCGAACCTGCCTCGTGACGGCGTCCGGCGCCATCCAGTTGCGATATCGATGGTGGCACCGACATCATCATGCCGATGCCACTGACAATCGCCAGCGACCACACGCTGGCGCCCACCGCCACCGCGCCCAGCACGTGCGCACTGACATGCCCTGCTAATACAGCATCAATCACATTGCTGCCGACCGCAGCGACCTGCGCCAGCATAAGAGGGAGGGCAAGGTGTACGGTGGCGCGAATCTCCCACGACGCCCTGGCACGGTCGATACGGATCAATGTCATGGCATAAACGTCTCTTCGGACACCAATTGTAACCGAGCCTTTCCAGGCAAGCTGTGCCAAGATCGCACGCTGCAACGCGGGGGATTGGGCAATGAAGGAACTGACCTCATTCGAAGGCGTCAAGTGCGCCAACTGCACGACACCGCTGGAGGGCGAGTACTGCCATCACTGCGGTCAATCCGTGCACAGCGTGCTGCGGCCGGTGCACGGTTTGCTGGAGGAATTTCTCGAGACCTTCCTGCATATCGACGGGCGCATCTTTCACACCCTGCCGCCGCTGATGTTCAAGCCCGGTTTTCTCACGCTGGAATATTTCGCCGGCCGGCGCGTGCGCTACATCGCGCCATTCCGGTTGATGTTTGTGATGTGCCTGCTCTCCTTGTTCGTAATTCATATCGATACGGATCTGATCACGAGTCATTCCGCCGAACAAAAGCAACAGAAACTACTGATCGGTCAGGGCGGCTCCTTTGCGGATGATGACGACACCAGCGACGTCCAGCACGACCTGACCAAAAAGTTGGCGATGCTCGATGCCGCGCGCGCCGACAATGCGGGGCCACATGGCAATCCAGCGCTCATCTCGCAAATCGACGCCACCGAACAGAAGTATCGCGACGAGGCGAAGCAACGCCTGATCGATCTTGGCAAGTCGCCGGCTGCCGCAGCGTCCACCGCGTCGGTCCCGGTCCCAACACCTGAGCATGAGAACGGTTACTCCAAGGCGACGGAGCCCGTGCACATCAGCTGGCTGCCCGACTTCGCCAATGAGCGGCTGACATTGCTGCGCATACACATCGTCGAAAACATCAAGGCGCTGTCCAGCGGTAGTCTCTCCTCCAGACAGGAAGCAAAGGAGCGCCTGATCACCAATCTCTTCGGCGCGTTGCCCGGCATCATGCTGGTGCTGATTCCTGTTTTCGCGTTAGTGCTGGCGCTGTTCTACCTATTCAGGCACCGGCTCTACATGGAGCACTTGATCGTGGCCCTGCATAGTCACGCGTTCATCTTCGCCAGCCTATTGCTGTTTGCGCTGGCGGGGATGCTCCAGACCTTGCTTACGCCGCATGCCCATTGGGTCATCTACGTGCTGGGCACGATCCAGCTAGCCCTGACCGTATGGGTCCCGATCTACTTGCTGGTCATGCAGAAACGGGTTTACCGACAGGGCTGGCCGATGACAGTCGTAAAATATGGCTTTGTAGGCTGGATTTACACGTGGCTGTTCGGATTCGCCCTGGCCGCCGCCGGCATCATGGGCCTGGCGCACTGACTGTCATTTTTCGGGCCAAAGAAGCGCGGTTTTGCACAGCGTCAAGGGATTGAAATACACGGGTGCTGAGAATGTGACGGGCGTCGCAATACTTTTGAAGCAATCTTTCAACTTATTGATACATATTGATTTTTTTGGTTGGTCAAAAGTTGAACAGCGAGTGCTCAAAGGCGATTTAAAGCCCATTTAGGCATCCTCTCCCAAGCACATCCACAGACTTATCCACAGATCTTGTGGATAAGGGAAAAATCACGTTCCGTAGAGCCACTTAGCCCGTGTTCCTAGATGACAGGGCAGCAATCGCGGGCAAGCTCTGATCGCAACATCCCTCGTCGCTTTTCGTAGGGGCCGGTGCCGGCTCGCGATACACTCGAACCGGTATCGGGGCCCACTTCCTATCCATGCCATTCGTCCTTCGCGTCGCCTTACCGGTACCGCTGCCCACGCTGTTCGATTACTTGCCGCCCGCCAATGGCGAAGCGGCGGTCGGCGGTCGCGTGCTTGTGCCGTTTGGGCGCGGCAAAGCCGTGGGCGTGGTGGTCGAGGTCGATGTGCCGACCACTGTTGGCAGCGCGCGACTCAAACGCGTACTCAAGGTACTGGACGAGTCTCCTTTGCTCGATGCCGAACTGATGCAGACGCTTGCCTGGGCCACCGACTACTGGCTTGGCGCGCCGGGCGAAGCCTATGCCAATGCGTTGCCTTTGCTATTGCGCGAAGACAAACCGTTGCCGGAAACCGGCGAGCCGATCTGGCGGCTGACGATGGCAGGCGAGAGCGCGCGCGATGCCGGCAGCCGTCGCGGCAGCAGTCGCGCCCTGTTGCAAGCGTTGAGCGAGGGGCCCATGTCCGCCCCGGAGTTGGACATCTCCCTTGCCGATTGGCGTCCCGCGGCACGACGGCTTATCGAAGCAGACCTGATTGAACGCGACGAACGGGAGCCAACATCACCCCTCAACCCCGTGACCCGCGCCCCAGCACTGCACGCCGAACAGGAAGCTGCCGTCGCCGCCATTGCCGGGGCGCTCGGCGGCTTTCAGGCTTTTCTGCTCGACGGTGTCACCGGGAGCGGCAAGACCGAGGTTTATCTCGCGCTGATCGCACAGACGCTCGCACAAGGCAAACAGGCGCTCTTGCTCGTACCTGAAATCGGCCTTGCGCCGCAAACCGTGCGACGACTTCGCGAACGCCTCGGCGTGCCCATTGAAGTACTGCATTCCAACCTCGCCGAAGGTGACCGCGCACGCGCATGGCTGCGCATGCGCTCGGGCGAGGCACGTGTCGTGCTGGGCACACGCTCGGCCGTGTTTACGCCGCTGCCGCAGGCAGGCCTGATCATCGTCGACGAGGAACATGACAACGCCTACAAGCAGCAGGAGGGCTTTCGCTACCACGCACGCGACCTGGCACTCGTCCGCGGACGGGCGCTGAACGTACCGGTGCTGCTGGGATCGGCAACGCCGTCGCTGGAAAGCTTGGCCAATGTGGAGGCGGGCCGCTATCACGGTCTGCATCTGCGCACCCGACCCAGCGCCGCGCACCCGCCACAAGTGCAGATCATCGATATGCGTGCGCAGCGGCTGGAACATGGTCTTTCACCGGCGCTCATGCATACGATCGGCGAAACGGTCGCGCGCGGTGAGCAAGTGCTGGTGTTCCGCAACCGCCGCGGCTATGCGCCAGTGCTGCTGTGTTACAGCTGTGGCTGGCATGCCGATTGCCCGCGTTGCGAACATCCGCTCACGCTGCATGCCGCGCGGCGGCGATTGATCTGTCATCACTGCGAGTACCAAACCAGCGTGCCGGCAACGTGTCCGGCGTGCGGCAGCACCGAGCTGAAACCGCAAGGCCAGGGCACCGAACGGCTGGAAGAGGCACTTGTCGCGCAGTTTCCGCAAATGCCTGTGCTGCGCATCGATCGCGAGACCACGCGTCACCGCGATGCATTCGAAACCTTGCTCGACAATCTGCAAACCGATGCGCCGGCGATCCTGGTCGGCACACAGATGCTGGCGAAGGGACACGATCTACCCAACCTTACCCTGGTCGCCATCGTCGGCGTGGACGAAGGTTTGCTCAGCATCGACTTCCGCGCGGGCGAACGCTTGGCGCAACTGGTCGTACAAGTGGCCGGACGCGCCGGACGAGCACGCAAGCCCGGACGCGTGCTGTTGCAAACGCATCATCCCGATCATCTGCTTTTGCGCAGTTTGCTCGCAAACGGGTATGGCGTCGCCGCAAAGCAATTGCTCGCCGAACGCAAGCAAGCCGGATTGCCGCCTTACGGTCATCAGGTGTTGTTGCGCGCCGAAGCTCATCAACGCCCTGTTGTCGATGCCTTTCTGTCCGAGGCGCGAGACGCGTTGCCCGATGTTGCCGATTGGCAGATTTCCGGGCCCATGCCCGCGCCCATGCCGTTGCGCGCAGGGCGACACCGCGGTCAGTTACTGATCGAGTCGACGACGCGCCGACATCTTCATACGGCGTTGCGAGCGTGGTGGATTCAGCTTTCGAAGTTGCCCAGCGCACGCAAGGTGCGCTGGTCGATCGATGTCGATCCGGTCGATCTTTACTGAGCCTTCTGCGCCGTATTCGCTTGCGCCGTCGCGTTGGTATCGACGCCTGATTGCTCGCGGTTCCAGCCGCCGCCCAACGCGCGAATCAGATCCACGCTGGCCTGCAGGCGCCGCGTGCGAATCGTCTCCGCACTGCGCTCCGCAGACAGTGCAGCCGTTTGCGCCGTCACCACTTCCAGATAGTTCACGATGCCTTCGCGATAACGGTTGTTGGCAATGGACTGTGTTTTCTGCGCGGCTTGAACGGCTTCGTCTTCCTGCCCAGCTTCCACACCCAGATCGCGAAGCAACACCAGATCGTCCTCGACTTCGCGGAATGCACCAAGCACCGTCTGCCGATAGTCCGCCGATGCCTCGGCAAATTCTGCATGCGCCTCGCGTACTTCCGCGCGGCGCAAACCGCCGTCGAAAAGGTCGAGCGTCGCCAACGGTCCGAGTGCCCAGAAACGGTTACCGATCGCCAGCAGGTTGCTTAGACCCGTGTTTTGAAAGCCGTAACTGCCCGACAAACTCAGATCGGGGAAAAACGCTGCTCGCGCCACGCCAATGCCTGCATTCGCCGCGTACACACGCCGTTCCGCCGCGGCAATATCCGGACGACGTTCGAGCAAGGTGGATGGAACGCCGATAGGCGTCACCGGAACGTCCAACTGTTCGCGCTCAGGCGCCAGCGAGAAACTGGATGCCGGCACACCGACCAGACTCGCGATAGCATGTTCAACCAGCGCACGTTGCGCTTGCACATCGGTGACTTGCGCTTGCGCGTCGTGCAACTGCGCCTGCGCACGCGATACGTCAAGACCCGAAGCGATGCCGCCCGCATGACGATTCTCCGTCAATGTCAACGCGCGCTGATACGCCTGCAAGGTATCGTCGAGAATACCTGCCTGGATGTCGTAGCCGCGCAATCGCACGTAGTCGTCTGCAAGCTGCGCTTCGAGGCTCAATTTTGCGTTGGCAAGATCCGCCTTGGCGGCATCCGATAGTGCACGGCCCTGACCGACTTCATTGCGGATACGCCCCCACAGATCCAAATCGTAGCTCGCGCTGACGCCGACGGTATCGCTGTCGTACTCATTGGGTTCGTTGCTGCCACGCAGTGGGCGATTGTCCGACTGACGCGCACGAATCGGATTGGCCAGCACACCGAAATGCGGAAAAAGGCCGGATTGAAGCTGACTTTCGTACGCACGCGCTGTGTCGTAACGCGCCAATGCAGCAGCCAGCGATGGATTGTCGGCGTCCAGCTTCGATTCCAGTTGTCCAAGCGTACTGTCGCTGTACACCGACCACCAATCGCCACGCGGCGTCTGATCGGCTGGCGATGCAACACGCCACGCTGTGCCCGCCTCCTTGAACGTCGCGGGCATCGGCGGCAACGACGGTGTGTGATAAGTGGGCGCCAACGAACAACCGCCCAGCAACAGTGCGGCAGCGACACCGGCAAACAAGCGATCAGCGCGTATCATGGCTTGGATCCTCCGCAGCCACCTGGCGTCCGGCGGCACTATCGTCGGGGGTTTCATCAACGCGTACTTTGTCGCCATCCATCAGCGAATCCGGCGGATTCTCGATGATGCGGTCGGTAGTTGTCAGTCCCTTGTCGATCTGCAATGACGTTCCAAGATCCAGCGCAATGTGCACTTTGCGCAAACTGACATGACCGTCTGGATCCAGCACCGCAATTTGCGGACCTTGCGAGCGGAAGATCAGCGCGCTGGCAGGAACACTGACCAGGTTGGGACTGACGGAAAGATCGAGACTGACATCTGCGTAATCGCCCGGCTTCAGGGCGCCATCGCTGTTGTTGGCTTCAAACTGCGCGAGCAGGCTGCCTGAGCTTTGGCTGATCGCTTCGGACGTGCCGATCAATGTCGCCTCGAACGTGCGGCCTGGCATCTCGGGCACGCTCAGTTGCGCCTTCATGCCCGGCCTGATCGCACTGGCATCCACTTCGGGAATCGGTACGTACAAACGCATGCGGCTGACGTCGGCTACTTCGAACAGCTCCGGACTGCTGGGGCTGTTCGATGTAATCAAATCGCCAACGTCGGTGCGGCGCACGGTCACGGTGCCATTGAAGGGCGACACGATGTTCTTGAATCCTTCCAGCGCGCTCAGACGATCGACGTCGGCTTTGGCCGCCAACACGGTCGCTTGCGCTGCCGCCGCTTCACCGCTTTTTTCGTCGGCTTCCTGTTTGGATACCGAATCGGAGGCGAGCAAATGCTGCCAGCGTTGCGAGGTGATATTGGCGAGCTTGGCATCCGCCTGCGCTTTCACCAACACGGCTTTGGCTTGCTCCAGTTGCTGATCCAGCTCGGGCGTATCGATAGTGGCGAGCACGTCACCCGTTTTCACTTTGGCGCCGATGTCCTTGTACCAGGTCTTCAAATAGCCATCGACGCGAGCGTGGATCGGCGCGGTATACCACGCGTCCAGATGACCGGGCAGCGTGATCGCATGCAACTTCGCCGGATCGGATGACGGCGCGAGTCGCACGCTGGGAATCAACTGTGCATCGGTCCACTGCACCAGCTCGTGATGCTGGTGATAACGGATACCCAGGCCAAGCGCGACGGCAAGCACCGCCACCGTAACACCCACCATGGCAACGCCTTTCAGGTGCGGCGGCTTTTGCGACGACAGTACGGGCATGGAGTTATGCGACATGGGGAAGTCCATTGACTGGGTCGGTAGACGGTGCATGTTGTTCGCGCCCATGCACGATGCTGAAGACAACCGGCACAAACAGCAGCGTGGCGGCGGTGGCGAACAACAGGCCGCCGATCACGGCGCGACCGAGCGGCGAATTCTGTTCTTGCGACAGCGCCATCGGCAACATGCCGATGATCATCGCCAGCGCGGTCATGCAGACAGGACGGAAACGAGTGAAGCCTGCTTCAAGCGCCGCTTTTACGGCATCGCCGTGTTCGGCGAGACGTTCGCGGCAGAAACTCACGACAAGTATCGAGTTGGCCGTTGCCACGCCCATACACATGATGGCGCCGGTGAGCGCAGGCACAGAGAGCGTCGTGTGTGTGATGAACAACATCCACACGATGCCGGCCAACGCAGCAGGCAAGGCTGTAATGATCACGAACGGGTCCATCCAAGACTGGAAGTTCACGACGATCAGCATGTAGATCAGCACGATGGCGCCAAGCAAACCGAACAGCAGACCGGAGAACGCAACGTGCATCGCCGTCACCTGGCCGAACAACCCCACCGTGGAGCCTTTTGGACGATCCTTTGCGGCGTCATCCAGCACTTTCTGCACGTCGCTCGCGACAGCACCAAGATCGCGACCTTGCACGGCAGCAAAAATATCGTACGAGGGAGCAATGTTGTAATGCGTCACCACCGCAGCGGTCGACGTGCGCTCGATATTCGCCAGTGCGCCGAGTGTTTGTTGCGCGCCAGTGCCCGAGGCCGTCACGGGAAGACTCTGCAACGCAGGCAACGTATCCATCCGGTATTGCGGTGTTTGCGCAACCACCGGATAAGAAACACCGTTGCGAGGATTCAGCCAGAACGTTGGCGCGACCTGTTGCGTGCCGGCAAGCGACGCCACCATGCTGTCCGTAACATCGCGCTCGGTGATGCCAAGCTGATCGGCGCGCACGCGATCGACGTTGACGTTCAACTGTGGCGCCGAGTTGGATTGCTGGATACGCACGTCGGCGATACCAGGAACGGCCTCCATCTTGCGCTGCAGCGCAATGGCATACGCTTCGTTGGCCTCGCCATTGCGTCCCGATACTTTCACGTCGAGCGGCGCAGGCGCACCGAAGTTGAGAATTTGCGTCGCCATGTCCGCTGGCAGGAACGAGAACGTTGTACCGGGGAACTGGCGCGGCAGCACTTCGCGCAGTTTCTTTACGAGTTCGGCACTGGGATCATGATCAGGCTCGAGCAACACCTGGATGTCGCCATCCTGCGGGCCAATGGTGCCGCTATTGCTGTACACCATGTTGGTACCGCTCGCCGGCAGCCCGATGTTGTCGGTGATGTTGTCCAGCTGTGACGGCGGAATCACCCGGCGGATTGCATTTTCAACGTGATCGAACTCGGCCGCCGTATCTTCGATACGCGTACCCACCGGTGCGCGAACGTGAATCGCAATCGCGCCCGCGTCGGTCGTCGGGAAGAAATCCATGCCCAGGAACGGCACCAGCACGAATGACACGAGAACAACGGCGAGGAAGCCTATGACGAAGCGCCGGCGCGCTCCCAACGCGAGCGACAGCATGCCGTAGTAAGCATCGCGAATTTTCGCGAACCTATGCTCGAAGTTCTGTTGAAACTTCACCAACGCCAGCCGAATGCGCCCACGCCGTATGATGGGGTGCTGATCGCCCACATGGTGATTGATGAAAGGATCTTCCGGGTGGTCGCCCGGATCAGACTCCACCACGTGCGGCTTCAGCAAGTACATCGCCAGCGTCGGTACCAGCGTACGCGAGAGCACGAAGGACGATGCCATTGCAAAGATCACCGACAGCGCCATCGGCCGGAACAGGAAGCCCGCGATGCCTTCGAGCATGAACATCGGCACGAACACGATGCAGATGCACAACAGCGAAACGAAAGCGGGCGTCACGATCTGCTTGGCGCCATCCATGATCGCCGTGTGCACATCCTTGCCCTGCTCAAGATGCCAGTTGATGTTCTCGATGGTCACCGTCGCGTCGTCCACGAGAATACCCACGGCGAGCGCAAGACCGCCGAGCGTCATCACATTCAACGTCTGACCGGTCGCTGCAAGCAACGCGATTGCAGAGAGAATCGCAAGCGGAATCGACACGGCGATGATGACGGTGGAACGCCAGCTGCCAAGGAAGATCAAAATCATCAGCGATGTAAGACACGCAGCGATAATGCCCTCGCGCGCGACCGATGAAATAGCCGCTTTCACGAACACCGACTGATCGCCCAGCAGATTGATGTGCAGCGACGGCGGTATCGTTTCCTTGATCAGCGGCAACAGTTTTTTGATGCCGGCCACCACCGCGAGCGTCGAAACACTGCCGCCCTTGAGCGCGGTCATCAGCACGGCACGATGACCGTCCACGCGCACAACGTTTTCCTGCGGTGGCGAACCGTCACGCACGTGCGCCACCTGGCCGATGGTGATCGTTGCGCCGTTGACGGTCTTGATCGGCAGATTATTCAAGGCCTGGATCGCCGTCGGACTGTCGTTGAGCTGCACCGTGTATTCATCGTGGCCGATCTTGATCGTACCCACCGGTACGATCTGGTTCTGCGCAGCGAGCGCATTGCCTACGTCCTGTGCAGAAAGTCCCTCGGCCGCCAGCGCCTGCGGATCGAGATCGAGCATGACTTCGCGAATCTTCCCGCCGTAAGGTGTCGGAACCACGATGCCCGGCACGGTGACGAGCGTGGGACGAAGAAAGTTTTGCGCCGTATCGAGAATCTGTTGCTCGTTGAGCTTGGTGCTCGACAACGCCATCTGCAGAATCGGTACCGTCGATGCGTTGTAGTTGATGATCTGCGGCGGCGTGATGCCCGCCGGCATCTGCTTGAGCACGGTCTGCGAAATCGAGGTGACCTGCGCAGTGGCCGTGCGGATGTCCACGCCCGGCTGGAAGAAAATCTTCACCACGCCGATGCCCGGCAGCGACTGCGATTCGATGTGCTCGATATCGTTCACGCTGTTGGTGAGCTGACGCTCGTAGTAGTAGATGACACGACCCGACATGTCGCTCGGCGACAGACCGTTGTACGTCCACACCACGCTGATCACCGGAATGCCGATGTTCGGGAAGATATCGGTAGGCGTGCGCAATGCGGCCAGCGGCCCGGCAATCAAAATGAAAAGCGCGAGGACGATGAAGGTATAGGGACGCGCGAGGGCGATTCTGACTAATCCCAACATACGGCAGCTTCCGGCGAGACCACGTCGATGGCTGGGGATTATCTGCCTGCCGATGCCGGGCGCCCTTTCACGGGCATGAAGATTGTTTCATCTAAGCCCAAATGCATGGCTGCGTTGGGTTTTTGTTCAAGCTGCGGACTGCAGACGAATGTCCATGCCGATGCGGGCGCCGGTCTCGGCGTTGTCGATATAGAGCTCGAAATCGTGCAGCTTGGCGATGGCGGCCACGATGCTCAGGCCCAGGCCATGGCCGATCGTCTCCCGACTGCCCTCGCCTCGATAAAAGCGCTGCCAGACGGCCTGGCGTTGCTCGCGCGGGATGCCAGGGCCGCTATCGGCAACTTCCACGCGCGCCACGCCGGGCTCGATGCGTTTGGCGGTCAATGTGACTTGTCCGCCGGCAGGCGTGAACTTGATGGCGTTGCCCACCAGGTTTCCGAGCGCCTCGAATAACAGATCGGGATCGGCCTGTGCGATCAATCCCTGATCGGCGTGCAACGCGAACTGCAACTGCTGATCTTCGGCTAGCGGGGCATAAAGCTCGTAAACATGCTGCAAGGTGTCGCCCAGATCGACGGCGACAAAACCTTCGCGCCGACGACGGTCTTCCAGTTCGGAAATACGCAACAAAGCACGGAAACGCGCCAGCACATCGTCCACATCGCTCACGCAGCGCGCGATGAGTTCCGCGTGCGGATCGTCCTCGTTCATTTCCTGCTCGACGCGATAAAGCTGCGAGCGCAAGCGTGTCAGCGGCGTACGCAAGTCGTGTGCGATGTTGTCGCAGACACCTTTTACTTCACCCATTAAACGTTCGATCTGGTCGAGCACGTCATTGACGATGGCGGCGAGCCGATCCAGTTCGTCACCGCGACCGCTGACAGGCAAGCGCTGACGAAGATCGCCGTGCCTGATCGGCTGCATGGCGCTTTCGATCTGACGAATGCGCCGACGCGGTGCGCGATTAAGAATCAGGCCGCCGATCAGGCCCGGCACCAGCGTAAACGAAAGCCCCCACCACAACGCGTGTCTGATGATGCCGCTGACATGCGCCGTCACACCGGTGGTGTGCGCCAGCGCAAGCACGCGATTGTCGTCCAGGCGCGCTGCAATAACCGTCAGATCCTGCACGGCAGGCAGTGCATCGCGCGCGATGATGGTGTCGGCCTCCACACGCATCGGATCGCCATCGACCTTGAGCGTGGGCGGAAGCTGGACTACATCGCCGGACACCCAGTTACCGTGCGCATCGAACAGACCCCATGCGTTGTAGTTGGCATCTTCCAGCAATACATAGTCGTCGAGCATCGTCGGCAGGCGCGCACGATCGATGTGTTTTAGATAACTGATCTGCTGAATCAGATCGCGATCCGTGCGCACTTCAAGATAGTGAATGGTTTCCCAATAAATCGAACCGAGCAGCACGGTGCCCCAGATCACGAAGAACAGGCCATAGCTCAGGAGTAGGCGCGAGGTGGTTGCGCGCCAGTGCATCGACCAATCTTTGTTTCGATTAGCCAAGGCGGTACCCCGATCCACGCATGGTGCGAATCAGCGGCGGCTCGCCATCGGTATCGACCTTGCGGCGCAGCCGCGCGATATGCACGTCGATCAGGTTGGTGCCGGGATCGAAACGAAGACCCCACACGCTTTCAAAAATCATCGCGCGCGTGAGCACTTGCCCGGGATAACGCATCAGGAATTCCAGCAGACGGTATTCCGTGGGCAGCAACGTCAATTCGCGATTACCGCGACGTGCGGTGCGCGTGATCATATCCAATTCCAGATCGGCGACGCGCAAGCGCGTTTGCGCCGTGGGTTCTTGCCGCTGCCGCCGCAGCAGCACTTCGATGCGCGCAGCCATTTCATCCGGCGCGAAGGGCTTGGTGAGGTAATCGTCGCCACCCGCACGCAGGCCGCGCACGCGTTCGTCGACATCGCCCAGCGCGCTGATCATCAACACCGGTGTCCGGATACCACGCTCGCGCAATTGCGTGACGAGCGTGAGTCCATCCATGCCGGGAAGCATCAGATCGAGCGTGATGGCGTCGTAGATGGGCTCCTGCGCACGCTGCAATCCTTGCAGACCGTCGTTGACGCGATCGGCGCTGATGCCATGCGCAGCCAACTCCAGCGCGATTTCGCGCGCGGTGATCTCGTCGTCTTCAATGACCAGAACGTGTGCCATGTATCGGCCGGCTGAGAAATCAATGCGGACTTAAACACAGCAAGCTCAAACAAAAAAGGACCTCCGCCACGGAGGTCCTTTTTGAATCACACGTCAGCGATGTTCAGGCTGCGAACAGACCGCGCATCTTCTTCATGGCGTTGGCCTCGACCTGACGGATACGTTCGGCAGAAACACCGTATTCGTCGGCCAGATCCTGCAGCGTGGCCTTGTCTTCGTTGAGCCAGCGGCGCTGGATGATGTCGCGCGAACGTTCGTCGAGCTTCTGCAGCGCAGCCGACAGCGTTTCGAGCTGGTTGTCGGACTGGTCGGCATCGGAGACGTTTTCGTACGGATCGGCACCTTCATCGATGAGGAAGGCTTCCGGTGCGGGCTTGGCATCTTCGTCGGCATCGGCCGGCGCTTCGAAGCCGATATCGCGACCGGACAAGCGCGACTCCATCTCGCGCACCGTTGCTTCCGGCACGCCAAGATCCTTGGCGATCACGCGCACTTCTTCGGCATTCATCCAGCCCAGGCGCTTCTTGCTCTTGCGCAGGTTGAAGAACAGCTTGCGCTGCGCCTTGGTGGTGGCGACCTTCACGATGCGCCAGTTGCGCAGGATGAATTCGTGCATTTCCGCGCGAATCCAGTGCACGGCAAAACTCACCAGGCGCACGCCCTGGTCGGGATCGAAACGCTTGACCGCCTTCATCAGGCCGATGTTGCCTTCCTGAATGAGGTCGGACAGCTGCAAACCGTAGCCGCTGTAACCGCGGGCCACGTGGACAACGAAGCGCAGATGCGACATCACTAACTTGCGGGCGGAATCGAGATCCTCTGCCGCCTGGTAGCGGCGCGACAGGTCTTGCTCCTCTTCCTGGCTGAGCACCGGAATCCGGTGAACCGCCGAGATGTAGGCATCCAGACTGCCGACGACGCTGGGAACCGGCAAAGTGGCCGTCGCCAAGGCTTGAGACATGTTGGAACCTCCTGAATGGGGTCAGTTTAGCACTCTGATATTTAGAGTGCTAAAGGCACCGGTAGTTCCGACGCCTTTTATGTACCGCATAGTACACGAATGGCCCGGCCTTGTCCATGGTCAATGGTGTCGAACTGCCTAAATGGCGACAGCCAACGACGTTTCAATATCGCAAGCCGCTGACCGCGATTTCCCGGTCGGCGTGCACATAAATCCGTTTATATATCAATAAGATAAAAACTTATCTCGCTTAGCCTTCTTGCCGATGAAATTAGCTAGATAGCCAGGGCGCCGGGTGCTTGGGCTCATCAGCGGGCCGCCTTGATCGCCGCCTTCAGCACATTGAGCACTTTGTCCTGCTGCGCATGAGGGAGCCCCATCCACAGGGGCAATCGGATCAATCGCTCCGATTGCCGGTTCGTCACATCCAACGCTCCATGCGTCCTGCCATAACGCTGACCCGCTGGCGAGGAATGCAAGGGAACGTAATGGAACACCGAGGAGATGTCGTTGCGCCTGAATTCATCCAACACTTTCTGCCGGTCGATCTCAGGCGCAAGCAGCACGTAGTACATGTGTGCGTTGTGCTGACAGCCATCCGGGACTATCTGACGTCGCAATGCCCCGTCAACTTCGAGCGGTTCGAGCATCTCGTGATAACGCTGCCAGCTGGCGAGGCGATCTCTCGTAATACTTTCCGCCTCTTCAAGCTGCGCCCACAGAAACGCCGCGATGAGCTCACCGGGGAGAAAGGAGGAACCCACTTCCTGCCACGTATATTTGTCTACCTGACCACGGAAAAATCGGCTTCGGTCGGTGCCCTTCTCTCGGATGATCTCAGCGCGCAACACCAATTCGGGATCATTTACCAGCAACGCGCCGCCTTCTCCTGAGATCACATTTTTCGTCTCGTGAAAGCTGTAGGCACCCAGATTGCCGATCCCGCCAAGCGTGCGCCCCTTATAG
>NZ_DATHMR010000201.1:0-3058 GCF_035486915.1 Dyella sp. | reverse complement strand
GCCAACCGCGGCTACGCCGTGCTGCAGGTGAATTACCGTGGATCGTCCGGTCGCGGCTACACATTCATGAAGGCCGGATATAAGCAATTCGGCACTGGCATTCAGCAGGATCTGATCGACGGCGTGAAATGGGCAATCGCGCAAGGTTACGCAGACAAAAATCATGTTTGCGTTTTTGGCGCGAGCTTTGGCGGTTATTCGGCGCTGATGGCACCCATTCGCGCGCCGGAGATGTTCAAGTGCGCGGTCGATTTTGCGGGCATTTCCGATTACAGAATCCTTCGCGACGACGAGGAGCTGGAGTACGCCGACAATCTCAACCACTTTGTATTCGCCCAGCAAATTGGCGAGGACGACGCGACGCTCAAAGCCATTTCGCCTCTTTATCATTTGGACGCATTTAATGTCCCCGTATTGATCGTTCACGGAGAAAAAGATCCGCGCGTGCCGGTCAAGAATGCCGAGGTACTGCGCGATGCGCTGCAGAAATCCGGCAAGCCCTACGAATGGCTGGTCAAGCCGAAGGAACTGCACGGTTTCTATAGCGAAGACAACAACACGGAACTGCTCGAACACCTGCAGGCGTTCCTGGACAAATATATCGGCCCGGATGCTTCGGCGACCGCCGGCAACAGCACGAACTAACGATGCTCTGCCGCCACATATCGGCGACAGTGATCCAGGTATTCGCTTTCGTGTTGCGCAAGCAGAAGCGTCACGCTGCGCCATAACCAGGACGGCGCATCCAACGATCGCGTGTGATTGCGTGCAAGCTCCGCACGCCACGCTTTGCGGGTGGATGCATCCATCTGGCGCGCGTGCGCGCGCCCCACGACGCTGGCGAGAAACATCGCCACGCGCATGGCTTGTTTCCTGCCCATGCGATCGATATCGAGCGTGAGATCCTGCGGCAGCAGCTCGCGTACGAATACCTGGCTGTCCAACAGGGTTGCAGCACGCATGCGATGCCCGAGCGAAGGCGAAAGATGCGTTGCCGCTTCCACTACGCGCTTCGCGTTATCACGCGGCATACGCACTTTGGGAGCATGCGGCGCCACGGATTTGACCGCCTCCTTGATGTCGATCAGGCAGAGATCTTCACCGTCGCTGGTGCCCCCATCGACATCCAGCAAGACAGCATAGCGCCGTTTGCCGAGCGAACTGCAGCCCTTTCGCCAATAGGCGGCATCCAGCAGCGACACGTGCGCGTCGTTGTCGCGATGATGCAGTTGCGTGGCAAGCTCGACGATCTCGGGCTGCGCTATCAATTGCGCGATTGCGGAACGTTCTCGTTTGGTCAGCGTCCAGAAGTTCTTGCCCACCGGGAAACTGGGTTGAACGCCGTCGATACGCTCCTGGGCAAGCGATTTCCAGTTGCGGCGAAGTGCGCGTTTCATCACCAGACGAATCGAAGGGGGGATATCCGGCTCCTCTTCGTCCGATTCCGGAAAAGCTGTTTCGTATCCGGCAAGCATTGCTTCGATCATGCGAACGGTAGTGACGCCGGGAAGATCAGAGCCACGCGCGACGATTGCGAGCGACAGCGCCAATCGAATCAGATCGTGCGCAGGATTGCCGATGACGCTCTGGTCGAAATCGCGAATCTGGATGTGTACGGCGCCTTGATCGTTGGCGACCGGGCCGAGATTGCCGATATGACAGTCGCCACAAATCCAGATTGCCGGCCCGTGCGGAATAGACGGCTGCTCCTCGTCATCCAGCCACTCATAAAAACGCGCCGTATTGCCGCGCACATAAGCATGTGCAGATCGCGCCATTTTTCGATTGCGCAAATTCGTCAGCACGGCAGCGCGCGCCGCGGGGGCGACGACACGACCGCGGGTTTTCTTGGTTTTTTTCGTCACGAAGTGCACCATGTTTGTAGCAATTGCGTTACATCGTCAGGCGACATCTGTGAAAGTCTTGTTGCGTCGCCCGAGTAACGACGCAGCCCGTTTTCCAGAAATGAATCGCAGCTAACCATTTCCGAAAATTTGTACCGGCCTGTGCAACTTTTCATGCCAACCCGCGCTCTAAGTTTTCGGATGCACGCAACGGCATCCCCCGGCGCCCACCTCCCTGGGTCGCCAACCGGAATCGAACCTCTCCCCTGGGCTTCGATTCCACCGGCCCCGAGGACTCCCCCTAAGTTCTCGGGGCTTTTTCTTGCCCTTTTTCCGAGTCTTTCAGCCGACTGACGACATCGACCCTGCGGAACCGTTAGGATGGTGTTACGGATGGGCAGCCGCTGCCCGCAGCCATCTGGCCAAGAGTCGCGACGCAGTGCAAATCAAAGGGAAAGCTACCTCCTTCGATATCGCCCACCTGACCGGGGTTTCCCAGTCGACGGTGTCGCGCGCGTTGCGCGATAGCCCGCTGGTCAGTGAGGAGACCCGGCAGCGCATTAAGGCAGCGGCCGATCAGCTCAACTACAAGGTGGACAAGAATGCGTCGAACCTCCGTTCGCAGCATTCGGGCACGCTGGCATTGTTGCTGTTCGAAGATCCTACGGCAGACGACTCGCACATCAACCCGTTCTTTCTTTCGATGCTCGGCTCGATCACGCGTGCCTGCGCTCTGCGCGGTTACGACTTGCTGATTTCGTTCCAGCAGCTGTCCTACGACTGGCATGCCGATTACGCCGATACGAAAAAAGCCGACGGCATTATTTTGCTCGGCTATGGCGATTATCTCGCCTATCGCGACAAGCTCGAAAAGCTCGCTGCGCAAGGCACCCATTCGGTGCGTTGGGGTGCGGTGTTGCCAGATCAGCCCGATGTCTCCATCGGCTGCGACAACTTGCAAGGTGGCCACGCCGTCGCCACACATCTGCTGGAACAGGGATGCAAACGCATTGCGTTCCTGGGCGACGCATCGAGCCACTATCCGGAATTCTTCGAGCGCTATCGCGGTTACGTTGCTGCCCTGCAAGAAGCAGGCATTGAAGCCGAGCCGATGTTGCAGGTCGATGCCACCGAGAGCACCGAGCAAGCCGGCTACGGCGCGATGGAAACGCTGCTCGAACGTGAAGCGCCGTTCGATGCCGTTTTCGCCGCCA
>NZ_DATHMR010000200.1:0-67042 GCF_035486915.1 Dyella sp. | reverse complement strand
GCGGCCTTTCAGCGGCTGCACTTCCGAACATAGCGTCCAGATTAGTGGGCCGGCAGACATCGCAAAACCCACGATAAACACCAGCAGCATGCCAACGGTGAACAGCTGCATCGCGTGCGACACCGCACTCATACCCATCATCGCGCCGACGACGCCAAGACCGATCGCCATCACGGCGAAGCCGGTGTACAGGATCGGTTTGCGGCCCCACTTGTCGATCAGGCCGATGGCGATGAATGTGGCCAGCACATTGGTCAGGCCGACGATGGCGGTAAACCACATCTGCGAGGTGGTGTCGTAACCCATATCCTTGAAAATACGCGGCGCGTAATACATCACTACGTTCATGCCGGTGAACTGCTGCATCAGCTGCAGCAGTACGCCAAGACCGACCGAGCGGCGAAAATTGCTGTTCTCAAGGAACAAATGCCAGCCGCGCTGGGGTGTGCGCAATTGCTCTTTGATCTCGTTGGCTTCGCGCGTCACTGTGTCGGGATTGCCACGCAGCTGTTGCAGAACATCGAGGGCTTCGGCCTCGCGATTGCGCATCATCAGCCAGCGTGGGCTGTCGGGAAGAAAGAAGACGCCAAACAAGAACAACACGCCAGGAATCGCTATCACACCGAGCATCAAGCGCCAGTTTCCGCTATAGCTGAAGGCCGTGTCGGAGAGAAACGCGACCAGAATGCCGATGGTGATCATCAACTGATACAACGACACCATCGCGCCGCGAATAAATTCCGGTGCGACTTCGGCAAGATAGAGCGGTGCCGTAAACGTCGATATGCCAATCGCCAGACCCAACACCACGCGTGCCGCGATCAGTGTGTACGGCGACCAGGCGAATCCGCAAAGTAGTGAGCCCACCACGAAAAGCACAGCACCGAGAATCAGCGAGCGTTTGCGGCCCAACGCAGCCGACATCCAGCCAGCTAGCAGCGCGCCGATGGCGGCACCGAACATCATGCCGCTGACGATCCACTCCACCATGTGGTCGGAGATCGCGAAGTCGCGCTGGATGAACTGCGTGGCACCCGATATCACGCCGATGTCGAGACCGAACATAAGTCCGGCAAGCGCAGCGAGCACGCAGGTAAATACCGCGGTCGCTTTCGCGTGCGTCGCAGCGGGCGTAGCAATGGCATTCATGGATGACTCCCCAGTCGGATAAGCGGATTGGATGCCTCGATCGGCATCTTTATATCGGTGTCGTGGACTACATGGCGTGGCGTGCTCACACGGGGCGGCCCGCGAAACGCGGCTCGGCGATGCCGGTGAACGGCACATCGACGGCAAACAGACCGCCGGCATGCGGGTCGTCCGCCAGCGCATCGGTGGTGAGGCCGTCGCGTGCGCTGGTGATGTAAAGCCTATTCAGTTGCTCACCGCCGAACGCGACACGGGTCGGTTGACGGGTCGGCACGGTGATGACGAGATCTTGATGTCCGTTGCGGTCATAGCGCACCACGCGGCCTAGTCCCCACTGTGCATTCCACAGGCCTCCTTCGGTATCGACGGCGGAGCCGTCAGGATCACCATCCAGATGCGACAGGTCGATATGAACCCCTGCATCAGTGACTTGATCACCGTATGCACAGCGCCGTATCACGCCGGTCACCGAATCGCAGTAGTACATCGTTGCGCCATCTGGACTGAAGGCGATGCTATTGCTGATGGCCACAGACCCAAGTGGAAGCCGTTCGAGCACGCGATTGGCATGGAGCCGATAAAAACCGCCAGCGGCGTAGCGCGCCTCACCGGCCGCGGGTTCGTGCAGGGTTCCGAATACAAATCGCCCCTGGCGGTCGCAAGCACCGTCGTTGAGGCGTGTGGGCAGACCTTTTTCCACGTCGGCAATCGGGATCAACTCTCCGGATTCCAGATGAAAAAAGGCGAGGCCACTAGCCAAACCAAGCAAGAGCCATTCGCCGTTCTCGCACAATGCGAATGAGGCGAGACGCTCGGGCATCCGCCAGTGACGCGTACTGTTATCTGCAGGACAAAAGCGCCACAACATGGATTGGTGGATGTCGGTCCAATAAAGCGCTTTTTCTCGCGGGCACCACGTCACGCCTTCGCCTAACGTGTTGCGTGCATCAAACACCAACGCTGCACTCAATGTCATGCCCAGCCGCCGTCGACGATGAAATCGTGGCCGGTGCACATGCGACTGTCATCCGCACCGAGGAATAGCGCGGCACGCGCAAGATCATCCGCGGCGAGATAGCCGGGCATGCATTGCTTTTGCTGTATGTCGCGCTTACCGGCTTCATCCAGCCAGAGTTCGCGTTGCTTGTCGGTGATGACCCAACCGGGCACGAGCGCGTTGATGCGAATGCGATCCTTGCCAAGCTCGCGTGCTAGGCCATTGACCAAACCATGTACCGCCGATTTGGCCATCGCATACATCGGATAGCCGGCGTTCTTGATCATCCACCCGGTAGATCCCAGGCAGATCACCGAGCCGCCACCCAGCTCGCGCATGCCAGATACCACCGCCTGCGTTGCGAAGTACTGATGCCGCAGGTTGACGGCGATACTCTGTTCGAATTCCTCGACCGTAGTGTCTTCCAGACGATGGCGCCGATCGTTCGCGGCATTGTTTACAAGCACGCCGACTTTACCGATGTGCGAACTCGCCTCAGCGATCGATGCACGCAATGCCTCGACATCCGTGACATCGCAGCGCAGGAATAGCGGCGCATGACGCGTATCGGGCAGCGCAACGCGCAAGGCTGCCGCGCCCTTTTCATCGATATCGAGCAATGCCACGCGCGCGCCTTGTTGCGCGAAGTGGGCAACGAAGGCCGCGCCGATACCCGTGGCGCCGCCAGTAATCAAAACGGCACGATCGACGAGACTTGGATACGTGGCGAACGAAGACATGTCGAATCTCGCAGGGAAAGAGGTGCTTACCACTCGGCCACGCTGCCATCGGAATGACGCCAGATCGGATTGCGCCAGCGATGCCCGATAGCCGCGCGTTCGGCAACATATGCTTCGTTGACTTGCACGCCTAAGCCTGGGCCGCCGGGAATCGAGACGAAGCCATCTTCGTAAGCGAAGACGCTGCGATCGACGACATAGTCCAGCAAATCGTTGGCGGCGTTGTAGTGAATGCCCAGACTCTGCTCCTGGATGAATGCGTTGTGGCAGATCGCATCGAGCTGCAGATTGGCAGCCAGTGCGATCGGCCCGAGCGGACAATGCAGGGCTAGCGCCACATCGTAAGCCTCGGCCATCGTGGCAATCTTGTGTGTCTCGGTAATGCCGCCAGCATGCGACGGATCGGGCTGAATGATGTCCACGCCACCGGTGGTGAATACGCGCTTGAAGTCGTAGCGTGAATACAGTCGCTCACCCAATGCGATCGGTGCAGGCGAAATCGCTGCGAGCTCGGGAATGGCTTCAAGGTGATCGGAAAGCACGGGCTCCTCGATAAACATCAGCTTGAACGGCGCCAGTTCGCGCATCAGCACTTTCGCCATCGGCTTGTGCACACGCCCGTGGAAATCCAGACCGAGACCGATATCCGGGCCCACGGCATCGCGTACCGCTTGTACGTTTTCCAATACGCGTTGCACTTTGGCGTGCGTATCGACGAAGTGCATCTCTTCCGTTGCATTCATCTTGACTGCGGTGAAACCACGGGCGACAGCATCCTTTGCCGCCTTGGCCGTATCGGCCGGCCGATCACCACCGATCCACGAATACACGCGGATGCGCTCGCGTACCGGGCCACCCAGCAACGTATGCACGGGCACGCCCAAATGCTTGCCCTTGATATCCCACAGCGCCTGATCGATGCCCGCGATGGCACTCATCAGCACCGGACCGCCGCGATAAAAACCACCACGATATAAAACGCTCCAGTGATCCTCGACATGGCGCGGGTCCTTGCCGACCAGGTAATCGGCCAGTTCTTCAACGGCGGCGGCAACGGTGTGCGCGCGGCCTTCTACGACCGGCTCGCCCCAGCCGCTGATGCCCTCATCGGTATCGATGCGCACGAACAACCAGCGCGGCGGGACAAGAAAGGTCGTGAGACGAGTGATCTTCATGTGTTGGTTCCTTGAGATGCTGTGCCCGTCTTCCAGGCCTGTACAAAAGCGAGGGCACGACGGCGTATGTCGTCCGTTTCGCGTCCGGGAGCGTAAAGCGCCGAACCGAGACCGAAGCCGTCGGCACCCGCCGCGATGTAGGGCGCCATGGTTTCGGGGGTAATGCCACCCACCGGCAACATGGCAAGATCGCGCGGCATCACTGCGCGCCATGCCTTGAGTACGGTGGGCGTAATTTGCTCGGCGGGGAATAATTTGATCGCGTCGGCACCGGCATGGATCGCCGCAAAGGCTTCCGTAGGTGTCGCTACGCCGGGGATGCAATACAGGCCGGCGCGCTTGGCCGCAGTGATGATGGCGACATCCGCATGGGGCATGACAATCAGACGGCCGCCAGCCGCGGCGATCTGCGCGACCTGTTCGCTACGCAGTACGGTGCCGGCACCGATCAGGCAATCGTCGCCGAGCGCCGACGATAAGCGCCGGATGCTTTCCAGCGGCTCCGGCGAATTCATCGGCACTTCGATAACGCGGAATGTGGCGTCGTACAGCGCGTGGCCGACAGCGAGCGCTTCGTCCGGGCGAATGCCGCGAAGAATCGCTACGAGTGGGAGGGCATTCAACCAGTCGCGGATCATGCATCTAATCCCAAAAAATCGTACGTTGTCGCTTGCGCCAGCAGTCCCGCCGTCGCAGCCAGTTGCCATAGTCCTTGTGCGGCCGCATCGCCGATGATTGTCGGGGGCGCATAGCCAAAGTAAGTAGCTGCTATGGCGTAGCGATGGCACAGCGAAAGGTCGCCAATCAGGCACAGCGGCACGCTGTTGTCGCCACCGTCGCGCACCAATGCAATGCGGAATTCCTCACCGATCAAGAGTCCGGAAAGAAACTCCGGTACGTCGTCGACAGCGAGCTGATTGCTCAACATCAAGGCACGTGAGGAGAACAGGCGGCTGAATGCGCCCTCCGCCGCACTTTCCTTGGCGCTATGCAGACCGCGCAGGAAGGCTTCGTTCGGGACGGGTTGCGGCTCTTCGACCGACACACTTGCGCCGAGTATCGAATGCTTCATCAGCAGTGCGTAAATCTCACCGGTCATGATCGTATCGAACGCGGCAATCCGGCCGTCGCTGACAGTGGCCCATTTGCTATGCGTGCCCGGAAGTACGAAACGGACATTCGCCCGATGTTCCGGCTGCTGCGACAGTGCGCCAATAATTTGGGTTTCCTCGCCACGCATGACGTTTGCGGGTGAGTCTTGGAGCAAACCTGGTGCGATCCACATGTCGTGACGGGCGCAAGCATCGTTGCGCACCATGCCCTTGGCGATGGTGGTGACATCCGCCGGCACTTTGACGTACGGCACCTCGTGCCAGCCTTGCCGGCTGCCCACCATGCCGGCAGCGAGGATGGTGCAAGGCGGCCAACCGGTTGTGATGGCACGCAATGCGGCGGAAAAACTGCCCTCTGGTAAATGGCGTATGCCCCATGCGTGCTGACGCGTGGCCACGACGTTTCCGTCAACGTCATAGAGATAAGCACGCAGGCTTGAAGTACCCCAATCGAGGCCAATGAGTGGCACCGCTACGTTCATACCGGCTTCCGTCCTCGACGCTTGCCAGTCATGTTGGCGTGCGAGTCCAGAATCATCCGTTGCATCGCACGCCGGGCCGACTCGGGCTGTCGACGCCGTATCGCTTCGAATACCTTGCGGTGATACGGCAGCGAGTATTTAAAGTCGTTGCTTTTGCGCGCGGACAATACAAAGTAAGAGCCTAGTGCCGTCTCAACAACCGAAAACAATGAGATCATCAATTCGTTGTTGGTGGCCTTAAGTACCGCCTCGTGAAACTCCAGGTCCGCTTCGGCCCATTCGTCGCTGTCACGAGCGGCCTCCATGGCGAGATAAGCGGCTTGAAGATCTTCCAATTGCTCTGCACTGCAACGACTGGCCGCGTGGGCTGCTGCTGCCGGCTCGATGATCTCGCGCATTTCGACCAGTTTCTGCGTGAAATCCGTGGTCGGCATCGATGCGCAACGCCACGCCAATACGTCGGCGTCGAGCTGATGCCAGTAACGTTCTTCGCGTATGCGCGTACCGACTTTGGGGCGTGCCTCGATCAGGCCTTTGGCAGAAAGCACGCGTATGGCTTCGCGCAACACCGTTCGACTGATCGCCATTTGCTCCGCGAGAATGTCTTCGCGAGGCAAAGCATCGCCGGGACGAAGCGTCCCATTGACGATACGCACCCCCAATTGCTGGGTGACGTGACCATGAAGATTGCGGATGTTCACGGCTCTCATAGATGCTCTTTTCATGTCATACGCGTATCGCTCCGATTTCCACCGGTATCGACACGCTGACAGCGACAAGTACCAGGAGCTCAATACAGCGGAAATGCGGCCTTATGGTCATGCTGCGATGCGCCACCCCCTGCGCTCCCTTATTCGTATAATAATACAATATGTTTAGAGGCGACAGGGTGTCGGCTTGGCCCAAAGCTATAGTCCGATGCATCGGATGAAGCGTAGGTTTTTGCTTGGCGCTGTTTGCGCGATCACGCAAGCACCGAGCCTTTGCGCTTCCCCGCCCATGGTCGTAGCGTGGGTCCAAGTCCACGAAGTAGGCTAATGGCCCACATTGCGAATGTTGAGCGGCTGCCGATGCTTTCAGCGCAAATCTATGGCGCCGGCTTGAGAGACCTTGTTCGGAACAACCGGTAACTTTAGGCATGCCCTGCGTGCCATCGCGACAACCCGCTGACGCTACGCGGGCAACCTGCTATAGAGCTTATTATATTATAATTTATCCAGTTCACCGGATCAGTTGAACTCGCGCCAGATCGTGTTTTAAATGCATCCAGTCTCAGGAGTTCAATGCCATGATGAAACCCATCGCCGTGCGCAACCTGCACAACCAGGTAGTGCATGAGTTGGGACGGCTTATCGTCAGTGGCGAACTAAAGGCCGGCGATAGCTTTCCGCGAGAGGAACTGCTTGCCGAGCAAATGAACGTGAGTCGCACCGCTTTGCGTGAAGCGATGAAGGTGCTTTCCGCCAAGGGCCTGATTGAATCGCGACAAAAGACCGGCACTCGCGTACGCGATCCCATGCACTGGAACCAGCTCGATGCCGAGGTGTTGGGCTGGCGTTGCGCCTCGATGCCAACGGATAGCTTCGTCGAAAAGCTAGTAGAGATGCGTGAGATCATCGAGCCGGCGGCAGCCGCTGCCGCCGCGCGCCGCCGCACCACTCAACAATTGGCTGTGTTGAAAGATGCATACCAGGCCATGGAGGCGGCGACTAATCTTGATGCCTGGGCCAAGGCGGATCTCGCCTTTCATGAGTGCCTGCTGCAAGCGGCAAACAACGAGCTGATGTCCTCGCTATTTTCGGTGATCGAAACGGCCTTGGACACTTATTTCCGCCTGTCTGCGGGCAATGCTTCCAACTTCAACGTCGCCCTGCCTCAGCATCTGAAAGTCTACGAAGCGGTGCGAGGCAAGCAACCTGATGTGGCCCGGCAAGCAATGATGAAGCTGGTCCGTGATTCACAGGACAATATTCGACGCGGTGCCGCCAAGTCGCCTGGCAAGCGAAAGTAAGCCGTCCCTGTTGACTGCATCACGAGTAGTAAGGCAACGAGATTAACGTTGCAGCATATCGAGCACGCTAAAGACGAATCGATGCTTCAGCGTAGCGTCCGGTTGCAGCATCGTCATACCATTGGCTAGCGCTCCCCCGGGTAAATGCACCGCGTTGATGGGGTGATCGACGGGCTCGAAACAGAAAAAGTCGCCGCCGGCTGGGGTATACAACACGAAAGCATCGACGTCGGCACTGATCCGCAAGCCAAGCCGCAGTGCTCGCCAATGGATCTCGGCATCACCCGTCCATGCGTGAAAAGCGTGATCCAAACCCCCGCCGGGCAATGCACGCTTGTTCCTGAAATCCCAATGCGGAGGAACGACGACGCGTTCAACCGGCAGCGGTGATTGACCGTCGTTGATCCATACCTGCGGCGCGGGTGCGAGCAGGTCGACCTCGCCGTGACGAGGAAAGAAAGGATGCAACCCGAGTCCGAACGGCATCGTCGCCGATCCGGTATTGGTGACCGCCAAGTCGACCTGCAAAGCATCGTCGTGCAAGGCATAGTTCAAGGTCGCAGCGTAGCTGTATGCCGTTTCAGACGATTCGCGCAACGACAGTTGCACCTCGCGCGCCGTATGCGACTGCACCTGCCACGCACGCTGCCAACCGCTGCCGTGAATAGGCCACGGCTCTCCTTCGCGATTGCGCGTCACAGCAATCCAGCGTCCATCCACGTGAAAACCGTCTTCGGCAATGCGGTTGCTCCATGGCACCAGCGGGTAACAGGCCAAACGATTGGGGTCGAGCGAATGCGCCTGCGAATTCGAAAGCGGTACGTAGCGACGCATCAAAGGAATCGACTCGCCCCATCCATGCCAGTCGAAGCCGGCGAGTCCACCGCCGGCTTCGGGTAGGATGCGTGCACTCAGCGCCGCACTTGTGATTTCCAGCACTGACAATTGCCCTTTCTGCTCGATCAAGGCTGCTTGTTCTGCGCCGTGCATATGCAAGCAGGACAGATCGCCAGTATCTTAAAGAGCACTGATGCGGTACATCACAATGCCATGCGCCGGCAGGTGCGCCTTGATGGAGCCGTCGCCCTTCGTCTGCGAGTGCTGCCAAAGATCCCGCAAACGATAGCCTGCAGCGCTCTTCAAACCTATCTCGCTGGCGTCGACGCTGACGTCGTGTGCAGCATCGGTTTCGTTGAACACCGCCACGGCCTCGCTGCCATCCTTAAGCGGTTTGACAATCACGTGGATGCCATCGGCGTCGCGCACTTGTTTGCCTTGCACACCGAGCGGATCTTGATCCACTGCAATAACCTCCTTGTTGAGCAGGATCTGCAACGCATCGGGCTTAATCGTGCGCAGGTCGGTACCGATCAGCAGCGGCGCGGCCATGATCGACCAAAGGCTGAAGTGGCTGCGGTATTCGGTGATGCTCATGCCGCCATTGCCCACCTCGAGCATGTCTGGATCGTTCCAGTGGCCGGGGCTGGCATAACTGTCAAGCACCACGTTCTCTTTGAAGATCTTCAGCATGGAGGCATATTCGTCGCGAATGTCGCCCGTGGTGCGCCACGAGTTGGCGTCGACTGGCGCCTTGCCGGCCCATAGCCAAGGCTTGTTTTCGCCCCATTCGCAGACGCTGTAGAAGATGTGTCGACCACTTCCACGCAGCGCTTCGGCCATGGCGGTATAGCGCTGCTGCGCATCGACCTTCTGGTTATTGCAGTTGTCGTACTTCAGATAGTCCACGCCCCACGATGCAAACGTTGCCGCATCCTGTTTCTCGTGGCCGAGGCCGCCGGGAAAGCCGCGGTTTTCCTGCAACGGCTCGCAGGTGGATGTTCCCGCACTGGAGTACAGGCCGAACTTGAGACCATGTTGGTGGATGTAGTCGGCCAGCGCCTTCATGCCACTTGGAAAGCGCTTGGGATTGGCTTGCAGCTGGCCATTCTTATCGCGCTGCCAGTTGGCCCAGCAGTCATCGACGTTGACGTAGCGATAGCCCGCGTCGCGCAAGCCCAGGCTGATGAACTTGTCGGCAATGCCGCGGATCATCGCTTCGTTGAATTCCTCGCGGCAGTGCGTGGAATTCCAGTTGTTGAAGCCCATCTGCGGCAATGTCGGCGTTGTCTGATCCGCGCGAGCTGCGGAGGAACTGGCCGCGATGGCAAGAACGAGTGCGAATGGCGCCGCGGTGCGCAGCACATGTGCAAGAGAACGGTTCATCGATTTTTCTCCACTAGCGTGAAACGAGATCGGGTGGGTATCGGAGCTGGTTGCACCGTTCGTCAACGATGCGTCATGCGTTAAAGCGATCGCTGCGGCCATGCTTCAAGGTGCCGGCACGGTGGTCGTGCCCAGTACGGGATGCTTCAACGTATTCAGCACGGGCTGGCCTTCCACCAGCAAGTCCAGGACAACCAGCTGATTGCCGCGCGGCTTCAACCACGCTCCTGGCACGTACAAGGTTCGCTGCGGACCGATGCTCCAGGTGCGACCCAGCGGATGCCCGTTGAGCCAGACAAAACCTTTGCCCAGGCCAGCCGTGTCAAGGAATGTGTCTGCTGCTGCATTGCCCGAGACCGGTGCGTCGAACGTACCGCGAAAGAAACAAGGTGCATGCTGGCACGTCACCCGTGTGTAATGCAGCGAATCGCTGTTGTTGAACGGCAACGAATAAATTTGCCAATCGAGCAACGGGTGACCCTGCAGGGTGACACTGTCCAGGATGCCCTTGCGCTCAGTGACCATCTGCTGGCCGAAGTTAATACGGCCGTCGTTTTGTACCAGCAGATCCAGCGTGTCGCCCTTGGCCAGTTTCAGCGTCAACCGATCCTGCTTCAGGCGACGATCGAGCGTACCGACGCGCTTGCCGTCGATGTAAACCTGGGCATAGTCGTGCAGTCCGTCGATACGCAACTCGCCCGCGAAATCAGCGGTGATGCGTTTGCGATAGAGGATGTCGCCGTACGCCTGTCCCAGCGCCTCCATGGTCTGGAGTTCATGCGATGCCGTTGGTGTCGGCAACACGTCCCATAGCGACACCGACTCATCCAGCTTGATACCACGGATGGCCTGTGTTGCTGGCGTCGCCGGCACCGGCGGTGGGGTGACTCCCGTCGCCTGCATGATCACTTTGCGTAATGCGTCGTACTTCGGCGTGGGCCTTCCGCTTTCGTCGAGCGGGCTGTCGTAGTCGTAGCTGTTCACGTCCGGCTGATAACTGTCGTCGTCCCAATTGGCACCGTTCATCCAGCCAAACGACGTGCCGCCATGGAACATGTAGAAATTGACCGAATAGCCTTGCTGAAGTATCCACGTCAGCTCAGTGGCGACTTGTTTGGCGCCGATCACGTGATGGGGTGCGCCCCAGTGGTCGAACCAGCCGACCCAATATTCGCCGGCCATATAGGGACCGCCCGGCTGCCACGTGTGCAGCTGCGCGAATTTTTCGTGCGCGTGGCCGACGCCGAAGTTGATCACCTTGAGCAGATCCGGCAGAGAGCCCGGTTGCTCGGCACTATCGGAGGTGTAAAACAGCGATGCGTTGAAACCGCTGTCGATCAGGTCCTGACGGATCTGTTCCAGATAGAGGTTGTCATGACCAAAACTGCCGTACTCGTTTTCCACCTGCACAGCGACGATGTTGCCGCCGCGGCTGTACTGCAACGGTGCGAGTTCTTCACCCAGGCGATGCAACCAACGTTGGGCCGGCTGCATGAACTTCGGATCGGTGCTGCGCACCTGCGTGTCCTTATCTTTCAGCAGCCATGCCGGCAAGCCGCCGAATTCCCATTCCGAGCATACGTAGGGGCCGGGGCGAAGGATCACGTACAGACCTTCTTGCTGCGCCTCGCGGATGAACTCGGCGACGTCATTCTGCCCACTGAAATCGTAGTGACCTGGCTGCGCCTCGTGCGCGTTCCAGAACACATAGGTGGTGATGGTGTTCAAGCCCATCGCCTTCGCCATTTTCAGGCGCGCGCGCCAATACTCGCGTGGAATGCGCGGATAGTGCATTTCGCCAGCGATGATGCGAAAAGGCTTGCCGTCGAGCATGAAATGGCCCTGCTCGACTGTAAGACTGCGCGTCGTGGCGTTCGTCGCCGCAGAGACGTTGCCGGCTAACAAAACGCCGAGTCCGACGCCCATCGAAATACTTTTCAATACATTCATCGAAACCTCTCGCCTCGAACTGCCGACGTGCCCGCTTTTGGCCAACACATCGCTCAACATGCCAAAAACCTACCGAAGTCGTGGCATGGACGTCCGTTCCAAAGTCATGCGTGGAACCGATCGCCATGCCACGACATGTTTCAGAAGGTGCCGCGAACACCCACGGTATACACGGTGCCATCTGCCTCGGCATAGAGGAACCGATTGGGATAGACCGAGTAGTCGTAAAGATGCGACTGGGTCAAATTGGTGCCGGTAACGAACAGCGAAAGATGGTTGTTGAGCTTGTAGCTTGCGCTCAAGTCCAGCTCGCCGTACGACGTGCGGTTCTCAGGCTGAGCCCCCGATCCGTAGGCAATGCTCTCCAGATATTTTCCACGCCAGTTGTAGGCGAGACGTACCTGCCAGCGTCCTTTTTCATAGTAGCCGCTGAGGTTGGCCGAATCGCCAATGCCCGGCACGGCAAATTTGCCGGAGGTGCTGATCGTGCCTGGACTGAGCGTCGCGCTGCTGTTGACGTGTGTGTAATTGAAAGCCATGCCCAGGCCGTCAAAAGGCGCAGGCAGGAGATGCGCAAACTGATAGTTGAACGTCAGTTCTTCTCCGTAAATATTCGCCGAGTTCAAATTAATCGGCTCGCTCAACGACCAGGTCTGACCGAGGAACTCCACGGGCGTGCTGACGATCGTGCTGAAGTTGCTGACCTTCTTGTAAAAGCCTTCAAGGGCAAGATAGCTGACGTCGTTCATGTACCACTCCAGGCCCATGTCATAGTTTCTCGACGTGTAGGGCTGAAGTTCGGGGTTGCCTTGGCTGATCGTCAGCGATTCGGGTCGCGTGCCGAAACTTTGGTTGTAGTACAGATTGTTTAGCTCAGGCGGCGTCAGCGTTTTGGAAAGCGCAAAACGATAAATCAAGTTGTCGGTCAGATTGAGCTTGAAATTAAGCGCCGGCAGCCATTTGTGGTATCCACCCATCGCTTCCTGCGGCTGCAGCGGTCCGTATGTAACCTGACCTGCACTGCTATCGGTTGGGCTTATGTAGTAACTGGTGGGTTCTTGGAAAATAGCCTGAGACTCCGAATCTACGTGCAGATAGCGCACACCGACGTCGAGAGTCCACGACTTATCCCACAGCGTGCCATCGAAAAGCGCCTTGGCGAAGGCCGCTTTGTTGTTTTCCTCCACCTCGTTGAAGCTGCCGGGATCGGGTTGCGGCCCAAAGCTGTGGTACTGAGCCAGCGCCGCGAGCAAGGCTGTGCGTTTGGCGGGCGTCAATTGATTGTAGGCCGCCGGCGTGGTCAACCAATTGATATACGCAAGCGCGTTGTATTGAATCCATTGCCTCGGCAGCCCGGGTTGCGAAACACCGTTGATCGGAGCAGGCGGCGTGTAGATGTAGGCACCGACAACGCTGGCCGGCACCGACACGGCATAGCCGCAGTACGCGTTGCAGAGGATGCCATCGGGCGTCGTCAGGTCCACCGATTTGTTGTATTCGCGATTTTCCTGGATGCCGAATTCGAGATTGGACAAGACACCGCTATCGAAACTCTTGTTTAGATTCAGCTGATACTCGGTGATACCTTCGGTGACGTTGTTCGACTGGCCGCCCGCATTGCAGCAGTGCGCATACAGGTCGTTGAGGTTGGTGGTGGAGATGATATTGGTATAACTCGGCGGTTCGTTGTCGCCATTGTTGGTCCAGGTCGGATTGACGCCAACATTGCGCGCACCGATCACGGTGAAAAAGCCGTCCGCACTTTCCTTGTTCCACGCTTTGGAGTTGGATACGTCCAAAGTGAGCACGGTCGACGGATCGAAGTCGAAAGCCACGTTCAACCCGTTTTGGTTCATGATTTCGTTGCTTGGATTGTAGGCAACGACATAGTCGTTCGACATGACGCCGGTGTTTTTTCGCACATAGCTCAGTACGGTGTTATTGGCATCGGTGGTGAGCGATTGGAAGTCGCCGCTGTTTCCGTATTCGCCAAATTCGTGCTCCAGCGGGTCGACCCGGTAGCCCGCATACAAGGTGTCGAACTTGAAGGTCAGGCGGTCGATCGGGCGCCAATCAATCGCACCGGTGAAACTCTTGCGCGTGCGCTCTTCGACTACGACGTTGTTGGCCAACGTTTCAGGTATGGCGACGTTCGTGTACTTGGGATTGCTCAAGCCGGAAAGCTGGGAAATATTCTGGTTGACGTACCAGGAGTTTGCCTGCGTATTGATCTGGGTATCGTCGCGCTTGTAGTACTGCACGGAGGCCAGCCAACCGAAGGTGTGGTCCGAATTTGTCCAGCCAGTCAGGCCGGAGACCTTGGGCGTGGTCTTGCCGGACCAACTGCCGCTCAGGTTGCTATTGACTCCAGCTGCGGTACCCGTCGCGTGGAACCCATTAAAATCCAGTGGACGCGCGGTTTGAATATCGACGACGCCACCGATATCCACTTCGGGAATATCCGCCGATGAGGTTTTGTTGACTTGGGCGACGCTGATGATGTCTGAGGGCAGCACGTCGAAATCGAAAGCGCGCGTGCCGGACGCGGTGGCCATCTGGCGGCCATTGATCGTTACGGCAACGAAATCGGGACCAAAGCCGCGTATGGCAATCTGATCGGATTCGCCGCCACTTCGATCCACCGACACGCCAGGCACACGCTGCAAGGCATCGGCGACATTGGGATCGGGGAATTTACCCGCCTCTTCCGCAGAAATCGAATCGACCGTGTTGACCGAATTCTGTTTGATCGACTGAGCACGGCGGATCGCATCCAGCTGACCGCTGACAGTCACCACACTCAAGTCGGTCACTTTCTTGTCGCTGGCTTTTTTCTTGTCATCCGCTGTGCCGGTGCCTCCAGCAGAACTGTCCTGGGCCGTTGGCGCAGATGCAGGTGTGCTGGTCGCCGGCGCCGGAGTGCTTGTTTGTGCGTGCGCTTGCGTGCCATAACCAACCACACAAGCGCCAGTCATTATCGCCAGCGCCTGACACACCGAGAACGTCAATTTGGTTCGTTGCATGGATTGCCCCTTAAATTACGTAAACATGTACGCAACGGAGGGCATGACTTCATGCCCCCGTTAAGCCGGTCTGCTCTGATTGATGCCGCACTACCCCGTCGGCCACGTCACCCAAGCGCCGCCCCCGCTCGTTGGCGATTCGTGAACCATGTCGTAAAGCAACCTGAGGGATCAGCCGGATAGCCGGGCCAATCGCTTCGGATTTTTGTCGCCGCCGCCTGCGCGTCTCCAATAGTATTATTTTAGGATAATAATATTCCCGTAACGAGCGACAAGCTGCAGCGCAGCATTCCCGAAAGGCGACATCACCTATCGGGCCGCGCAGAAAGAATGCTGGCGTTGGACTGGCACGCAGATGGAAAGCGGGATTGGTTCAAGCAGAGAACGCTGGAGCTTTATGGCGGCATCCCAATGGGGCACTGCATCGTTGCTCGCTGTCCTACGTTGCTTATCGTAATGGGCTATCTAGCAGACATCGCTGCTTCGAACGGATTGACGTAAGAGAGCTGCGTATCGATTTGACGTTTGAACATATCGCTCGCGGAAAAGTGGAACGCCCTTTCCATCTAGCGAAGGAGAGACACTTTTCGAGCGCCAATGAAGCGCACAGCGTTTCGAAGGCCAATTCCCCTGTTCGACCCCGAGCAGACATAACCGGTCAATGACGGCCCGCTGGCGTCGACGCAATGCAGCGGGCCGTTGTGATTCTGTTTCGGAAATGATGAAGAGATCGGATCGTACTTTATCGCCTGAGCTGATCGATGATGGCTTAAGTTAGTGAGGGTTGGAGCAACTCAGAACGAAGGACGAAGCAGCCGCGTCATAGGGCGGCGCGGTGGATTGAACATCGACTGTAGCGCCCGTTGTCGAAACGCTAGACACTTCGGATTGAAAGTCGGTTGAATTTGCGCCGACGAGCACCGCTTGGCAGGTGGGGACAGATGCGAATGCCGACGTAAAGGTGATGGTGTAAACCCCGTCGATGGAGTCGAAGTTCGCATTGCCGCTTAAGGCGGAGGAGCCCGCCAACGTTCCATCTGCATTGAAGGCCGCGGTAAATACCGTCTGACTTGGTTGACCTACCTGGGTCGTTCCAAGCAGCGGAGGAACGCAAGGCAACGAGGTAACCCACCTTACGGACTGAATGCCTGCAACGTTGTCTACGCATGCATAAACCGGTGGATTGGCTGGTCCTTCTGTTGTTTGGGCATGCGCGGGATTGATACACGCCACTCCAACAAGCATCCCGGCAAAAACGGCTAATTGCGCGAAGATACGTTTCATGTAAGTGCTCCTGAAGGTAGACGAGCCAGCAACTGGCTGGCGACAGATGGGCACAGGCAAGCGCCGAATCCACTGCGCAAGGCTATGGTCGGTATAGAAACCTTTTGTTTAGGGCGCACCGTCTAGACGCAAACGGAAATGGAACCGTTCCGGACGGTACGGACGAAAAGAAACTGCTCACGCTATCCCCACGCGCAATCTAGACAGTTTTTCCTTAATGAGACGTCTATTTGCGTGCTGATGGGTGTTAACTGCATGCGCGCCGTCACAGAAGCCGATCAAAGCACTGCGCGAAAAGAAAAGGTATAAAGCGAGATCAGGGTGAGTTTTTATTAGTGAACCTGACTACTCATGCTTTGCTAGGGTTCTTGCGACAAAGGCCCGTTTTCGACGCAAATCGGACATTAAAATCGCGAACCCAGTTGTTTGGCATTCCCCGAATGCGCAAGTGCTGAGCCGGCTGAACGAGCGCTGGGTGCCTGCAAATGATTTACAAATAACGGGGACAGGTACGTTCATAACTGCGCTGTCCAAGCACCGATCTATTTTCAATACAGCGCAGAACTTCAAAATGTCGAGCCTGGATAACCAGCACACAAAACCCAGCAGCTAGTGCAATAAGAAAGACGCTTACAAGCAAGAGGAGTCCATGCTCATGGGAATGCGTACCGCTAACGTCATTCGCCGGCTTTGATTTGGATTTCGTTTGTTAGCGAGATTGGGGTTTGTCCTGATACCGACATCATGCGCAACGTATCGGTACATTCCACCCACAACCGAAGCCGGCCTTCGGTGTGTGACAACTTGTGAGGTTGGGCATCAGTCCTGCGTTGCCAACGTTCAACAAGACGCGAACGCACGAGCAGATCGATGTGACATCGATCGATCCATCAAACTAAAGGAATGTCTCGCTCGTGCAACTTCAGACTCCGATGCACAAACCTGTAACAACACCGCCAACGCTAATTACTGCGGTGCCTCGGCGTACACACTTACATGCGACTCTCACTATCGACAATGCTACAGCGCCTGTGGTGGAACGGTTATAAGCGAGCACTAGCAGGTGCACTACTTCTGTCGTCAAGGCCCGCTTTCCACGCAAAGCGGAGATGGCTTTTCCGCCGGCCGAGCGAGAACTTCGACGACTAAGACTCAAAAGATCGATGCGTGAATCATATAGACGACAGATTTGTGGCCTGCAAAGGGGCGTTACACTGTTAGCCTGGACCTCAGGCCGGGCGGATCGTCGTCATGAAACAACTTCACTTCAAAAGCATGGTTTGCGAGGCGAGCGACAAGGACCCGACGCTCGAGGTCAAATCGCCTTTCGATGGTGCGGTGGTGGGCACAGTCAGCGTCTCCGCTGCAGAGGACATCGAGCGCGCGCTCGCGACCGCCCATCGCTTATTCAAGAACCGTCGTGGCTGGCTCGCCGCGGCGGATCGCGAAGCCATTTTGAGGCGCGCCGCGCAAAACATGATCGACGTAGCCGAAGATCTGGCCATGCTGATCGCGCAAGAGGGAGGCAAGCCTCTGGTCGACGCGCGTGCGGAAACCGTTCGCGCCATCGATGGCATCCTGTCATGCGCGGAAGCCATCCGTGGCAACGGCGGGCATGTCATTCCGATGAACATCAATGCGAGTTCGGCTCATCGGATGGCCTTTACACAACGGGAACCCATCGGGGTGGTGGTGGCGGTCAGTGCCTTCAACCACCCCCTCAACTTGATCGTTCATCAGGTGGGTCCCGCGGTAGCCGCCGGATGCCCCTTCATCGTCAAACCCGCGACCGATACGCCCCTTAGCTGCCTGACGCTGATCGATATCCTGCGCAAGGCAGGGCTTCCGGAAGCTTGGGGACAAGCCATCGTGTTGGAAAGCAATGAGCTTGCGTCGCGCCTCGTCATGGACGCGCGAGTTGGATTCTTCAGCTTCATTGGAAGCGCCGCCGTTGGCTGGAAGCTGCGTTCGCAGCTCGCCCCGGGCGTTCGCTGTGCGCTCGAACACGGCGGCGCGGCGCCGGTGATCGTAGCTGCCGATGCGGACCTCGACAAAGCCATACCCAAACTGATCAAGGGCGGCTTTTATCACGCGGGTCAGGTTTGCGTGTCCGTGCAGCGTGTTTACGCACATCAGTCCATCGCCCGAAACACGGCTGACCGCCTGGCACGCGCCGCAGAGTCTCTCGTCGTCGGCGACCCCACCAAGGCAGACACCCATGTGGGCCCGCTGATTCGCCCAAAAGAGTTGGACCGCGTGGACAGCTGGGTGCAGAACGCCGTGGCGGCTGGTGCGGAACTTCTTACCGGTGGCAAGCGAGTGGGAAAGACGTGTTATGCACCGACGGTGCTATTTGCGCCCCCGGCCGATTGCGAGATCAGTCAGAAGGAGGTTTTTGGACCGGTCGTCTGCGTCTATCCGTATGACGATATCGAGCAAGCGTTCCATGCGGCGAATTCGCTGCAGGTCGCCTTCCAGGCGGCTGTATTCACGCGGGACTTCGACACGGCGATACGCGCCTACCATGAGCTGGATGCATCGGCGGTGATGGTCAACGAGCACACAGCCTTCCGTGTCGACTGGATGCCGTTTGCGGGCTTACGTGAATCGGGCCTAGGAGTCGGCGGCATTCCCTACACCTTCCATGACATGCAGATCGAAAAGATGTTTGTTGGCGTGAGCCCGTAAGCGGCATTGTTTGGGCGTTACCCAAGACCGATGCAACCGCTTGTGCAATTCAAAACCGATTCGAACCCGCATGGGTTTTCGATGTCTTTCGACTAGCGGTACACAAAGGTCTTTGCATCTAGCGGTTCGATCCCAACGCGTGAATCAACTGCCCGCTTTCGACTGTGAGCTCAATGGGTCAATGCAACACCCGATACTGAGTTATAAACAAGCACGCCACTACGCCATCCGCCGCCCTGATGAGTTACGTGAATCGTCAATCTCCCAGACACCTTAAATGTAGGGATAAATGCGCGAGGGGTGCGGCGCGATAGCTTAAAGCGGTCTTCAAGGAACGGGGGCTCTCAACACCCCCAAGCCGTTTGGCCAATGTGTTGCATTCACCGGTTGAAACGGCAACTCAAAGCGGACATGTTCAAAGTCTGGTTTGCTCCGGATTGTTAGCCGGACGTGGGGCGGGTAAAGTTTCCAAAAGTCAGTGCATTAAGGGATGCGTTCAGCGAGTGAGCGCAGATGTATAACCGGACGTGCACATCCGTCCATTAGGTAGTTAGGCGACACAGCAACCAGCGCACACTCCGATGAGCCAAGAACAGCATCCACCATCGCTACATGGTTCCTGTCATTGCGGCTTAGTGCGACTCACGCTGCCGGCAGCACCCGACACGGCAACTAGTTGCAACTGTTCGCTATGTCGGCGCACCGGAGGAATATGGGCCTACTACGAAATTGGCGCGGTCTCTATCCAAGGCCATCCCGAGAATACGGAAAGCTACGTGTGGGGCGATCGAACCTTGAGGAATGTTCGGTGCAAGAACTGCGGTATCGTCACCCATTGGGAGCCAATTGAACCCGCATCCTCCGCTCGCCACGGAGTCAACCTGCGGAATTTTGAACCCGCGCTCTTGGAGTCGGTCGTCATTAAGCGCTTCGATGGGGCAGACACTTGGAAATTCTTAGATTGAGCGCTTGCCGCCTTTCGCCTCAGGCGCTCAGAATTTCACAGGTGCCCCCTACAATTCATTCAAGGTCGACGGCTTCGCCGCCGCTTAACTCAAGCGCTAGATTGCTTGGAAATATAGTGCGTACTTGGATACTACTAACGGCCTTATTTTTTCCACTCGCCTGTTCTGCGCAGAATTTTTGTGCCTACCAGAACGCGAATCAGTGAGTGAGGGATAAGGGCTTTCAGCAGCATGTAAAACAGTTCTTCGGCCTTGCAAGGGAAGGCCTCTATTGGAAAAATGGCTTGCTTTCAGATCAAGCCATCAAAGGGCTTGGCGCCCCCCGATAACATTAGGCAGTTGGGCCCGAAGCTAATTATGGCTTCTGCATGCCGTGCTCATAGCTGTATGGAGAAGGCTGTTGCGATTGTTGCCTGTCCATCTACGATTCTGGCCGTTGGGATTCTGCATTTTAGTTGTTCTCGCAGTTGTAGCAACGACGCCACGGTTACTCTCTTCTTCAACGACAAAAACAAGGCTCTTCAAGGTCAGCCAGAGTTAGAAGCGTGGGGCAAAGAAGCTGCTGAATCTGAAAACAAAGGCTTTACGTACCAATTCCGTACGCAATCGAACAAACCGCTCCAGCCGACCGGCCAGCAGCCACCGCGGCCGGTCGGTGGCTGAGCTTTAGCGTTGGGCTTATATGGCAAAGATTGCAGCGATAGCAAAAAAAACCTGGAACCTAAGTATCCACCAGAGGCTATTTGTACTGTTGTGCTTTTGTGCTTACCTCATAGCGTATTGCCCGTGGAGTGAACCAAACACGTCAATAGCTGTAGACGTATATGCTGGCTCTGCCGCGATGATCGTGGTGGCAGTTCTACCCAATAAAACACGACTTATCTACGCATTTGTCATTGCACTTTGCGTGGCTTTTTTAGTTTTAGCAATTGGGCAAGCAGCGCATCGCCTGCGCACCTAACATTTCGATCAAGCGGATGCGCGCACCGCTTAACCCAGATGTTGAGTGTCCGCTTTCGATGGCGGCCTCAACCGGTCAATGCAACAGCTTGTTGAAAACGTTCGGCCGGTGTTTCGAAGCCTAATGTTTCTCGCGGTCGTTCGTTCAACTCTCTTGCGATGGCATTGAGCTTAGCTTGTGTGATGCCCGATACATCCATGCCCTTGGGTAAGTACTGTCTAAGCAGTCCATGGGTGTTCTCATTGGAGCCGCGTTGCCAGGGATGGTACGAGTAACCCTGGATGTCGGTAGCCAAAGTAAAGCGACGATGATCCGCCATCTCCGATCCGCGATCCCACGTGAGTGATTTATAAAGCTCCCAAAGTAGCTTATGCGCGTGCTTGATCAGTGCATGGATGACCGTCTGGGTATCGCGTCGATCAACCTTGCCCAGCATTACGTCCCGAAACTCTTACGCATGAGGGTCAAAATTCCCCCGTCGTACCAATTCATGATCAACGTATCGTGATTGACTGATTTAATCGTTGTGTCGAAACCTGACGAATCATTGCTGCACTTGATTGCATAGAAGCCGGGTGTGTCCGAAGAAATAGAATAGTGTGGGTTTTTGCAAGTATCGTACGTCCCTTTACCGTTTGTTTTGGAGCTATCCCACGTAATGGCGTCACCTGTAAAAGTAACCATGGCGCCAAAGTAGGCGGGGTCGTTATCCAGCAAGGCGGCTACTTTTGCACTCGGGTCAGTGCTGACCTTTGTGACGGTCCAGACTCCCCTAACTCGGGCAGCTACGGCGGGTGTGCTTTGAGCGCTGTTCGCAGCGAGAAGAATAGGTGCTCCGCTTAACGCTGTGAAGCTGATTGGAAGTAGGACGAGTAAAGACGCAACGGATCGTTTCATAGCAGCGATTCCAATTTTCAAAGTTACGCGCATGAAAACATGGGTCGGAGCGAATTTTCACCGCATGACATCAGAGGAAATGGTGAGTAAATGATTAAAGTTGGATTTGAAAATCCAACCCGCCCCAGTTCGGGTGCACGCGTCCTTCAATCAGGATGACGGAAACGAGCAAGTTAAGGTGAAGTCCTCCGCCGCTGGAATAGCTGCGCCTCCTGACACGTTTGCTTGGGGAGCATATCGGACCATGACAGAGGTTCCGTCGCTTCCATCGAACAACCCAGGCGTAAACGTATAGCCATTTATTGTTGCTACGGCTGGACTAACTTGGCAGTTGGCTGCACCGGGCGATTTTCCGGCGAACTCTACGACGTAAGCATTGGGTGGATAACCGGTGGAACCTACATAGGTGACGCTTCTGATCCAACCATTGTTGTTGCTGATTGCCGCTGTGCTGCTGATGGATGCTGTTTGAACGCCTTGTGGCATCGGCGTCGTGGTCGACGTTGTCTGGGTTGTCGTTGTGGTTGTTGTGGTGATCGGGGTCGTGCCAGGGGCTGATGATGCGACAGGGCACGTCAGAGTGAAGTCCGTGGCGCCGCCGATGGTGCCCGCATTCGGTGCCGTTGGAGTAAATGAAACCACCAGCACGTTAGGCATGTTTACGGGATTGGTCATGCGCGAGTCCAGGCCCGACATCGCTGGTGCTACGTTGCATGACAGCGCGCCTGGAGCCGCTCCGGTAAAGTTCACGACGTACGTAGTGCCACCGCTAGTTGAACTGGCGTTGTTGTTTACGGTGACGGAACTTATCCAACCGTTGTTGTTGGTAACCGCACCTGTAGCGCTAATATTTACCGTCTGTGCATTTGACTGCGCATATACCCCAGAGAAAACCACACCACCGATCACAAATAGCGCTGACGTTGTCATCGTTTTAGCTTTCATGGGTGCCTCCACTAATGGATGAGCAACTGGTTTGATAAGCAACTGGCCGTTTCACAGACGAACACGCAGCCGAATCTGCTACCGAAGGCGTGATCCAGACGTGAGCCTTAAGTGAGCTAACACTGTGTGAACGAAGCGACAAATTCGCGCCGACGCTGGATGGTCAGAGTCAGTAGCGCTCAACAAGACAATGCCCAAGAACACGCGGCCTCGCTTCTTTTATCGGTCCGTAACGCAATCAGATGCTGTATGCCGTCATGTGCGACAAATGCCGTCATTTTCCCCACGTTACGAACATGACTATGGCGGCGAGCGCCATGACTGCCGTAGCGATCCAACCCACTATCCAGAGCCAAGGCTCGACAGTAAATTCGCCCATCACTTCCCGCCTTCTACTCATAAGCATCACCATCACCATCATGGGTGCAGCCGTGACACCATTGATCACAGCGCTCCAATACAGCGCCTTGATCGGGTTGATGGGAGTGAGGTTGAGCGCAATGCCGGCGATGCTCGCGAAAATCAGAACGCCATAGAAAAGCTTTGCCTGATGCGGCTTGTTCTCTAAACCATATTTTTCGCCCAGTACGCCCGCAGCGGCGTATGCGGTGGAGCCCGCCAAAACAGGAACGGCTAGCAGCCCCGTCCCGACGATACCGGCAGCAAATAGCCAAAACACAAATCGACCCGCGATGGGCTTCAGCGCTTGAGCGGCGTCGGAAGCCGACTGAATATCCGTTTTTCCGTGTGCGTGTAACGTAACGGCTGCGGTGAGGATGATGAAACCCGCGACGATGTTCGAAAAAAACATACCGACTGCCGTATCGATGCCGATACGCTCGAGCGCATCGGGACCTTGCGAAGGTGCTCGTTTCAACGATCGCCTGGGTCCGGGAGCACGAATTTCTTCGACCTCTTGAGCGGCTTGCCACACGAAAAGGTATGGGCTGATAGTCGTGCCCAAAACGGCCACGATGGCAACAGCGTATTTTGCGTCGAACTTCGCCTTGGGAAGAATGATGCCTTTTACGACATCCACCCAGGGAACATGCACGACAAAAACGGTGCCGACGTATGCAAATAACGTCAGCGTCAATATCTTCAAATAGGGCGAGTACCGTGAAAACGGTACATACATCTGCAGCCCCAGCGAGATAAGTGCAAACAGTGCCGCGTATAAAGTCGGCGGGCCGCCTACTAGCAGTTCGGTTGCTGCACCCATCGCGCCAATATCGGCAGCCAGATTGATGATATTGGCAACCAAAATGGACGACACGAGAACGTACACCAGCCAGCGGGGATAATGCCTACGCATGTTTTCCCCGAGACCTTTGCCGGAAGCACAGCCGATGCGTGCACTGATCGCCTGGATGGCAATCATCAAAGGCATCGCCAGTATCAAGCTCCACGCAGTGGCGTACCCATACGCAGCGCCCACTTGCGAGTAGGTGGCGATACCACTGGGGTCATCGTCGGCGGCTCCGGTGACTAAGCCTGCACTGAGCTTTTGCCACAAGGACCATGCAGGGTTGGCGATCTTTTTCGTGGCCACTCGATACCCTTCACAGCCGATCCATCACCAGCAGAGGGACGTCCGGAGCTACGTGGACGGGCCATTGCCGCACCCGTTTCAGTGGCCAGTTGGGTCGATGTTGTGCTTAAGGGTGGAAAATTTGTGTTCGCGCATGCTTTGCTGGTCATTCAATCGATCACGCGGAATGGAAATCCTTTGCTTGAGAGAAAAGCAGGAAGTCCTTCCGGCACCACCATATCGAGATTTTCAGGGGAGCCGGGTTCCCGGGTCTTGTGAATGTGCGAAAGCCGCACCTCGCCGAACTCTGCCTCGTATAACCCGGCAAGCTCGGAAAATTCGTGGCGTAAGTTGGCAGTAAAGCTAATGCATATTCCGGCCATAGCGTTGTCCTGCGCGGTTACTTTTCTGGAGGCGAGCGTGTGTTAACGAGCGGCTTTGATGCTCGGAATGCTCAAGGGATTCGTTGAAACATCGGCTTCCCCTGGCGGCGGCTCCTCGGGCGACACGCGCCCCAGCGTGATGTTTTTGGAGGCGCGGACTTCACGGTTGGAGAATGTCCAGATTTCTCCGGATTTCGTAATGATCACCGTCCAATACAGATCGGATTCCGGACCATAATCGATCAAGACGTGCGCGAAGCCCTCGCCTTTCGGTGTATTCATGGGCAAAGGCGGATTTAGCTGGAGCATGATTAGTCCCTCAATGTGAGACTAGGGATACATGTGCGCGAGTGATGCACTTGTGCATGGAAAGTGAGGCCGCCGCGTTAGGAGCGGCGTTTATTCATGCTCGCCCAAACAGAAGCATTTCTGTACAAGCCGGCCCTAGGAACTTCTGCTGATCATTGCCACATACGGCTTTGACTGCCGATACCGTTTTCTTTGCTTAGCCGATCCAGTGTATTCCCAATCTGTGCCCTGAGTTCCTCAATGGAGTAATGAAGGTCGAAACGAGGAATCACCAGCATGGCATTGCCGTTCGTGTTGTCGTCATTGCTATAAGCGATTTTCGCCATCAGTGACAGCATGGCCTGGATATTTCGAAGGTCTTCGTAGCCTTCTTCGGACAATAGGTATAGTTGCGGTCCCTGCGGGCCGCTGTGCATATCTTCCATGAGTTCTCCACTTGTTTAGATCACGCCGCGTATTGCGCACGGCGTGAAGGGCTACAGGAAAAATCCAGCTCGTTTTGACGGAATCAGCTGCTTCCGTTTTGACGAATGCCCACTGTGGCTCGACGTCGCGCCGTCGGCTCGGCGGTGAAGTAAGGGAAATGCACCCGTGGTGAGGGCACGTAGACATGCGGGTGCCGTATGATCGAACGTAACCATGATCAACTCTCTCGTTAGTTGGTGGTGGCCAGTGGATCGTTTGGGTCGCCACCCATTGGATCCGCGCTGCTTCACATCATGTCGGGCGTGTCGAACTCATCACTGTCGGATGGACACGCCCGACAACAGCACCATCGCATAAGTGCAACGCGATCATCAGTCAGGGGACGCGGATTGGTGCTGACGGTAAGCTGATGTTTTCGCGATGCCTTTCCGAGCTCGCCAATCGACGCTGCAACGGCGTCGATGTGAACTGGTTCTCCATTCTTTACGACGACGCATCGGCGGTGAGAATTCGGAGAGAAATGCACCACTAATGGGTGCGTGACCGGTGCGGCCTTTAGGGCTAGCCTCGAAAGAATCACGAGGGAAAGCCAGCTTCGAAAGTACGCAAGTACTGGGGCGACTATGCTTTTCGTTGTGATTGTCCGTGGGGAATGGGCCTATCAGGGGAAGGCACAGAACTTCAACTTGATCACGCACCAAGTGCGGGGGTGAGTATGTCATGCAACATATCAGGTAGGCCTTGGCTTGTAGGTCTGGCGTTACTGCTTGCGTGGGGGCCGGCGCAGCAAGCATGCGCCAGCAGTGACGCAAACAGCACGCCACTTATTAACGCATCGAAGATCGACAACAGTCAGTTATCCACGCTTAGCGGCACGGTGCCTTTGCCAGTCAGCAAAAGCAAAGATGCGGGCGCGATGGCACAAACCGAGGTCATTTCATCGATGACGCTGGTGCTGAAGCGCAGCACGCAGCAGCAGAGTCTGTTCAACGCATACGTCATGTCGCTCAGCGATCCGGCGTCGCCAAATTTCCATAAGTGGCTTACCGCGACGCAGATTGGTGAGCAGTTCGGTCCCAATGCCGACGACGTAACGACTGTAAAGAAGTGGCTCGCTTCACGGGGACTCGGTGTGAAGAGTGTGTCGCCCGATCGCATGCGGATCCGTTTTTCCGGTTCGGTTGCGGCAGTGGAGCGTGCGTTCGGCACCTCCATGCATCGCTACACCTCGGAGGGTCGCACGCATTTTGCCAACGCTTCGGAACAACATCTGCCAAGCGCACTGACATCTGTGGTCGCCGGTGTTGCCTCGCTGAACGACTTCTTCCCGAAGCCGCTGGTCGAGAACGTGCAGACCGTGAAGCGCGATACCAAGGGGCATTGGGTTTCTGCCGGTGGCAAGTCCGACTTCAATTTCGTGTTCAACAACGACGTGTTCTATGACGTCGTACCGGCGGACTTCAACACGATTTACAACGTGACGCCGCTTTGGAGCCAGAACACGCCGATTCGCGGTGCAGGACAAACCGTCGCGGTACTGGAACACACGGACGTGCTCGATGCGGATGTGTCGACGTTCCGGCAGACGTTCATGCCGACCGATGCAGCCGGTGTGTTCGCGCAAGTGCATCCGCTGGCTTTTACCGGCGACACCAGCTGTGCCGACCCCGGTACCACTGGCGATGAAGGCGAAGCTGCGCTGGATGCCGAATGGGCAGGCGCTGCCGCTCCGGATGCGAACGTCACACTCGCTTCCTGCGCCGATACCGGCGCGGATTTTGGCGCCTTTATCGCAGCGGACAATCTGCTTCAACAAAGCAGCCCGCCCGCGGTCATGAGCCTTAGCTACGGCGAATGCGAACTCATGAGTGCGGCCGTTGGCGATCTCGACGAAGCCGCATCGCTCTGGGCGCAGGCTGCTGCCGAAGGCGTTACAGTCTTCGTTTCTTCGGGCGATGCAGGTTCGGCAGCGTGCGATCAGGACGAAAGCGCGGCGAGCTTCGGCATTGCGATTAATGGTCTTGGCAGCTCGTGGTTCGACGTCTCGGTGGGTGGTACGGATTTCAACGACATCACCGATGCGAGTAAGTACTGGCTGCCGGGCAATGGTTATCTGGGCCAGAGTGCCATCGGCTACATCCCCGAGCAGACGTGGAATAGCTCGTGTGCGAGCAAGGTACTTTCCAAGCTGATCGGATATTCGAGCCCGCTGGCCGCGTGCAATAGCGATGGCGAGGGTTCTGAATTCCTGAATACGGCTGCCGGAGGCGGTGGTCCGAGTTATTACTGGCAGCAGCCATTGTGGCAAACGGGTATCGCAGGCATGCCACAGACGAATACGCGCGCCATCCCTGACGTTGCGCTGTTCGCTGCCAACGGCGTGTATGGCCATGCATTGATCTATTGCATGTCCGACGCTTCCGAAGGTGGTACGCCTTGCAATTATCTCAATCCGACGGATGCGGTCTACAACAGTGCCGGCGGTACGTCGTTCGCGGCTCCAGCGATGGCTGGCGTGCAGGCGCTAATCAACCAGGCCACGGGCGCTAATCACGGCAACATCGGTCCGACGCTCTATGGTCTTGCGCGCGTGCAGTACGGCACAGTGGCATCGCCCAATTCGGGCTGCAGCGCAACCGCTACCAGCGCCCAGTGCATTTTCCATGACGTTGCAACGGGCGACATCGACGTACCGTGTTTCGCTGGAACAGGCGACTGCTACACCAAGAAAGACGATAGCTTCGGTATCGTGAGCAACGGTGGTCAGGCGTCGATGGTGACGGCATGGAAGGCAGGCACAGGTTACGACTATGCAACGGGTCTTGGCTCTGTCAACGTCAACAATCTCGTCAACGCAATCACGACACAGGAAGCACGCAAGAACATTCCGCGCACGTGGGATGTCTTCGGTACCGGCGAGCTAAGCAACGGCGGCAATCCCGGCTACGGTTTGAACGCGCAATTGGACGGCCATAGCACGTTGCTGTTGATCGGTAACACCACCGGCGACACCATCATGATTCATATGAATGGCGGCACCACGCTGGAGACCATGTCCACCGTTCCGATCACGACACCGGAAGGCGTGCTCGATGGCTTTCAGCCGGGTGATCAGGTTCATTCTGTGCCGTTCGATCTCTTCACGGGCCAGGTGAGCGGTCAGGAAGTGATGGAGAGCGACAATCCGACCACCAACACGACCAACCTCGGGGTCTATAGCTACGGCTGGATCAACTTCCGCTTTCCGTATCCGGCCGGCTGGACGCTGCTGGGTGCCGGCATCGTGGATCAAACAGGTCTATCGAAAGAGATCTGGTTCAACACATCGACGGGCCAACTCAGTTACTGGAGCATGAGTTGCACCGGCTCAATCCTGTTCGGTCAATTCAACCAGATGGATTGCGAACGAGCGATCGGCAACAGCTTCGACGGAATGGCCGGTTATACGCCGCGTCTGGCCGATCTCAATGGCGATGGTTACATCGACATCGTGTGGACGGGTCCGAAGAATGAGATCGACTACTGGATCAACGATGGCCAGGGCAATTTCACCAAGACCGATGGCGGCAAGTTCACCGCGGGCTGGACGCTGGAAGGCGCCGGCGAAATCGCAGGCAGCGGCGAGACCGATCTGATCTGGTCCAACGCTTCGACCGGCCAGATGCAGTGGTGGGTGATGAATGGCACCACGGTCGTCAGTAAAAAGTCGCACAGCGTACCGTCGGGTTACAGCTTGGCGAGCATCGAGGACTTCAACGGCGATGGCTTGGCCGATCTGCTATGGACCAATGCGAAGGGCGATGCCTATGTCTGGCAAGGCACCGGTGGCGATTTCGTCACACAGCGCGTGGCCGACGGCAATGGCACCGCATACGTCATACCGGCTGGTTACACCGTGCAGAAAAATCGTCTACAAGGCGTGACGCAGCTTCCTACAGCACCCAGTACAAGTGCGCAGGTGGCGTTGGGAACTACGCACTGATGCGAAGGACCGCTTAGCATTGGGCGGACAGGAAACTGTCCGCCCTTTTTTCACATTGCGCATCACGACGTCGTATGGCGTTCTTTTTGGCGGCATACTTGAGCGATGGCCACTTCAACCCGGATGAAGCGTTTGTGCCGCGCCTGAGGTAAGGATGTTCGTGCGCGCGGCAGTCCACGGACAAGCGAGCAGATGAGGGTGAGCATGTGGGGACGAATCAAGTCGTGGGTTGAACGCATCCCGATAGAGGACCCTGTCGACCGTCGCAGCGCCATCTTCATGCAATGGCTGCTGCTGTTCGAGGGTTTTCGCATACCGCTCAACAAGATCTACTTGGTGTCGTTTCACTGGGCTTATCTGGAAGAGCACTTTTACGCAAAAGCGCGTTCCGGCGCACCGGCCGCGATCGCCATCGATTTCGGCACCGACGTAGCCATGACGTTGTCGGCGTGGTTCGGGATTTACCTGATACGCATCGGTAAATTCAAACTTGCCGTATCGATCTACCTCGCCTCGGTTTTGTGCTCGGGCGCCATTGCGTACACCGCATTCGGTTATCAGGCGACCGATGGAAATTTGACCTTCATCATGATCCTGGCGCTTGCCGGGATGATGCTCGGTAGAAAGGCCTTATGGCTCGTGTACGCGGGCGAGGCCATTACCCTGATTCTTAGCGTAGCGCCGATAAAGGTTTCCAATTCGTTCAATTTGCCGCCAGTGGTGATGGACGCCTACAACCTGCTGCCGATGCGTGCATTGATAAGCTTTCTGATCATCACCGTCATCTTCGATCGAAGCATCAATGCTTTGAGACAAAGCTTCGACGAAGTCAATGAGCAGCGGCAGCAACTAAGCCAGGAGATCGCCGCGCGCGAGCGCGCGCAAGAGCAGCTTCTGCATTCGCAAAAGATGGACGCCATGGGAAAAATTGCCAGCGGCATCGCGCACGACATGAACAACATCTTCGGCATCATCATTGGCTTCTCTACCGAACGAGATAGACTGGTCGTCGATGACGATGCCGTCGACACCGATGTGGCGGCGGTCGCCGAGGCGATGGAAGGTATTGAGACCGCTGCGCGCCGCGGTACATCGGTGTGTCGCAAGCTGCTGACATTCAGCCGCCAGGATGCGACAGAGCCGGAGATCTTCGACATGGTTGCCGCCCTGCTCGGCATCGTGCCGCTTATTCGGAAAGTTCTCCCGTCGACGGTGGAACTGCAGTGGCATGTGCCCGACGCTGAAATTTACGTTCTCTTCGATCGCAGTCAATTCGAGCTTGCGACCATCAACCTGGTTTCCAACGCGCGCGATGCGATGCCAAATGGCGGTATCTGCAAGGTATCCATCGAGCGACGCCACGGGTATGCCGTGTTATCGGTCGAAGACACGGGCGTGGGGATGTCGGAAGTCGTCAAAAAGAGAATTTTCGAGCCGTTCTTTACGACGAAGGCCGCGGGTAATGGCACGGGTCTGGGACTTAGCGTCGTCGATGGCCTTGTCCGTCACTTGGGTGGAGGCACCGAGGTTGAAAGCGAACTGGGCAAAGGCTCCGCCATTCGCATTAAGCTTCCCGTTACGCAATACGGCAGTTTGCTTGCCCGATGAAGCGCTAAGGGTTTCGACGAGGCTAGCGTCGACCGTGTCCCAGTTCCGGCGAAAAGGACCGCATCCGTCGGCATACTTCTGCGTATGCCGGCGCGAAAGGTTACGTTAGGCATCGCTCGCGTGGTGTTTCGGCGACGCTCCTATTACTTTTATATCGGCGCATGATTTGTGGAAACGTGTCGTGACATCTCCGCCCTGCCCGCCCGATTCAACCGATAACTCGAGGCCGCTGTGCGTGCTCCTTCTGGAGGACGACGCACTGCTCCGCGACAGAATACTCGTCCCCAAACTTCGGCAATTCGGCTTCGACGTCATAGCAGCCGGACGCGAAGCGGAAATGCAGGAGGCACTGGGACAACGATCGCCAGATATCGTGCTGCTTGACGTTGGGCTTCCCGACAGCAATGGCTTTGAGGTGGCTAGGAAGCTACGACTGGAGCGCCCCGGCATCGGCATTGTGATGCTGACGGGGCGCTCGGCGAGTGCGGACCTGGTGCGTGGACTTACCGAAGGCGCAGATGCCTATCTCTCCAAGCCCGTAGAGATAGACGTGCTGGTGGCGACGCTCTACAGCGTAGCGCGACGATTGAAACCCTCCTCGCACGATGATGGCGGAAAATGGCGTTTGAGCCCGGATGCATGGTTTCTGTTGTCGCCGGCCAATGGCAGAGTTCAATTGAGCAAGGCCGAACGGCGTCTCCTTGAAACATTGATGCGACAACCGAATGAAGTTTTCCTGCGCGAAGACCTGATTGCCGCATTGACGGACGATGTGAACGCTTTTGATCCACATCGACTCGATTCACTCATTCATCGTCTCCGACGAAAAGTACTCACGACGCTAGGCGAACCGCTTCCGCTGGATGCAGTACATGGCACGGGATATGTACTTGCGATCTGAGTCACCGCACCTAGCTGGGGAGTAAACACTAAGGCGCACAGTTATCGGTCGACGCGGTACACACCCTGGCTCGATCACGGCTCGGTTTTCGATCCAACTGTGGGCTTGCGGAACTTCAATACGAACTTGTCCGTGTGACCTTTGATTTCCGGAGCGAACACCAATTTGTCGTGTCCATCCTGCGGGTTGCTCAGCACGTCGCTGGTTCCCTCCAGTTCGAAACCTGCTGCCTTCGCTTGAGCGATGACCGTCGCCGGATCGATGCGATGCAGCGTGGATGCATCCCTGCCGCCGGAGCCGGGTGCAGCCGCATGATCGACCACGATAAAAACACCACCTGGCTTTAACGCTTTGAACGCGGCAGCATCGAGTTTGGCTGCCTGCTCGGGGCCAGTGCTTCCGCTAACGCTGAAAACAGGCACGGCGCCATAGACGTCGTGGTAATTCTGGGATGTCCAAACGACATCCAACGGCGCGCCGACATCGAGTCGGTCATAGGGCCGAATCTCAATACTGGTGTTACCGCTGTAGGCGGGATCGGCAACCAGCGCATGGATCGGCTTGAACTTTTCCGGCGGCGCCTTGGTGGCCAGGCTCTCCGGGATGACGGCGTAGACATGACCTTTTGCACCGACCACCTTGCTGAAGATGCGAGTGAAGTAGCCGCCACCCGGCATCACGTCAGCGACGTTGTCGCCCGGTTTGATGCCGGCGAATGTGACCAGCGCAGCCGGCTTGCGATTGTTGTCGACTTGCCTATCGGCGGCCGGACGCGCGGCATCGGCGACTGCATCGGTTACATAGGCCGGCGGAGATAGTGTTTGGGCATGCAACAGGGTTGCACTGCCGAGGAATAGGAGGACGATCGCTGAATTCGTTTTCATACAGTGTGATGACTCCAGGAAATGGGCCGCATTTATGCATGTAACTTCGATGCATGTTGTTAGGAGTGAACGCGCCGCCATACGACTTCGCCATGGGCGCCTTCGGCCGCACCGCTCGACGGCTTAGCCACGCGGTAGGTCAACTCGTCGCCGTTGATCGTGTAACCGGAGTCTCCGTTCTTGCCATCCCAATTCGGAAACGATGCATGCACGATCTGAGTGTGTATGGCACTCGCATTGGCACCGATGTAACCATAGTGAGCATTGCTATCCATGGAGGCGGCGCGGTACTCGTCTGGCGTTCCCTTGGATTTGTCGTTCACCGCAAATGGCATCCGCTTCGCCCGCACAATCTGCATCATGTAATCGCCCTGGGCATCGATAAGCCACATGCCCTCCGGATTAGGACCGTATAGCTCCACACGGTGACCATCGGGGTAAACGTTGTCGCAGCGGACAAGCGTCCAAGCGCCAATCAGTTCCTTCGGCACCATGGCATGACCGCTGGCGCTTTGGCTGTGTTTCCTCGCCATATCCTGAGCAGTGGCTGGACGCGCAGTATCGGCAACTGCATTGGTCATATAAGCCGGGGGAGATAATGTCTGGGCATGCAACAGCGTTGCAGTGCCAAGGAATAAGAGGGCGACCGCTGAATTCGTTTTCATACAGTGTGATGACTCCTGGAAATGCGAATGCATGAGTGCTCGTGTCAACCGTGTCATTTGCAGATATGGCTACGATGAATGTCGCTACATTCGTCGCCTAGTCTGGCCAAAGCGCTATCCATCTCGCCAGACCACTCGCTGCACCGAACAGGCCGTTTGCTGCAGCCCGGGATTTTCGCGATGACTTTGGTGTAGCGTGATGGTCATGACCGACGCTCGCCCGAATACACGCTCGACCCGCTGGACTTGGATCGCCGCCATCTGGTGTGCGGGCGCGCTGTTCGATGCGAGTCAGACCATCTTCACCATGCGCGCCATGGGCGCGCGAGGATCGTGGCTTTCTCCATTCGTTATCGTGTTCGTGTCCTGGCTGCCTTGGATGTTGGCGACACCACTCATCGTCGAACTGGCACGAAGGCGGCCGATCGTTCGCGGGGCGGTTCTGAAGGCGGGAATCGCGCATCTGATGGCCTTCGCCATCGTCAGCATGGTCGCTGAGGCGTGGTCGGCCATGCTTCGGGTCATCTCCAATCCGTGGCACCACAACCCGCCACCCGACTTCGTCGACACGTGGTACTCGTTGCTCACTGACCAGATCGTGACATTCGTGATCGCTTATGCGCTGATCCTGACTGTCACCTATGTCGTGGAATCGCGCGAAAAGGTGCAGTGGCAGATGAGCGAGACCGCACGGCTCAACGGCGAGCTGTCTCGCGCCCAACTTGCCGCACTGCGAAGCCAGATGGATCCACACTTCATGTTCAACACGCTCAATTCAATCGTTGGCCTTGTACGAGACCAACGCAACGATGCAGCGATCGGAATGATCGTGGGCTTGAGCGAGTTTCTGCGTCGCGCGTCGGAAGACTCCCACCGGGCACAGGTGACTCTGACGGAGGAAGTTGAATACCTGCAGCGCTATATCGATATCCAGAAGGTCCGGTTCGGGGACCGCCTTCGCGTGAGTCTGGACATCCCCGTCGAACTCGGAGATGCACAGGTCCCGAATCTCCTGCTGCAGCCGCTGGTCGAGAACGCTATCAAACACGGCGTCTCCAAGCGCGTCGCCGGCGGTGAGATCCGTGTCGCAGGTGCGCGCTACGATGACACGCTTCGTCTGACGGTCTACAACGACGGCCCTTGGGTCCGGGAGGATCTGGAAACGACGTCCGATGGCGTAGGCTTGGGCAATCTGCGCACCCGTTTGCAAATTCTGCACGGCGACCGATCCGAGCTGCTGTTGAGGCCAGTCGACACGGGCGGCGTGGAGGTTGTTGTGACCTTGCCGTTCCTGGAGACGTAAATGGCATCGTCTGAGGAAAATTCCCAGTCGATCCACGTCCTGGTTGTCGATGACGAGGCCTTGGCGCGGCGCAATCTCACACTCCTGTTGCGTAACGATCCTGATATCGCATCGGTGATCGAATGCGGGTCAGGACTGGAGGCGATCAACGAGGTCAGACGGTCCAGGCCAGACCTCGTGTTCCTGGATGTCCAAATGCCCGAATGCGATGGCTTCGATGTGCTCGAGTTGCTTGGTGCGGACATGCCCGAGACTGTCATCTTCGTGACGGCCTACGACGTGTATGCGCTGCGCGCCTTCGAGGCGGGCGCGTTGGACTACCTCTTGAAGCCCTTCGACGATGCTCGCTTCCATCGCGCCCTCGCGCGCGCGAAGGAAAAGCTCGCGCGTTATGCGCCAACGCAACACCGTTCGATCAGCAGGATCGCGGTCAAGAGCCGAGGCCAGACCTTGTTCATTAACGTCGCAGACATCGATTGGATCGAAGCGGCGAGTTACTACGCCTGCATCCATGTGGGCGCGGCCACACATATCCTGCGCCGCACGTTGCAAGAGCTGGAACAAGATCTGGACGCACGAATGTTCGCGCGTATCCATCGCTCGATCATCGTCAACCTCAACCGGGTTAGGGGGCTGGAACTGCAGGAGGGTGGCGAATACGAGGTCGTGCTGAATTCCACGGATCGCCTCCGTTTGAGCCGCCGCTATCGTAAGCACATTCAGGACCGTCTGGCAGAGCTGTCAAACAGCCGCTGATACCGCAGCTGTACCGTCGCCAAGCGACTTCGACTTTCGGCAAAAGCAAAAAAGCTGCCCATGCCAGCTGGGATGACATGGGCAGAGGACACCAACGACTTTTAATGCTGCGAGCTGTTATTTCCCGTGGTGTCGTGACTCATGTTGTCCTTCATCGCATCGCTGCTCTGGGAGTTCTTGGACATGGCATCTTTCGCCATACTGCCCTTGGACATCGTGTCTTTCTTCATCGCGTCGTGTCCCATAGCGTCCTTCTTCATGCCATCGTGATCCTTGCTGGTTTGGGTCATGTCGTCATGGCTCATCGAATCCTTCGCCATCCCACTGTCTTGGGCAAAAGCGCTGCCGGCACCGAGCGCCAGACACATGGCAAACACTACGGAATTTACGTTTTTCATGGGTAACTCCTAGCTATGAGTGGGGGAGAAAATGCACAGGGTTGGTCCTGTGCAGGGTGGGCACTAAACAGACAGACCGACGTCACAGAAGATCGGTGGTGATGTAGGCAAAGACAGTCCGCGGTGGCGGCCATTGAAAAAAACCGGGCGTGTATTGGGTCGTCCATTTCTTGGTCGCCAAAAGGTTCTGGATTTGTAGGCGAAGGCTGCTTTTCTTGCCGAAGGCAGTGAACTGATACCGCCCCCCGAGATTTACCAGCGTGACCGCAGGCGAATAAACACCGTTGTCGATGCTTGCTGGCGCAGTACCAAAATGTGTGGCTGATACATCCATCGATGCGGCTGGCAACCACGGAAGGTCATAGTTGATGTTGGCCACATACGTCAGCAGCGGTTGGCCGACGGCGACGAAGCCGACCTTCTCGGCGGCCAGGTTCGACCCAACAATGCTGACCTTGCCATCGAGCACACCGATATTGACGTGCAGGTACTTGGCCAGCTCACCCGCAATAGAGAGCTCGACACCTTTGGCTCGCTGCACGCCGAGCTCCCGATCGATGTTGTCCGTATCCAGATTGAAGTAGGGCTTCTGTAGCTCGAAGACGCCCGCAATAATCTTGAACTTGGGCGTCACGACATAACGTATGCCCGAATCGATTTGCCAAGTTTTGGATGCCGGAAGAACAGCGCCGCTGTTCTTGGCGGAATTGGGCGCGGCTCCGGAATTTTCGAGCCCCTGGGTGTAGCCGGCATAAAGCGTCCATTGAGGAGCGAGCGCAAAGGCTGCGTTGCTATAAGCGCGAGGAAGGTGCGCCGACATACCGGAGTCGGGTATCCCCGGAGCGACGACGGTCTCGCGATAATTTTCGTCCTGAATACCTATTTCGAATTCGGCGCGTTTTCGCCAATCAAGGTGATACGCCGAGCCCACGCTCCACAGTTGGGTGTGATCATTCGTGGGCGCCGAATAGATGAAGTCCGGCTCCGGTAACTCAACGAGCGTACCGATGACGGCCGGCCCCTCGTCGACAACATCCTCGCCGCCGTAACGTGCGTTGGTGTCCCGGCCGCGAGCCATGAAGATGAGTTGCTGGCCCCAGTCACCTCCTAGGAAGGCGCCCGTCAGGCGTACCTCACCGGAGTTGGAAGACGTGTCCTGATCCGGATATCCCACGACCAGATGCTCGGACTGGCCGTTCGGTTGGATGTTCGTGTACTGATCTGCAAAGCTGACGGGATAGTCGTTTGTCGAGCGAAAAACACCGGCCTTTAGCAACCATATCTTGGTCAACTGCGCAGACACGATGCCGCCTAGATTCATCGTCACATTGCGGCCTTCCGCCCAGTTCTGGCCAAGATAGCCTTTAGAAATGGACGGCGGCAGGAAATCGCCAGCCGTGAAGTACAGCGGAAATGTTTTTGCGTTACTGGTTTGCTGCCAGTCGACAATCGCGCGCACAGTGATCTTGTCGTTCGGCGACCATCGGGGCGTCGCGCCTATGCTCGTGACGTTCGACGTGTATCCGGGATAGGGACCGTAAGACGGCGTCTGCGTGCTGACTTGCGTACTTACTCCGATCGGCAGAACGAGTTCGCTACCGATCACGGGTAAGCTGCCGTCGATACTGACGCCGCGGCTTTCATCGGGACCGACATTTGCAATGATCGTTGCACTAGGCACGTCGCCGCCGGCGTGGCGGAGGTCGTAATCCACGATGCCGGTAGGTGCCGGAAAGGCATAACCGATTTCGCTCACACCTACCTTGATGGTCGAGTCCTCGATGACACGATTGGACAACGCACCTTGTTGATCGAAGTAAAGACCGTCGATCCGCACATTGCCGGCTGCTTGCGGATTGAATCCGCGCACCAGCCCCGGGCTATACAGGCCCACCGACTCCAATCCGAGCGTCAATCCATAGGCGTCATCGGCGGCGGAGATGGGATTGTCGGCGGCGTGTTGCGCGTTGACCGCGGTCGCCTGAAAGATGACAGCAGCGGCGATTACGACAGAGAACGTCCGACTCTTCGTAGATGTGACGCGCATAATGTCCCGCTTCAGATTCAGGCATCGAACTTGCGTGATGTCGCGAAGACAAGTGTAGGTGTGCGGTGCGGACCGACACACACCGCTCGCTGCAGCAAAACGACCGCCCACTGCAAGAACGTGCAGGCAAGCCTGCCTATGGAACGGTTCGACGGTTCCTAAAACAAACGGCTTACGGGCAACTCACGAGTGCTTCGCGCCTTGAACGGATAGACGAAGCATTTTCACGGTGTGTTTGAGCACTTCCGAATGACCATCGACTGTAAGACGAAGACTGGCCGGCCGCGATGTGTATTCACCTGCTCGGTTGCTAGCAGCCATCCCTCTCCGGAAGAATGAGCGCGAACGAGATAAGGTTCGCCATCTTGCAGAAGCATCGAGTTATGTCCGCTTTCGACAGTGATTTCGGCCGATTCAGATAGTGACTTGGCATCAGGCAGCATCGGCCTTTTACTTGGTGCTGCCCTTTTGACGACAACTTCCGTGCCCGCTTTCGACCCCAGGCGGACATGTACAAGCGGAACTTGCGATCGCTCAGTCGGTCACTGAATCTGATTCGGCCTCGGCTTGGGGCTGAGTAACGATAAAGGGGATCGCATGAAGCTCGTCGCACTCTTCACTCTCGTGTTAGCCGCAACAAGTGTGCAAGCGCAGCAAACCAGTCAGCCCGATGTGCATCAGCCTGCCGAATCAGCGAAAGGGGTTAATGCCCAAACACACGATGTGGGACCTCCAGATGCCATCGCACAGCTGAGGAAATTGGCAGCTTCTTATAATTTAGCCATGGCGAAAAAAGACACGTCTGCTCTATTGGATTTCTACTACGACGAAAACGTTCCTGTGATCGGATCGGTAGGGCTTCCCTCGTTCGCCCGGATGACGGTGGCGAGCAATGGGAAAGCACCAAAGCTATACCCATCCAATGCGAAAGATCAGTCCGTTGCCGATACGTCAGCCAAAGCGACGGCGGAGAAAATGTCCAACTTAAGGATTCATACCGATGGCACCGTGGCCAGCCTCGAATATGACTATGAGATTCCCCAGGGTTATGGGCACACATTTTGGACGCTCGTCGATACCAAGGATGCGTGGAAAATCACTTCTATCGTGTATTCAATAAACATCAGGCCGACTGCCAAGTAAGCCGACTCATTGCGGTGAGGTGCCTGGATCGATATGGAAATGTCCGCTTCAACCCAAAGCGGACATTTTCGGTTCGCGATAAAACTTCCTTATCGCGATTAGGGAGAGAGATTTTATTCGGCACAGTCGTCCTGCTTGATGAGGGGAAGGGGCCGTTGATCTACTGCACGGCCGCCTCGCCAGATGAAAGGGCCAGCGTTACTTTTCTCTGAAGCCAACTCAGCTGAATCCAATCCGGGGGCTTGCTGCATCTAAGGGATTAAGACCGCCATGTCGGCCGGTAACCCGCAGAGAGCAACCTTCATGATCGACCGCGCCTTTATCGTTCGGGTCAAGACTCACGCGCTCCGGCTCGTGCCCTTGTGCGCATCCATTTCGCTGTGTTGCACCGCGACTCCTTGCATGGGCGCTGCGTCTGCAAACACACAGCTGCCCAATACGCCGGTAGGCCACCTCGCGGGCGAGCTGATCCACCACGCCAATAACGACGGTCCTGCACAGATCACGCAGTGGGTGCCGCATGTTCTATCGGCATCCATGGCCCCCGACGACAAAGCGGCGTTTGTCACGGACTTGGCTTCGGCGGCTCGCGATAGCGGCGGCCTGGATGTATTCGATGTACGCACCGATCCGCATCAGCCCGGACTGCTCGAAGTTGCCGTGAAGGGACGTCGTAGCGCGCAGGCGGCCCTGTTCTGGCTGACCGCCGACCCGGCACATACGGATCGACTCGCGCAGGCGGTGCTAGTCGATATGGATAATCCATTTTTTGTCGGCTGGCCCAAGGGGCCGGTGTCGCACGCTGAGTTGGGAAAACAGATACACGCCGTACTGGACAAACTGGTACGTGTGTCCGATTTCTCCGGCTGCGTAACTGTGTCCGATGGCGGCGAGACCGTGTTCGACGAATGCCGTGGCCTGGCCGAACGTAGCTTCAACGTGCCGATCGATCATCAGACGAAATTCCACATCGGCTCGATCGGCAAGATGTTCACTGCGGTTGCCATTGCGCAACTGGTCGAGGCCGGCAAGTTGTCGTGGAACGACACGCTCGCGAAACGGGTTCCGGAATATCCCGACCAGGCGACGGCGAAGAAGATCACGGTGTGGGAACTCCTGCACCATACCGCAGGCCTGGGCGATTTCATGGTGCCGGACTATTTCGAGCACGCCGCGCGCTTCGTCAACCCAGCGGACTATCTAGGGCTGATCGCCCGCCAGCCCAAGGTGGGCGAGCCAGGCAACGGGTTGAGCTACAGCAACGCCGGCTACGTATTGCTCGGTCGCATCATCGAGAACGTATCCGGGGAAAGCTACTTCGACTACATCCAGCATCACGTCTTCGAACCCGCGCAGATGACATCCAGCGGTTTCGACAGCGAGGATGAGATCGTGCCCGGGCTTGCAGTCGGCTACTTTCACGACGATGGAGTGTTCTCCCGAACGTGGATGGCAAACTGGGTGCAGGGCATCTACAAGGGCAGTCCCGCAGGTGGCGCTTATTCCACCAATGCCGATCTGCTGCGGTTCGCCAACGCCTTGCACGAAGGCAAGCTGGTCAAGTCCGCAACGATCGCAACGATGTTCGACGGCGAAGTGCCGAACGACGGCCCCGGTGCCATTGGGGCCGGAATCGACGAACGACTCTCGCACGGGCGTCACATCCGCGGCCATCAGGGGGGCATCGAGGGCACTACGGCAAACCTGGAGATGGTTTGGGAAACCGGTGCGGCCGTGGCTCTGACCAGTAATGAAGGGCCGTCGCAACACTGGTTGCTGGCCGAGGAGATTGCCGATTTGCTTGCCGCCGAAGGCACAAAAAACTGAGTCCGGGAAACGGGAAGCGCGTCGCCCCATCATCTGTTACTAAAGCCTTTCGGCTCGATACACCATCTGGAGCAAGACCATGGATTACTTTTTGATTCCCCTCGTCGTGATGTCGGCCCCTGTTCTCATCATCCTGATCGTGCTGCGCTACAGCTACAGGCGGACACAGGCGCGTTACAACACCCTGCTGCAACTGGCCGACAAAGGCGTAAACCTGACACCAGAACTGTTGCTGGAACCGCGCGTGGTTTATTGCGAGCGGCGTAGGGCGCTGGTGCTGATCGGTGTTGGCGTGGGACTGATAGCAATGTTCCTGGCATTGCCAGGCCAGCTTGATGACGGTCTGGGTATCGATCGTCTATGGGGTATCGGTCTGTTGCCGTTGATGACGGGTTTGGGTTACCTCGCCAGTTGGTGGTTGAACCGGCGAGGAGACGTGCGTGACTGACAGCGCCGCCGAGGCGCGCATCGATCAGGCCCTGGTAACACGCGTACAACTGGACGGTGACCGTCGTGCATTCGAACAACTGGTCCGCCGACATCAAGGCATGGTGCGTGCACAACTACGTCGGCTGCTACACGGTGATGACGCTGCGGCCGACGACATGGCGCAGGAAACCTTTATGCTGGCCTGGCGGAACCTCAACCAGTTCCGTGGCGAGGCACGGTTTTCCAGTTGGCTGTATCGCATCGCCTATACCTGCTTCCTGCAGGCGCGTCGAACTCCCGTGCGACACGATGGCGTCGACGATGAAGTGTTGCAACAGTTAGAAGGTCCGAAGCACGCGATGGATCTGCAGCTCGACCTGAAGCATGCCATGCAGCGGTTGTCCGCAGCCGAACAGGCCGTACTACTGCATTGCACGCAGATGGGCCTCAGCCACGAAGAGGCCGCCTATGTGCTGGCGATGCCGCTGGGCACTGTGAAGACTCACGCAACGCGCGGCAAGGCAAAATTAAAGACGTGGCTGGCGGACTGGCGCGATGCGAGTACGGAGGAAATATCATGAATGAATCGCACGACGACACCATCGAAGCGCTGTTGCGGCATCAGTTTGACGGCCCCGTTGCCGATGACGGTTTCAGCGATCACGTCATGCAGCATCTGCCAGCGCGTCGCCGCGGCGCCAGGTGGCCATTGTGGATGGGTATGCTGATCGGGACAGCAGCATGCTGGATCTGCATAGACAGTGTGCCGCTGCTTCATACCGGCTGGCGAGACTGGCTGGCTGGGGAACCATCCATGTCAGCCATCGGCATGTGGGTGATGATGGCTGCTATGTTGCTGCTGGCGCTGGTGTGGAGCTTGGCAGAAAGCAGTCATCGCTGAAGCCCAAAACGCGGGGCAGCATGATTGGAAGGAGTTATCGCAGTGAACGGTAGATTCCTGCAAATGTCCGCGTTCGACTGCGGATTCAACCGCCGCGGTGAGTGCGCCCTTCCCGGCCGGCTTTGTTGATCGTTGACTGGCTAGCCCAGACCTGGATACAAGCGGCGAAGTCACACAAGCGCATCGTGTGCCCGGAAAGGGAGGTGGCCTTTCCAGGTTGGCGCAATTGCAAATCGTGAACTGTCCGCGGGATGATGCGACGGCGATGGCCACCGTCATGATGATCGGGGAAAGACTTAGCAATGAAGAAGAAGTTCCTGATTACGATACTCATGTTTTGTTCTCTCCCATTTTTGGCGAGGGCGGAAAACTCAGCCATTACGACCGATCCTCCCGCAGACAAAACGAACCCTGCCAGCACGGAGGGTTTTACGCTGCCGTCGCACGGCTCGCAGATCAATGTGCTCGCATATGTCGCTTCAGGCGCGGGACCGCATCCGGTGGTCGTGATGCTGCATGGCTTTCCCGGTATCGAACGGAACATCGATATCGCGCAGGCGATGCGCCGTGCGGGATACACTGTGCTGGTTTCCAGTTACCGTGGCGCATCGAACTCTCAAGGTGCGTTTTCGTTTGCGCATGCACTCGAAGACTCGCAAGCGGCAGTTGATTATCTGCGTGTTCCGGCCAATGCCAGGCGTCTGCGCGTAGCTCCAGACAAAATTGTACTGCTGGGCCACAGTATGGGCGGATGGATGGCGCTTGCGACGGGGGCCTCGGATGCGAATGTGCGCGGAGTGATTGCGATCTCCGCGGCAGACATGCCGGATCAGGCGGGCGACGGCCTAGCTAAGTATGGCTCGGCCAAAGTCATAAGAGTGTGCGTCCCGATGGTGAGCGAGGCGTTTTATGCGCTAGCCGGCGACACCCCCGAGGCGGCTTGCAGGGAGTTGGTGAACCATGCCGAGCAGTGGAGCCTTTCCAATGACGTGAAGGGACTTGCCACGCGGCCTGTATTTCTCATCACCTCCGACGATGGCTATGAACTCTCTGCTGAGTCATTTGCCAAAGCACTTCGTGCAGCGGGAAGCAAGCAAGTGCATGAGGCCCATCTAACAACAGACCACTCCTACTCGGACAAACGGATCGCGCTCACGCAGGTCGTGTTGGACGACCTCGACATACTCAAACTTCAGTAGCCATCCAGCAGCGATTTGGCTCAATCCAAACCATCGGCATGGCAACGCAACTGACAGTAAGCGTCCGCTCTTCGCGCTGCGTTATCCGCGCCACCTTACATACAATTCCAATGTCCGCCACCCAAAGCAGACCTTTGGGCACGGCAATCGAATCAGCGGCTCGGCGTTAGCGCATATGACAGCGGCAACCCATGATTGAGGAAGGGATCACACTTTCTCCTTGGCGACGTCACACGGCATAGACGGGTTTAACAGGCAAACTTTCCCGGTGCCTCCAAGCTGGCACGCACTGCATCAATCGGCTTCCCCCTTGTTGATGCGGATCGACACGTCGGGATGACGTCGAGAAGGACCTAAACGTAAGGGCGCCGCCGGGGCGCCCCTTTTTTTGCCTCCGTTCTCCGTCTACGCCAACCGTGCATCCAAATGAATGAGCGTCAGCACGCACCGATCTAAAGGGGAAGGCTCGAGCAAACATGCCGCGCAACCCATGTTTGACCAGCATCGGTAGATGTCAAAAAAAGGGGCGCGGTCTTCCGCGCCCCTTGATTTACTCAAAGCCCTCACCGACCACCCTTGATGGCGTTTTATTGGACGTCGTGATGTTCATGAACAGCCACGTCACGAGGGCCTATCTCTATCAGTACTCAGCGAAAAGTCGCGTGTAAATCCATCATCGCGTTTACGCTGAATCCTCGTACAAAAAACATCACTGAGCCAGGTTGTTGATCAGCGCAGCTTGCGGACTGCCCCAACCAGTGACGAGGTCATACCCTTTTTCGGTCGAGAACTTTTCGTTCTTGCCACTTGTGATGTCGTGGAAGGTCGTCGTGTAGGTTGTTCCGCCCGGTGCGTTGTTGGCATAGACCGTTGGGTTCAAGAAACCCACATAGGCAGTGCTGCCGTTATTGGCAATCTGTTGATCGGCCAACGCAACAAACGCGGCCCACATGGGTGCTGCAAAGCTCGTACCGCCGTACTCATTTGCCTGGCAGCTACCGTCGGCGCAGGTATAAAAGGTGAAGTTTGCATTGGCCGAAATGTCTGGACCGTTGCGATATTTCGTTGAGCCCTTATTGGTTGAGGTGATGACGCCGGAGAGCTGCTGCCACGTGGGAATGGCGATGTCGTTGGGTGAAATGCCACCCGAGGAATCGCTCCACGCTGTTTCCGACTTCCAAGGACCTGCGGCGCTCGATGTGACCAGATCGGTTCCACCGACGCTAATGATGTGAGCATCGTCACCGGGCCACGACTCCGCGTTGCCGCTCTTTGTCCACTCACCCGAATCGCCGGATGCGACGAAGAAGCTCTGGCCTTGCGCGGCCATCTTTTCAAAATAGGGATCGAGTGTGGTGGCGTCTTCCGGAGTCCAACCCCACGAACAGCTGAGGGTCAGTGGCAGCACTCCATTGGAATCGGTCGTCGTTGTCATGGCGCTAATGATGGCGGTGTCGGTAGAGCCGACATACATGACGACGCCGGAGAGCCCTGGTGCCATGCCTTGTGCTTGCGTCACGTCGAGCGCCTGTTCGCCGTCGTCACAGCTACCGGTGCAGCTCGTAGAAGTGCCATCGGTGGAAACAACGGTGAGGTTATTCGGATTGGTTTGCTTGGCGTTTTTGTAGTACAGGGTGATGTCCGCGGTATTGATGCCATAGTATTCAAATAGGCCCAATGTCTGACCCGCGCCAGTAAGAGAACCGTTACCGTAATAAGCCGCGCGCATATCGCTGCCCAGGAACGAGGAAGACGGGCCCGAGCCTGTGGTGGCGTGCGACACCACGGCGTCTGGCGAAATGCCATGCGCAGCAGCGTAGTCGCTCTTCTTCACATACTGCGGATGCGGAATGGAATAGTTGTCCAAACCCGATACATGCCACAGCGGAATGGTCAGCGAGGTCGTCGGCTCACGATCCGGAGCGTAGAACACGCGATTTTCGGTGGGATGCTGATAGGTGCGCATCTTGACGTTGAAGGCCGTTTCCACTGCAGAAACCGGGCCCACAGCTTGCACATCCATACTGTCACGGGTTCCACCGGTAACAGTGAAACCATTTCTCGTCAGGTATTGAACGACGTTGTCATAGTCACTTTGCGACGGCCCAAATCGTTCGGTGAACTCTTGTGGCGTCACGTATTGCCGATACTGCAGGCTCGCCGGATTGCCGACCTCCGCCACGAACCGATCAAGACTGGCCTGATCACGCACGGGTAGCACAACATCAATGGCCATTAGCTTGCTGGAGGGAAGAGTGCCTACTTCTTGAGCTGTAGCCTGAGCTACTGCCTCTCTCACGTGATGCGTGTAGAACTGCGCTGCATTTGCAGCGCCGCTTGCGCCAACTGCCATCATGATCGCCAAGGGCAGCGCGCAGAGCTTGCCGCGCGAATTGAAAATCCCCTTTGTTGAAAACGATTTCATCAAATCTGTTCTATTCATTTAAACCTACTCCCAAGGTCAATAAGAAAGAAGAAAAGATTGTGAGGAAACTAAATTGATGCCCCCCTCCCCAGGGGTGCCAAGTGGCTGCGGGAGCGTAGGATGACGTTTGTGCTCACGCGGTGAAAATTTGTGACTCGAAGTCCATTGGCATACTCGGTTCTCGCCACTGCGCGAATGAGAAGCCAATCAGAATGAGTGAAGTTTTTCTATCAAGCCAACTGGATTGAAATTACCTGGCTACCCGGCAGCGTGACGTTTGTATTCCCTTCGCCGCATCGGTACCAGTTGATGCATGTGCTCAGCTCAGATCTGCAAGAGCATGAAATAGATACGCTAGATCGTATGCCAGACTCCAACGAGAGAGTGACTCGGTGGAAATCCATTGCATATCGCGACAGGTTGAAAACGTGACGTTGATCACGTGTGTGCTGCATTGATAGAAGCCTTCACGAGATTAGGGTGAGCTCATCTCAACGGGTGCTCCTATGTCGCCGCTCACGCAACAAGCCCCTCCCTCGGATAGGCGAGCATTTCCGCTTTGAGCCAAAATCACGAAAACGCGAGGTGACCGGCCCATGCAACCATTCACTGCTTTGACACGCGACTGGCCGGCTTCGGATCTTTCGGTCCCCGTAAGGCCAAAGGATCGAATCCAAGCCATCGATGTCCTCCGTGGGCTGGCTCTATTCGGCGTGCTGATGGTCAATCTCGTAACCGAATTTCGAGTCTCCGTCTTTCAGCAGTTTCTCCCACCAGCCGTAGCCGTTCCGTCGATCGATCGCATTACAGATACTTTCGTCAGCACCTTTCTGGAGCTGAAGGCGATTTCGCTATTTTCGCTTCTCTTTGGAATGGGACTAGCTATCCAGTTCGAGCACCTTGGCAATAGCGAATCTCGATTGCGCTTGCTAGTGCGTCGATTGATCGTGCTTCTTGTCTTCGGGCTGATCCACATGTGCTTGATATGGAACGGCGACATCCTGACCGAATACGCACTGATCGGTCTCGTGGCACTGCCGTTTCTTTATCTTCCGAATCGTACGCTCATTGCTGTTGCGCTGACGTTGTTTGCATTCTTCGCAAGTCTGGCATCGCTACTTCCGCCGAGCTTTTGGCCCACGCAGGCGTGGATGCAGCAGCAAGTAGTCGATGCGAATCACATTTATGCGAACGGCAGCTATCTGGACACTTTGAATTTTAGATTGCGGGAAATACGAATTATCTTGCCGCTACTTGTGTATATCTCACCCAGGACACTTGCACTGTTTCTAACGGGTATTGTCGTGTGGCGAAGTGGGATCTTTCGTAGCCCTGCCACACATAAGCACACGCTCAGCTGCGTAGCGATCTTGGGCCTATTCATGGGTGGGTGCTTAACGATCTTGGATAGGGCTGGGCCAGATTTTGTCTCGGGCGGATTTTTGCAATTTCTATCCCCGCTTCTTCCACTGGGGCCGGTTGCTTTGGCCTTTGGATATGCAAGCGTGCTGCTCTTGCTCATTGCATTCACCAGGGCACGTCACGCACTCGGTATTTTCGCACCGTTGGGCCGAATGGCCTTTACCAACTACATACTTCAATCCTTGATATTCAGTTGGATTTTCTACGGTCATGGATTGGGATATTTTGGCCGGCTTGGTACGGCCCAGACATTCATGTTGGGAATGACGGTCTATGCCGCACAGTTGATTGCTAGTGCGTGGTGGCTTCGCCGGTATCGATTCGGGCCTATCGAATGGCTTTGGCGAACAATGATGTACGGAGTTCGCCAGCCGATGATCCTTTCGAGGGATTGAACTGGTGAATTGGAGAATGTCCGCTTTCACCCAAAGCGGACACGTGCGCCGCTTGGTGATCGTGCGGGCAACTTATGCTTTAGCGAACACTGCAGAATGCACACAGTGCGAATGATAAAGTACGTCCTTCGCACCACGGCGACTTCATCATGAGCAATCAGGCTTTTTATCCTATTGGCGTACCGGGACAACCTTGGGGTGCGGCGGAGAAGGCTGCATGGCGTGCCCAGCAGGTTAAACAGCGTAGCTATGCGGATGACGTGCTCAATACCATAGAACCACTGCGCGATCGGTTTGACGTTGTCGAATACGGGTCGCTGGATTACGGCGTGGAGCACTATCCATTGGTAGTCATTCGGAGTCTGCACTGGCGAGATGAGCTACCGACTTTGCTGGTGACGGGAGGCGTGCATGGCTACGAAACCAGTGGCGTACACGGTGCGCTGCAGTTCGTGCAACAGCATGGCCGCGACTATGTCGGTCGAGCGAACTTGTTGGTGGTGCCCTGCGTCAGTCCATGGGCTTACGAGCGGATCCACCGCTGGAACCCAGACGCACTCGATCCCAATCGCAATTTCCGCAAGAACAGTCCCGCGGGTGAATCGGCCGCGCTGGTAAACCTGTTGGAACCGTTGCGCGATTCCGTACTGATGCATATCGACCTGCACGAGACCACCGATACGGACGAATCGGAGTTCCGTCCGGCGCTTGCGGCGCGTGATGGTAAAGACTTTGAACCCGGCGAGATACCCGATGGCTTTTATCTGGTCGACGATATCGAAACCCCCCAGCCCGAGTTTCAGCGAGCGGTGATCGATGCGGTGGCCAAGGTGACGCATATCGCCATCGCCGATGCCCATGGCGAGATCATCGGGTCGCCACTGCTGGTGCCGGGCGTCATCAAATTCCCTGTAAAGCAGTGGGGGTTGTGCGCAGGCATTACCAACGCACGTTACGCGACAACCACCGAGGTCTATCCTGACAGTCCACGCGCCACGCCGCAGCAGTGCAACGATGCCCAAGTAGCGGCAGTGCGCGCGGCGATCGATTACGCCCTGGCACGCGGCGATGACCCGCGTGATAGCGAACTGAAATAAGTTCTCGGTAAGGGCCCAGTTGTAGGCGGCATTGGAACGGTCCGCTATCAAAGCGGACATAGCCGTGACAGCGTGATCGTTAAGCTGCGCCGTTTGCGTTCTGGCGATCAAAGTCTGCTTCAAACGAGTCGAGCGATGCTGTATGTAGTAGCGATCCGGTGATTTTTGGGGCGAGCCAATGCATCCTGTCGAGATATTTGAACTCGTGCTGGTTTTGCTCGCCGTTGTTGTCGCACTGCATTGGGTGGCGCGACGCCTACGTCTCCCACCGGCCACCGCATTGCTCGTCGGTGGTGGCGCTCTTGCGTTTGTGCCCAGACTACCGCCGTTCGCGATCGATCCTTCACTGATCCTGGTACTTTTCCTCCCACCATTGTTGATGGATGGGGCGTATTTCACCGCTTTCGGCCGCTTCCGGCGACACCTGCCAGGCATATTGTCGCTCGCCGTCGGCGCGGTTGTGTTCACCACGTTGTCGGTAGGCGTAGTAATCCATTGGCTCGTCCCCAGCCTCCCATGGGCTGCCTGTTTTGCACTCGGGGCCATCGTCTCGCCACCGGATGCCGTGTCGGCTCGCGCGGTGCTTCAGCGAGTGAAGCTTCCCCGACGGCTTTCGGCGCTCTTGGAAGGGGAAAGCCTGCTCAATGACGCAACCGGTCTGGTGCTTTTTCGCTTCGCCGTCGCGGCGACGCTGAGCGGCGCGTTTGATGCCGGCGCAGCCATTTCGAACTTCGTCTTGCTCGCTCTTGGTGGAATCGTTGCCGGCCTCACCGTTTCGGCGATCTGGATCTTCGTCGTTCGGCGTCTGGGCGATCAAACACTGATCGTCATGGCCAGCACGCTTATGTGCTGGGTCGCCTATATCGTCGGCGAAGCAGCCCATGTCTCTGGCGTGATAGCGACGGTCGTGGCGGGGCTTGTGCTCGGCTGGTACCAGCATGTCATCTTCCCGGCGCAGGTTCGGCTTCGCGGCACTGCCTTCTGGGAGACGATGGTGTTTGTTCTGGAAGCCCTTGTCTTCATCCTTATCGGTTTCTCGCTGCGCGGCGTGCTTGATCGAGTCGGTGGGATCGAGGCTGTCTCCACCAAGATGGCTATTCCCGTTCTTGGTGTCGTACTGACCGTTACGGTGACGCGCTTTGTCTGGATCTTTGGCGTCGATGGCGTGCTCGCCGCACTCCGAAGCATGGGCTTGAAACGCGCGCGGCCGCTTGGACTACGGCAAGCGACAGTGCTGAGCTGGGCCGGCATGCGAGGGGTCGTGACGTTAGCCGTGGCGCTCACATTGCCCGCATCCATGCCCGGCAGGGATCTGATGCTTGTCACCGCTTTCGCTGTGATCTTCGCGACCGTTGTCATGCAAGGGACAAGCTTGGGTTGGCTCATCCATTGGGTTCGGCCCATTGATCACGATCCCTTGGCAAAAATGCACTTGGCCGCATCGGAGGCGGCCATTGCCCGTGCCATGGCCGCGGCTGTCGAATTGCATGCCTACGCGCCAGACGGAACATTAATCCATCCCCGCCTGTTGGAAGAGTATCGCAAGCGCTCGGAAGTCACGACGCGTTACGCCGCGGACGCGGACATGTTTATGGAAGGCGTTCGTGCGCATTTCGACGTCGTCCTGATTGCACTTGCCGCCGGACGCGCCGAGCTGATTCGCATTCACCGCGCTGGACTCATTGAAGACGAAGTCCTTCATGAGCTGGAGCGCGATCTGGACGTGGAAGAATTGCGAATCATCCTGCAGCGCGGCAATTAGTTGCCGTCCAGAAATTACACACCGTCCAGATGCTTTTGAGCGAAGCATTTTTGCCTCACGAAGGGATGGTGAGTGATTGATACGAATGCCCGTTGCCGGCAACGGGAAGCTTTAGCGAAAGATCTAATGTGCGCTTTCGACTGCCAAAGCGGACGTTCGCGCGCACAGATACGACGCCAGTTTTTTATGTAGTTACCTTCGCGCCTTTTCGGTGCACGCGTTGTCAGCACGCTATTCTTATCAGTAAAGTCAGGTTACGCAGAACTCGGGGGGTGGGATATGCGTTGGTATCTATTTGCGGTTTTGAGCTTGTTGACGGCCGCAGTTCACGGGCAATCCATTTACAAATGCAAGCAGCACGACGGGACCACCGCCTATCAGGACAGCCCATGCCCTGGTACGCCCAATGCCCCGCCCATGACGGTCGCCGGTCCGGACAGTGCCATGCCGACCGCTCACCCATACGGGGGTGGCCCAACCGGTGGTGCCGGGCTAAATCCGCAACAGGCCAGGGCTTTAATCGATCAATTAATGCGAGCGCATCAGTTCAACGCTGCGATGGCGGTGGCCAAGCAAAATGGGCAAATGGCATATCTTTCGCAACGTGATATCCAAGGCCCATCCGCACCACTCGGCCCAACTCAGTCACCGGGTGCGCCTCAGCCACAGGGCGACGACCTATCGCCCGAGCAACGCCAGCAACTAAAACAAAAGTTGGAGGCTCTACAAACCGTAATGCAGGGGCTTGCTGCGAAGAATGCCGCACCTGCACCACCAGGCGTGTCGCCTGATGCCCATCAATTGCCTTGGACAGTGGTGTTCGTGACCAATGCCGATGGATCATTCTCTCCGCGTGGTCCCATCCGTTATAACGGCGCCTCCTATAGCGGACCTGACGCGAAGTTCACGCATCAAGCCCTCTTCGCTGGTGTCGATCTCACTTCGATGCAGGGCCATAACGTCTGGGCGCACTTTGATGGTCGCATTCTCGTCATCGACAAGTTTCAATAACGGTTTCGAGTGAATGCGTACGAAGGCCCCGATGATCTCGGGGCCTTTTTCATTTCACAACGGGTGGCCGGCGACTTGCTCATGGTGCGCGGGCGAGAACAAAACGAGTGAGGACTACGTGCTGCTGCCCGCTCTTTGTGGAGCGCCCATCTGTCAGCGAAGTGCCGTTGAGACGAGTTATTTTGAGCGGACGGAAGGATCCGCTTTCGGCCCAAAGCGCATATCAGGCGCATAGGGCTATATCAACAGGATGCACAAGTTTGGTTACGCGACTTACTTGCCGCGCGCCTTCAGCTGCGCGTCCAAGCGTGAATAGACGCGACGCGCATTGCCTTCCAAAACCTTCTGCCTGTCTTCGACAGGGATATCCAGCGCGTCGATGTAGCGAAGGGTATCGTCGAAGTAGTTGCCGGTGGTCGGATCGATGCCACGCACGGCACCCACCATTTCCGAGCCGAACAGGATGTTGTCGATGTCGATGACCTTGAACAACAGATCGATACCCGGCTGATGGTATACACACGTATCGAAGTACACGTTCTTCATGACGTGCTCGCTCAGCGGCGGTTTCTTCAACATGTCGGCCAGACCGCGATAACGGCCCCAGTGGTACGGCACCGCGCCACCGCCGTGCGGGATGATGAAGCGCAAGCTTGGGAAATCCTTGAACAGATCGCCCTGCAGGAACTGCATGAACGCGGTGGTATCGGCGTTGATGTAGTGCGCGCCTGTCGCGTGAAAGTTGGCGTTGCAACTGCCGGATACGTGAATCATGGCCGGCACGTCCAGTTCCACCATCTTCTCGAAGAATGGATACCATGCGCGGTCGGTAAGCGGTGGGCCATCCCAATGGCCGCCCGACGGATCGGGATTGAGGTTGCAGCCAACGAAGCCCAGTTCGTTGACGCAGCGTTCCAATTCGGCAATCGAGTTCTTGATCGTCACCCCTGGCGACTGCGGCAATTGGCACACACCGATAAATGTTTCCGGGTAGAGCCCAACCACACGCGCGATCAGATCGTTGCAATGGCGCGTCCATATCTGGCTGACCGCTTCGTCACCTTGATGGTGCGCCATGGTGCTCGCACGCGGCGAAAAGATTGTCATGTCTGCACCGCGTTCACGAAGCAGGCGCAGTTGATTGGTTTCGATGCTTTCGCGGATGTCGTCGTCGGAAATGTCCGGATAGATCGGCGAAGGTTGTGATGGATCGTCGAAGTGATTCAGTTGCGCGTCGCGAAAAGCATCGTGTCCTTTCGGTGCGGTCGTGTAATGACCGTGGCAATCGATGATCATGCAGGGCTCGCTCCTTGGATGTGGAGAACGTCGGTACCATCATGCATCCACATCGCACGTACGCTTTCGAACGGGATCGCCTCAGACATATTTGAGGCCTTTCTGCGCCAGACGCTCGCGCATGTCGTAAATGTCCAGACCCAATTCGCCCGCGGCCAGGCGTTTGCGCTTTTCCTCTTCCCTGGCTTCGCGTTCGTTGGCTTTTTCCAACACCTGCGCAGCGCTGGCGCGCGGGACCACGCAAACGCCATCGTCATCGGCGATCACCACGTCACCTGGATTGACCAGAGCACCACCGCAAACTACCGGCACGTTGACCGAGCCGAGCGTTTCCTTGACCGTACCTTGCGAATAAATGGCACGACTCCAAACGGGAAAGCCCATCGCGGTGAGATCACGCACGTCGCGCACGCCCGCATCGATGATCAGACCACGGCAGCCGCGCGCTTTGGCCGACGTGGCCAGCAGGTCGCCGAAATAGCCGTCTTCGCAGGGGCTAGTGGGAACGGCGATAAGCAGATCGCCTTCGCGCAACTGCTCGATCGCCACATGCATCATCCAGTTGTCACCCGGCGGCATCAGCACGGTAACCGCTGAGCCGGCGATGCGCGCGCCGCTGTAGATCGGGCGCAGACTGGAATGCATCAAGCCAGTGCGGCCTTGCGCTTCATGCACGGTAGCGACGCCAGCATGAGCCAGGCCGTCGATCACATTGGTGTCGGCGCGTTCAATACGGGTTACTACGACTGACATATTCAATCCTCTTCGCAACATCAATCATTGGCGGCAGCAGGTCTGAAGCCCAACAGCACACCGATGTCCACGCGCAGGCTGATCGCATACACGAACAAGTTCTTCGGCAACACCGATGTTTTCGGAAGACTCGAATTGTCCGGATGCACGATGTACTGCAGGCTCGGCATCAGCTCGAGACCTTTGACAAGGTGAATGCTGTAGGTCAGGTCGTAGTCGGTTTGATGCAGCGCATTCACGCCGGTACCGCCTTCTTTTTTGCGTACTTCGGCAAGATAGGCTTGCTCTTCCGGCGTCAATTCGAACTCGGAGATATTCAGGCCGAGCGTGTCGTACGGGCGGAACGAGAACGGCCCGGTCATGACGAACCCGGTATAGATCTGCTGATGCATGATCTCCTGATCTTCCAGCTGCTGCACCCAGCCGCCGAAGACGTTGAAGCTACGCGGCGAATCCGGATCGGGGCGCCAAATCACTTTGTCGCCCATGACGTAGAAACCATCGCGGATGTGATGGTCGGTTGCTGCAGTGCCGCCGTCCATACCGAGCGGTTCGCCCTTGGTATTCAAATTAATGTCGGTAAGCGGAGCCGTGCTTTCATACACACCGCCCTTCAACTCAAACGGATATTGCACGGTCTTGGGGTCGTTCTGCGCCCAGCCGAATTCGATCGGCAACGTATAACCGGTCGAATGCTTGATTTCCCAATCCAAACCATTGCTGGGCTGCACATCTGGATTGACCTCGAATGCACCGACATCGACGTAAGTGTTCTGGGTCGTCTTGAATTTCACGTTGCCACCCCACGTCGCCGAAGGCAGCAGGCTGAGTCCGGTTTCGGACACCAGCATTCGCGGCTCGCCGCAGGTATTGGCCGAGACGAACTGGCAGTTGACCACCAGGTGGCCGAAGTAGGTGGTGCTGCCCAGGCGACCGATCTGGACATCCAAGCGATCGTCGAATGCCTTCTGCTCGTAAGAAAACAGGCCCAAATGCCAACGCGGAAAGGCGTTCTTATAGATGTACTGCTGTTTGTTGTAGGTGCCGGTGACGAGCGCGTTGAGGCTCAACCCGTAATCGCGATACGCGGTGAAATGAAAACTGGCGCCAGACCACCCGAAGATCTTGCCGAGATCGAAGTCCGCACCGATATAGAACTGGCCAACGTTATGGCTACCCTGCTTGACGCCGCCGGTGGTGTTCTTGGCGTACTGATCAATTTCGCTGGCGCGGATATTGACGCCATCGTCGAGCAACTTCTGCACGAGCTTCGAGCGCGGCAACGCCGGCTCCTTGGAAGCAGGTTGCGCACCCACCGGCCTGCTGGAAGGATCGACGGTGCCGTTGCCGATGTTCTGTTGCGGCCCGTTCTGCGCGAGCGTATAGGCATCGGCCCAATTCGCGTTCGGCCCGCTATTTTGTGCCGACTGTGTGTTTTGCGCATGCGCGGCAGGTGCCAGCAGCATGGCGATGAGACTCAGGTATATCGATTTACGTGCCATCAGCCTTCTCATTGACGCAATCCTCCCCATCGCGGTGCCGATAGGAACCGCGAGATGCATGTTGTTTTGAAGGCACGGTCGACGAACTGCCTGTTAACCTGCCTGTAGTTCTTGTTGAAGCTTGTTGCGGTCGACGGCTTTCTCCCAATAGCCAACCGCCACGGTCGCAACGCAATTGCCGACGATGTTCACGAACACGAACCCCGCCGACAAAATGCGATGCACACCGAGTATCAAAGCGACGCTGCTGACCGGAATAGTTTTGGTCGCCGCCAACGTCATGGTCAGCACCGCGATAGCCGAGCCGGAAACACCCGCGCCACCTTTGGATGTAACCAGCAAAATCAGCAACAGACCCAACTGGGCCTGCCAGCCGAGTGCGGTACCGGTGGCCTGCGCCAGGAACACCGCCACCGCTGCAAAATAAAGACAGGTGCCGTCGTGATTGAAGCTATAGGCAGTAGGCAACACCATGCCGACCACCGATTCGTCCACGCCAAGGCGGGTGAGTTTTTCGGTAAGCTGCGGAAACACACTCTCCGACGAACTGGTGCCGAGCACCAACACCAACTCTTCGCGGAAGTAACGCATCAGTTTGAACAAACTGAAACCGCATACGCGTGAAATCGGCGCAAGCACCAGCAGCAAGAACACCACGCACGTGAGCGCGAATTCGGCCACCAGTTTGGCTAGCGGCACCAGGCTGCTGAGGCCGAACTTGGCGGTGGTAAAGGCAATCGCGCCGAAAGCGGCGATGGGTGCGATCTTCATCACCACGCGGATGATCCAGAACAACGTCTGGCGAATGACATCGACGAGGCGCAGTACCGGTTGCGCGTTGTCACCGAGACTGGCCAAGCCGCAAGCAAACAACACCGAAAACAGCAGAATCTGCAGAATGTCGCCGTTGCTGAACGCTCCGATGGCCGATGTCGGCACGAGATTGGTGAGGAACTCGCCAAAACCATGCGAAGCCGGTGCCGCCTGATCGCCCGCGGCGATGCCTTGCTTGAGCGACGCCGGGTCGATATGCATGCCCACGCCAGGCTTGAGCACGTTGATGGCGACCAAGCCAATCACCAGCGCCACGCTGGTGACCAGTTCGAAATACACCATCGCCTTGAGTGCGATACGCCCGACCTTGCCCAGGTCGCGCACGCTGGCAATGCCGTGCGTGACGGTGCAGAAGATGATCAGTCCCACCACCATCTGGATCAGGCGGATGAAGATATCGCCCAGCGGCTTGAGTTGGGTGCCCACATCCGGCCACAGCACACCGACCAGCACACCCAGCGCCATGCCCACCACCACCTGGAAAGTCAGGTCGCGATAGAACGGACGCCGTTGCGTGATCAAGTGCATGTGTAGGTTTACCGGTCGGGTCATGGTGAAGCTGAACTCTTGGCAGGTACCGCGTCAACGCTTCGTGCGCTGGCGTAGGCAATGTCAGGCCATCTCGCCTTCCAGCAAGGCGCGCGCGGGTCCCAACACCTCCTCGAGGCTGAGCTTGCGCGGAAGCAGGGCCTGCTCCAAACAGGCATCGATGATCCATTCCAGCGGACCGCTTAAGGATTCAAACCCGGACAAAGTCTTGCGCGGACCGACCGAGGTTGCGACTTGCTGGTTCTCGGCTTTGGCCAGCAGATCATAGGCGGCGCGCACCGCAAGCGGCTCACGCTTGCAGATCTCTGCGCTGGCGACTACCACATGGTTAATCGGCACAAAGCCATGCTGCTGCGCCCAATTCAGGTCCTTGGCTTTGGCATCGGCGATCACTGGCACGTAGTCATCGCCCTCCGGTAAGTCGTTGCCGAAGATCGCCGCATCGATGTCGCCATCGTGCAGCATGTCCAGCAGGCTCTTGTCATGCGCCGGATGTTCGACGAACCGCGGATCCTGGTACTGCTCCACGTGCGCCAGATCATGGGTGATCCAGCGGATATCGGGCGTCGCCAAGCCGTAATCCTCCACCAGATGCGCGCGTACCCACATGCCGGTGGTCTGCGTGTATGAGCGCACGCCGATGCGTTTGCCACGCAGTTGTTCGGGTTTGACGTCACCATGCGGGCGATACGACACCAGGCAGCCGCGCTGGAAACGCGAGGCCACCACCACGGGCAGCAACACGATCGGTCGCTTGAAAGCAATCGCCTGCAGTGCAGTGACGATCGCCAATTCCGAGATATCGAATGTCGCGTCGCGCACCATCGGTGCAAAAGCTTTATGGATCGGGGTGATCTCGGTGAAGTCGAGCACCACCCGATCGCTCTTGAGCGCACCATTCTTCAGCGGTGTGCTCAACGCGGTGGTCTTCAACACGGTGTGCAGATGGATCGGCTGGCTCATGCCACCACACCCCGCAACGCCGGATAAATGCGTTCGACGGTGCCGCCGAAGATCATCGCCTGCTGTTCGCTGGGCAAGCTGGACAACACATCGCGTGCAGTCGTCAGCAGTTCATCGAGTGAACCTTCGGCCGCGGGAAAGTTGGAGCCCCACGCAATGCGTTCGGCACCGAAGATATTCACCAGCTTTTCCAGGAAAGCAGCCGGAGTGGAGCGGCCTTTGGCGGCTGCGGCCAACGTGCGATTGGTCAGCTTGAGGTGCACACCTTCGAACTGCGCCATATCGAACAGCGCCTGCGCAGCCTTGTACGGTGCGCCGTCATCCAAGTCCGGACGGGCGCAGTGATCGAGCAACACGCGCGACTTGGGAAAATGCTCAAGCAACGTGCGCAGCGTTGGCAGACCCTGCATGGTCATCTGCAGGCAGACGGGAATGCCCATCTTTTCGGCGTGGGCCCACGCCGGGTAGGAATCCTTGTGACCAAGCCAATCCGATTGGCCGGGCATCGTGGTGCCGGTGGTAAACAAGCGAAAGCCATGCAAGCCCCGCGCCTCCCAATGATCGATTCGCTGCACCGCATCGGGCGCCAGCGCATCGATCGAATACACACCGACCAGGCGATGTGGGTAGGCACGCACCGCATCGACCACATAGCTGTTGTCGTGCCCGTATACGGTCGAAGCCTGCACCACTACCGCCTTCGCAATACCGGCGTTATCCAGCGCCTTGATCACGCCTTCGGCATTGACCGGACGCTCTTGCGACCACGCGGATTGATGACCGCCGATTGGGTTCTTCGGATAGGTCATCGTGTCGGAAGCGATGGCGTGCAGATGGGAATCAATGATGTTCATCAGGGCGGTCAGTTCGTTATTGGCGTTGGTGTTTTTCTTGCGCCGCAACAATCGACATATTGAGGAAGGCCGTAAAACGGATGACTTTTGATGCTGCATCGCGCAAATCAAAGTCTCGCGCCGACTTTCGAGTTTGATATCGACTGTCACTGGGGCTTTTGACCCCTCGCATTTCGGAAACGAAATTTGCGCGAAAACACGCATGATGCCAAATTCGTTTTATTGTTCGTCCATAAGCAAATACTATTGATTGTGTATGGATCGAATTTATGCTCTGAACCTCCGCCACCTGGACGCCCTCAGCGTCATCGCGCGCGCCGGCAGCATGAGCGCTGCGGCCGAGCAGGTCAGTCTTTCGCAACCGGCGTTGGCTCAAGCGGTCGGCAAGCTCGAGCGCAATCTTGAAATTCGCCTGTTCGAACGCCGGTCCGCGGGCGTGCGCCCGACCGCAGTCGGGCTTGCCTGGATCATTCGAGCCGAGCGTGCCTTGCGCTATCTCACGCAGGGCGTGCGCTTGGTGCGGCGTTCGGCACGCCTGGCGCCACTGAACCATATCGAGCGACGCGTCAGCATGGTCCAGCTACGCGCCCTTGTGGCGGTTGAACACTGCAGCAGTTATGCCGCTGCCGCCGAACAAATCGGGCTATCGCAACCGGCCGTCTATCGCGCAGTGCAAGAACTGCAGGACGCCCTGGGTGCGGAATTGCTGGTGCGCGCGGGACGCGCAGTACGGCCCACCGATTTAGCCAGCCGCTTCGTGCGCTTCGTGCGTTTGATGTTGGCGGAGTTGCGCACGGGACTGGACGAAATCGCCGCAGGCAAACATGGCGTCGGGCGCATCAGCATCGGTACGCTGCCGATGGCGCGCACGGTGTTTCTGCCCGATTTGCTCGCGCGATTCGCGCAAGAACATCCAGGCGCATCGGTAGAAGTGCGTGAAGCGCCGTATGGCGAGTTGTTGATCGCACTGCGCCACGGCGATATCGACCTGATGATCGGTGGCGCCATACGCCATCCGGCACCCGCCAATGACGTGGAACAAGAAGCGCTGTTCGATGATGAGCTGTTCATCGTCGGCAACAGCGCTCATCCACTACGGCGCAACAGGGTCGTTACCATCCAGGACCTGTTCGCCTATCCATGGGCAGTGCCGGCACTGGGCGTACCGATGCGGCGCAATTGGGAGACGCTGTTCCGCAGTCACGGCGTTGAACCACCGACGCCGCGCATCGAATGCGGTTCGGTGCTGGTCGCGCGCGGACTCATGCTCAAGGGCGAATGGCTGACCCTGATGTCACTGGATCAGTTCCTGTTCGAGCGCCAGGTCGGTGCCCTGGCTGAAATTCCCATCGAGGGCGGCGTCCTGCGTCGGCGCATCGCCATGACCCGGCGCAGCGACTGGCGTCCCACTTCCATGCAGGAACGCCTTGCAGTCATGGCGCGCGAGATGGGCGCCGAGCGCACCCGTCTGTTGCCATGAGCGAAGCGAACGGGTCAATGCTTGCGCGTCTCCATACCGCATGCTTTTTGTTGATGCGTATGCCGGTCCCGGTGAGTTCGATCCTCAACGTTCGGATCAATGAGAATCCTCACTCCGTTCGAAGGCGTTGCACTCCCATTAGGCCGCCGCACGTGCGACTGGCAATGCATTCCCATCAATGTCCAGGACAAACCGGGACGTGCTGGTTACGCATCGCCCTAACCGACGCGGCCATATCGCCGGCGAGCGTGCGAAACACACGTTGCTGGGCGTCCACTACACCATCGATACCGCTTTGGGCCGGCTCGACGATCACTCGCTGACATGACCAGGTCTTTATCGTGGAACCCTCGCCAGTGGACACCCACCAATTGGCGATCAGCTCCACGTTTCCGCCTAAGGTCGCATCGAGCTTTTGCACTTGAACACCAACCTGCGGAATGGAACGCGAGCCGTCGCCGAGATTTTGAACATCCTCCAAGCCATCGTCGCGTTGCCATGCATCGTCCAACGCCCCGCGAATTTCATCGGTCAATGGCGCCGCCCATCTATCCGTGGGTTCTCGCACCAATGTGTTGTTGCTGGCGCGAACGACCAGTTGCTCCGTATCCACTTCTGCGGGAATTTGCACCGTGGTCAGGCGCACCTGATCGTGTGATGTCGATGTCGCGGACTGACCGGATGCCGGTTGCAAGGTGTGATAGCGAAACCCGGGTGAAGCGCATCCACTCAGAAGCGCAAGCCCGATCGCCAACGGATAACTTTTCATGGATGGCTGCCTTCTGGCGCCTGGGTGCCCGAGGCGGGTTGAGATGGTGACGCGTTTGAACGTCCTCGAATGAGCGATTCGGGATGCTCGTTCAAAAGATCGGACAGGTTTCGCAACGAGTAACTAAGTCGCGTGAGCTCAATGAGCATCTGATTGAGGTTTGTTTGAAGCGACGAGTTCGGTTGCAGCATGCCGTTGGCGGACTGGAAGGTCGTCGTCGCCTGCCCCAAGGTCGCATGTGCCGAAGGCAGCGTTTGCGTGTTGATAAGACGGAGCGTTGTGCCCAGCTCGGCGATATCGTTGTTAACGCCTCGTCCAATCGAATCGAATGGAACCTTATGGACCTTGGCCACGATGTCGGCCAGTTGTTCTTGCAGCTGGCTCAGACTTCCCGGCACCGTCGGAATGATGAGCGGCCGGCGCTGCTCATCGAATTCCACAGGCGGCGCATTGGGTACAAAATCCAGCGATATGTAGAGTTGCCCAGTGAGCAAGTTGCCGGTGCGCGCCTGCCCTCTCAACCCATCCTTGATCATCGAGTCCACAAAGGACGCCACCTGCGCTTCGTTCCCCTGACTGGAGGGGAATTTGGCCAGCACTGGCCCCAGTCGATGCTCGTAGACCGCAATGTCCACGACCACGCTGAACTTCCGCGTCGATGGGTCGTAATCCAAAACAACGTTGCGCACATCGCCGACGTCCACCCCAAAGAACTCAACCGATGCCCCTTTCTCTAAACCACGTAAGGCTTCTGAAAATCGTAGACGGAAGAAGAGCGGCGTGCCTTGCCGATCGGACATGGCTGTTTCTTGATCGGGCGCCAGCGGAAACGCGGTGTCCTGCGCAACCTCGGTCAGGTTCGTGACGTCGGGCGTATTGTCGAAGGCGACGCCCCCTGACACGATCGTTGCCAGCGATTGCGTTCGCATCTTCAAGCCGCCGGAAGTCAGCGAAACGTCTACGCCGCTGGCGTTCCAGAATCGAGTGGCGGCACTGACGAATTGATCGTAAGGCGCGCGCACAAAGATCCGGATCGATACCGTCTTTGTGGCTGCATCCATCGAATAATCGGACACCCGGCCGACATCGATGTGGCGAAAATACAAAGGCGATCCTACGTTGAGCGAATTGAGATCGTCGGTCCTCAAAACGAAGCTGCGTCCCTGCTCCCCAGTCGCCACCATCGGCCGATTGTCGAGCGCCACGTAGGACTTTTTCGCTTTCGTGGACGTGCCTGGATCCACCGCGATATAGGGGCCGGAGAGCAACGTATCGATGCCCGACACGCCGCCTGGACCGATTTGCGGGCGAACGATCCAAAAGCGCGTATCGGCGTGGAGCAAGCGTTGTGCATTTCGCTGAAATTGGACTGTAGCCAGGACGCGGTTATCGTCGTCGCTCAGATCCACCGCCGTGACGGTGCCGACGACGACCTCCTTGTATTTGACGAACGTTTTGCCGGCCTGCAAACCGGAGGCGGTATCGAACGAGATAACGATCGTGGGCCCTTGTTGAAGGCGCGCGTGGATCAGCATGCCCAGGCCGATGGCAATGGCAATGAGTGGCACCACCCAAACGATCGGTGTGCGATGCTTCTTGGGTTGCATACGCGGATCGCGAAAGGACCCCGACGCAGCACTCGTCGACTCAGCCATGATCCACCTTCCGATCCCAGGTTAGACGTCCATCGAAACTGAGTGCTGACAACATGGTAAGCACCACCACTGATCCAAAAAACACGATGCCCAAACGCGGCTCCGCTTCACCCAGCGCTTGAAATTGAATGAGCGCGGCCACAATGGCCACGACGAGCACATCGAGCATCGACCAATAACCAATCCCTTCAACAAACTTCAACAGCCGAGTCTTGCTGACCAGGGCGTGTTCAGAGGCGTTGCGGTTCCACAGCAGATAACCAAGGGCGATGAACTTGGTACAAGGCACCGCCACGCTCGCCAGAAAAATCAGCAGCGCGATATCCCACGACCCCGACTCCCAGAATTCCACAATGCCGCCAATGATCGTGCTATCGGCCTCATTGCCTAACATCTTCGTATACATCACCGGATACACATTGGCGGGGATGTACAACACCAGCGCAGCAATCAAATAAGCGGCCGATCGAGCATGCGAGTGGCGCTTTCGCACACTCAGCGCGCTGCCGCATCGCGGGCAATCGAGCCCGTGCGTTTCGCATTCGGACCGACCGTCGCACACCATGCCGCAAAGGCTGCATGCGACCAAATCCAACTCATTTGCCCGCTTGCCGCCGGACGTCATGCGGGTCCCTCATAGAGACGCCACAGTTCCTCGGTGTCGTGCTTGGTAATCACCACCATAAGTGGCGCGAGCAATGCGATGGAAACGACTCCTGCCCCAATCACGACATGCAGGTAACTGGACAGTTTGACGATGGCCACCAATACACCCAACAAAAAGACTTCGGTCATGCCCCAAGGCCGACTGAGATGGAGGCAACGCATGATGACCACGAAATACGGACACGGTTTGCCCAGCGCCGCGAATGACAACATCCAGAGCAACAGCGCGATCTGAAATCCAGGGATGCCGATGATGACGATGCCAGCGGCAATCGCCATGGGCGTGCCAGGGCCTTGCGCCAATGCCGAAATGGATTGCAGTACGGTCGCTTTGCTGTTCAACCCGTCCAAACTAATGACCGCCACCGGAAAAGTGTTGGCGAACACGAACAAGCAAGCCGACGTGATCGTCCAGGCCAACCACGCTTGGACGGACAAGATCGAACCCTTCGCAAGTCGCGAACCGCAACGACTGCAGTAATAACTGGCGCCAGGCACCATGAGAGTTCGATCGTAGATCTCTTCGCAATGCTCGCAGAGCATCAGATGGGGGTGCGCGCGCGCAACGCTCATGATGAGTGCACTGTGCAACACCCGCGGCGGAGTTGGTGCGCGATCCGAGTTTTACACTTTGCCATGGGATCCCATCTTATTCAGCGAAAGCACGGTTCATCGTTCATGATAGGGACGATTGGACCCCGAACATTGGCGGATTGAACAACGTCGTCTGTGATTACTTTCATCCAGTGTTGTGTCGACATGCCCAGTCGTCGGTGCGGCGTGGAAAAATCGCTATGGAGACAGTTTCCGCGTGCCCCATAGCTCCTCTCGGCAGGCGCTGCTGAAGCCACTGAGGGGATCCATGTTCTTGTCATCCATGAGCTCCGTGACGTCCTGAAAGGTTTTGTTGGGCGCCAGGTAGGTGTTGACGATCACGCGCACGACCAGGTCCGCGTGCTCGACGACGCTGGGTGCCGACAACACGCGCATCCGGCTGACCATCGCATATAGCCCCACCAGGTTCGTCACCTTGGGAGTGTCGTGCTCGTAAGCGTCGGCGTACCACTTGGAAGCTTCTTCGATGAAGTTTCGATACAGCTCCTGGCGCTGGGTCAGATGCGTCGCTCGTTCTTGTGCTCGGAATTGCGCCATCTGGGTGAGCCAGGATGCGCACAGGCTGGTAAGGCCGCCGATAGCGGACCCCGTCAATGCGGCAAGGGCGGGGACAATGGCGGTTTCCATGACATGGACTCCGGAGCAACAAGGTATGTGACATCAGAGCATTGTTTGATGACAGTTCCTCTTTGAAATCGCCATAAATTGCCCGTCGACAGCCTATTTTTGCTGTTATGGACCCTTCGCGATGTTTTCGCTGACCCGGACGTGAGGAGGCTCTTTCAACCAAAGCTAGCGCAGCGCGGCATTTCTCGCTTGTACGCGATTGACTGGATATGTATAAAAATTGAGCGAGTTAAAAGAGATTGAAGGAAGCCGTGGATTGCAGTCCCAGGGGCCACCCATCGCTAACGGCGGTGAGATAGGGAAATTGACGGGAAGGCGATAAGTTACGTAGACGAGGCCGAGCTATTTTGGAAGACGATGTCGAGCACTTGATTGCACTAGGCGAATGTCCACTTTCGACTGAAGCGGACATTGAGCTAACGATATAAGCACGATACGGTTTGACTAGCGCACAGGAGGCAGTATGTCGATGATAGGGAACTTCGTTGCCATTGATGGAGCCACATTGAACCGGCTCATGGGCAACCCAGGTGAAGTCGTTGACTTTCTTTATCCAGAGGGCGGTGATGGCCCTCCCAATGCGCTGGATGTAGAAAAGGCTTGGCACGCAATTCACTTCACGCTCAACGGCTCTCAGTGGGAGGGGCATGGAGCCTTGGGTATGGTTGTATTGGGAGGCACTGAGATTGGCGAAGACGCGGGTTATGGTCCTGCTCGTTATTTGTTGCAGGGCCAAGTAAAGGAAATTGCCGAGGCTCTATTGAAGATTTCGAAGGAAGAGTTCATCGAACGCTTCCATCTCGAGGCCATGGACGAACAAAAGATCTATCCGCAGATCTGGTCGCGGGACGGCGATTTCGGGCGGTCTTACGTCCTAGGTCACTTCGTCAACCTCGTCAATTTCTACCGAGGAGCGGCAGAAAGAAGTGATGCGATGCTGTTGTTCATCAACTGACGCAATGATCGGAATGCCCGCTTTCGACCCAAAGCCCCCTCTGCTGAGAAACGGGATCAGATGACTCTGACCCATTAGCTTCTCTATGAAATGAAAACCTTGATAGACCTCCGCTGCGAACTTCTCGTCGTCATTGCCGTGTTCGGCTTTGCCTAACGATCTAGTTCTCTTGTGCTTAGTCAATCCAAGACATCAGAGAACCGACGTATTTTTGTGCGCATGTGCGACAGCGTTATGAGCGTGCAGACTTTCCTGGTGTTCTAAGCGAACATGGAAATCGGCGATGTTCTTGTCGGCATCGAGTGCACGCTGAATGCGGCGTGCGGCATCTTCACAGAACATCAGATTGCCGCCGTTGGCGAGCGCGAAGGCCTGTTCGTCTTCGCGCTTGACCGCCGTTTGCACCGGCGTGCCCAGCGAATGCTCGACCGTGTCGAGCAGATCGATGAGCTTCAACGGCGCACCGTCGACGAAGCGCACCAGCAGGCGCGCAACGCTGCGCTGGGCATGCGGCGTCGCCACGATGCCTTTCTCGCTACCCAACCACGCCAACACAGCGGCGTGATCCAGCGATTTGCCCGCATCGAAGTCCTTGGCGAACTGCTCCTGGATCAATTGGCGAGAAAGCGCTGCCGAGGCCGGACAGGTGGAGGAGTACACCACTTCCGTGCCCAGCTCCATGCGAAAACCATCGGCGCACAGGCTCGCTTCGATGGAAACCGGATAGGCGCGCCAGCCACTGTTATCGCTGCGCAAGGCGGCACGACGCACGAGCTGGTCGAAACGGATGCTGATGCGCGCGCGGTCGGCCAGATCCTTGTGGGAGTCAAGAAACGCGCGCAACAAGGATTCGAGCATCGCTGCATCGACGGTCTTGCTGCTCAGATACTCATCGACCAGCAGATACAAACGCGACATGTGAATGCCGCGCTTGTCGGGCCGGGTGAGATTGACGAAGGCACCGACCTGCGCACTCGATCGCTGCACGTCGCCGTCGCCCGCGTCGAAGCGCACCGGCACTTCGATGCCATCCATGCCTACCCAGTCCAGCGCGCCAGCCAGATGCGGCTGCGCCTGCCCAGCGACATCGGGCATCAGACGAACGGTGTTTTCATGGCTATGCATGGGTATTTCCTGTAACCGTCAGCGATAGAGCGCCGCGAGGTTCACGTATTTTGGGGCAGCTTGTGGCGTTGCAACAGGCCCAGACAGGAAACAGTGAGTTTTCGCGGTCAGCCCGAAGCCTGCGTTTGCCAGCGCCGGGCCGCGTTCCAGGCGCGGAGCGTTGCCGTAAAACCACCATCTGGGCTGCCTTGCTGAAGCATCGCCAAGGGATCGTCCGCGCGCTCGGCCTTGCGGACTAGTTGCCCGCCCTGGGCGCCTTCCAGAGCCCTGAAGACGCTCACAGGGCCCTTGAGACGCCCCGCCTCATCCCATGCAGAGCGAAGATCACCCAGCTGTGCTTTGATGGCCTGGTCGCGCGCGTCGCCGCGATCCCGCAGGCTGGCGCGGCTTAGGCTGAAGCGGGCCAGGCGTGCCATGGGCAGCGGCAAGCGATCGCGTTCGGCATCGTCCTGCAGCCGGCGCAGGGCGAACAGCAGATGGCTCAACGTCGCAAGGCGCGCGGCGCGCGCAGGCGATGCTGCATCGCCATACCACCAGTTGGTTTCCAATTCGGCGAGCGCGCCGTGCAAGGCGGAGGCAGCGTTGAGCTGCGCGGTGAAATCGACCGCCGTACCCTCTTCCAGTTGCGCCATCGCTGCAAGCACGGGCGCGACCCACCGCTCCTTCGTGATGGCATGCGCGCGTTCGTCGTCGAACAGCACACGAGTCAATGGATGTCTTCCGCCGGTCTCGTGCGCATTGCTCAGTTCTTCCGCCCACCAGTTGAGTTTGGTGAGTGCGACTTGGGGTTCGCGAATGCCGTAGGCGGTGGAGAGTAATTCCTGCTCTAACGCAGCAAGCGCTACATGTCCTGGGTATTTGCCGGGATCGACAAAAACCAAAGCCACGCGCTGCTGGGGTTGCACGCTGAGCCACTTATCGATGTAGCTCTGCAACGCACCGTGCTGTGCAACATCAACGGTCACGCGGCAACCTTTAGCTTGAGCAATTGCG
>NZ_DATHMR010000199.1:0-11980 GCF_035486915.1 Dyella sp. | reverse complement strand
GCGCGATTAGCGGACGCCCGGAGTATGTACGCAGCGCATGCGATGCGAGCCTCAAACGCCTGGGCGTCGATCACATCGATCTTTACTACCAGCACCGCGTGGATCTGGAGACGCCGATTGAAGATACCGTCGGTGCGATGGCGGACCTGGTGAAGGCAGGCAAGGTGCGTTATCTAGGCCTGTCGGAAGCCTCCGCGCAGACCATCGAGCGCGCCAGCAAGGTACACACGATCACGGCGCTGCAAAGCGAACTGTCGTTGTGGACGCGCGACCCGGAAGAAAACGACACGCTCGACATGTGCCGCAAACTCGATATCGCCTTCGTGGCGTACTCGCCGTTGGGACGTGGCTTTCTCACCGGTGCGATCACCAAGCCCGACGATTTCGACGCCGACGATTTCCGCCGCAACAACCCGCGCTTCCAGGGCGAAAACTTCGCGCGCAATCTGCAGCTGGTGAATCAGGTGGAAACGATGGCCGAGCAGAAAGGCTGCACGCCTGCGCAGCTTGCTCTGGCGTGGCTGCTCGCTCAGGGCCAGGACATCGTGCCGATTCCGGGTACCCGCCGCCGTTCACGCCTGGACGAAAACATCGGCGCGCTCGACGTGCATCTGAGCAAGGAAGACCTAGCATCCATCGACCGGATTTTCCCGCCGGAGGCCGTGGCTGGCGCCCGTTACGCAGCCGCAGGCATGACGCATATCAACAAGTAATGACCACGGAAGCGCCAGGGAAGGCGCTTTCCTCATTAAAATGGCGGGATGAGCACCCCCGACCACTCTCCGCTCGGCAAGCACACCGTCTACGCCGACCGTTACGATCCCAGCCTGCTGTTTCCGATTCCGCGTCAGTCCAAGCGCGATGAGATCGGCGTCAGCCAGCCGCTGCCCTTCCACGGCGTGGATATCTGGAACGCCTACGAACTGTCGTGGCTGGACATGCACGGCAAACCCGTTGCAGCTGTGGCGGAATTCCAGGTACCGGCGAGTTCGCCGAACATCATCGAGTCCAAGTCGTTCAAGCTTTACCTCAACGGATTCGCGCAGGAACCGCTGGCCAACGCGGCCGCGCTGAGTGCGCTCTTGCAGCAGGATCTTTCCCGTGCGGCGGGCGCGCCGGTGACGGTGCAGATTCATGCGCCGCGCGCAACGGCGCATACGTTCGCCGATCTCGATGGGGCGTCGATCGACGCGCTGCCGGTGAAAATCGACGATTACGGTCCGCCCAAAGCCGATTACCTGCGCGCCGATCGCGATGCCGAGGTGGTCGAGGAAACGCTGATTTCCGATCTGCTGCGTTCCAACTGCCCCGTGACCGGGCAACCCGACTGGGGCAGTGTGCAGATCCGCTACCGGGGTGCGCCGATCGATCGTGAGGGGCTGTTGCGTTATTTGGTGTCATTCCGCACGCACAACGAATTCCATGAACAATGCGTGGAGCGCATCTTCATGGATGTGATGAAGCGCTGCACGCCGCAGCGACTGAGCGTTTACGCTCGCTATACCCGCCGGGGAGGGCTGGATATCAACCCTTTCCGCAGCACCGACAAGGACCTGCCGGGCAATGTTCGCGGGGCGAGGCAATAGCCCCGCAACCGGTTACACTCTGCGCCCCCGGTCATCGGCACTTCAGATCAGCGGCGCTAGCCTTAACAACTGGACTGACTTTGCAGACCGACGGTTTACCCGTCTCATGTCCCACCTTTCGGAATCTCGCACATGAAACTCACCGCCCGTTCCGCCGCTCTCTACAGCGTTACGTTTGCCGGCCTGCTGGTGCTCAGCGCCTGCGGCAAGAACGATCAGTCGGCGAATCAACCGGCTTCTCCCAGCACGGCACCGGCCGCACCGAGCACTGCGCCTGCAACACCGGCCCCGGCCAGCACGGCCGCCGCTCCGGCTGCTGCACATACCGCTGCTGCTCCGGCGGCCGCCAGCACCGCTGCTGCCGCGCCGACGGCGCCTGCCGCTGCGCCGGCTGCTGCCGACAACGGCTTCCAGGTGGCCACGGTGACGTTGGGCGATACGGTGACCCCGGATCATAAGGTGCGCAAGGAAGTGCTGACGTTCTCGCCGAGCCAGAAGACCATCTATGTGAGCGTCGACACCAGCGGCACCACCACCGGTGCAACGCTCAATGCGAAGTGGAGCTATCTGGAAGGCAACGGCCAACTGGTCACCAGCACCAGCCAGTCGATCACCGCCGATGGTCCGGCCACCACGACGTTCCGCGTCGTCAATCCGAATCTGTGGCCGGAAGGCAAGTACAAGGTGGACATCTCGCTCGACGGCAAGCAGGTCGCGAGCAAGCCGTTTGAAGTGAAGAAGAGCTAAGCCTTTTCGACAAGCAGTCACCCGGGGCGCCCCGCGTGGGCGCCCTTTTGTTGTGGGATTCGTCGCGGCACATATGCCTTATGACGAATGCGCCATCGAAGCTCGATAGCGCGTCGTGAGTTTTTCTCTGCAATGCCCGGTATGGCACCATCGCCGTCTCGGGGAAATCGAGAGGCCGTTTCAACGTGGAGCAACAAGGCGGGGCCGAAGTCCTTAGCCAGGAAGATGCCTTGAGCCGGCCGGGCCCGGTCTGGTTGCGTCGATTCGGCGGTCCTGCGTTATCGGTGTTGATGCTGTGTCTGGCGCTGTGGGCGCTTTACCGACTGGCCGGCGAGGTGAGTTACCACCAGGTTGGCGAGTACATGCATCGCCTGCGTCGCGGACGCATCGGTCAGGCGATTGTGCTCACCGCGCTTGGGTATGCGGTGATGCCGCTATACGACTTGTTTGCCTTGAATGCGATTGGCCGCAAATTGCCGCGCCCGCGGGTCGCACTGATCTCTTTCATCAGTTACGCCTTCAGCAACACACTGGGCATGGCGATGCTGGTGTCCGGTTCCATTCGCTATCGCTTTTATATCCAGGCCGGCTTGTCGACGATGGAGGTCGCCAAGGTCGTGCTGTTCTGCACGATCAGTTTCTGGTTGGGCCTGTTTGCCATTACCGGTGTGACGCTGTTGTTCGTGCCGATTCCGCGAGGCCTGCCGCTGGGCTCTGCGCACCTGCTGCTTGGCATCGTGCTCTGTGCCATTCCCGCGCTGTGGCTCGCCGGTGGCGCGATATTCCGGCGGCCGGTGAAACTGTGGCGATGGGATGTGCGACTTCCGCCCATCTCGATTGGTATTCGCCAGGTTGCGGTCGGTGCCATCGATTGGGGTCTGGCGGCGGCGGTGCTCTATGCATTGATGCCTGACGAGCTCGTGCTGCATTTCGGCTCTTTCCTGGCCATCTTCGCGCTGGCGCAGATTGCCGGTTTGATCAGTCACGTACCGGGCGGCCTTGGTGTGTTCGAAGCCGTGATGCTCGCGGGCTTTGGCGCGACTGGCAACCAGGCGCTGTCCGCGCCCATTCTCGGTGCGTTGGCCGCTTATCGCGGTGTCTATTATCTGCTGCCGCTTTGCGCTGCCGCCGTGGTGGTGGTGGTACGCGAAGCGCGCGGGTTGCGTCAGGCTGCATTGCTCACGCCGTGGTTCAACGGGTTGCTGCCGCCATTCTTCTCCGGACTTACCTTGGTGTCCGGCGCGGTGTTGCTGTTCTCCGGCGCGACGGCCGTGTTGCCCGGCCGACTGGAACTGCTAAGCGATATTTTGCCGCTTTCGGTGATGGAAGCTTCGCACTTCATCAGCAGTGTCATTGGCATGTCGTTGTTGATTCTCGCGCGCGGATTGCAACGGCGGCTCGACGCAGCATATTGGCTCACGCTAACTTTGCTGATCGCCGGTGCCGTGGCGCAGTTGCTGAAAGGCATCGATTACGAAGAAGCGGGCCTGCTGATTCTGCTTGCCGTTGCACTGGCGCCCGCGCACCGCCTGTTCTACCGACGCGCATCGCTGTTCGACATGACGTTTTCGTTCGGCTGGTTTCTCGCCTGCGCGACGGTGCTCGGCTGCACAGTGTGGTTAGTCTTCTTCAGCTATCAGCACGTCGAATACAGCCGCGACCTGTGGTGGCAATTCAGTTTCTATCACGGCAACGCACCGCGTGCGTTGCGCGCGCTGGTAGGTGCAACCGGCGTGGCGCTGCTGTTTGCGCTGACGACGTTGATTCGTTCCGCACGCCCGCGCCCGACGCTTCCCGATGAATCGGAATTGGCACGCGCGACACCGCTCATCAAGCATTACTCCTCCGCACAAGCGCACTTGGCGTTGATGGGCGACAAGAGTCTGCTGTTCGATCCCGATGGCAAAGCGTTCCTTATGTACGGCATCGAAGGGCGCAGCTGGGTGGCGATGGGCGATCCGGTCGGTCATGACGAACGCGCACGCCAGGAGCTTGTCTGGACTTTCCGCGAACGCTGCGAACGTGGCGGTGGCTGGCCGGTGTTCTATCAAGTGACGCCAGCGGATCTGGATCTGTATCTCGAAGTCGGCATGAGCCTTTTGAAAATCGGCGAAGAAGCGCGCGTGCTGCTGGAGCACTTCAATCTCGATGGCAAGTCAAAAAAAACGCTGCGCGGTACCGTCAACAAGTTGAATCGCGAAGGCTTGCGTCTTGAGGTCATCGCGGCGCAGGACGTTCCAGCACTGTTGCCGAAACTCAAATCCGTATCGGACGCGTGGCTGCGCGACAAGCGCACGCGCGAGAAAGGCTTCTCGCTTGGCGCGTTCGACGAACGTTACCTGTCGCGCACGCCGGTGGCGGTGGTATGGCAGGACGACAAACCGGTTGCCTTCGCCAACCTGTTCCTGTGCGAAGACAGCATGGAAGAAGCATCCGTCGATCTGATGCGCCAGTTGCCGGACGGCCCCACCGGCCTCATGGACTACCTCTTCATCGAACTGATGCTCTGGGCGAAGGCGCAAGGCTATCGCTGGTTCAACCTGGGCATGGCGCCACTTTCGGGTTTGCAGAGTCGCCGCCAGGCACCGCTGTGGAACCGTTTCGGCGCGCTGATCTTTGGCCGTGGCGAACGCTTCTATAATTTCCAGGGTCTGCACCGCTACAAAGACAAATTCGATCCCGAATGGGAACCGCGCTATATGGCGGTTCCGGGCGGGATCGCCTTGCCGGTGGTGCTCACCAATGTTGCCAGCCTGATTTCAGGCGGCCTAACCGGAGTGGTGCGTCGATGAAATTCCGCATTGTCGCGGTCGTGGTGATTGCCGCCATCGTCGCCGCGCTCATTGTTTTCAAACCCCTCCCGCGGCCAAGCCTGGAAGAGGCCACTACAAAACTTCCAGCGACAGCGCAGGCACCTGCCGGCCACGACGATGTGCTCGCGGTCTTCTATTCCGGCGATGGCGGCTGGCGCGATCTCGATAAAGAAGTGGGTAGTCGTCTTGCTGCGCGCGGCATACCCGTGCTTGGCATCAGCTGCCTTTCCTACTACTGGCGCAATCGTTCGCCCGAAGAATCCGCACAGGACCTCGACGCGCTGATCAACAAATACAGCACGCAGTGGCACAAGCAGAAAATCTGGGTGATCGGCTTCTCTTTCGGTGCCGACGTGGTGCCCACCATTGTTGAAAAGCTGAGCCCGCAGAATCGCGCGCGCATTTCGCAGGTCGTGCTGCTTTCGCCCAGCCGCGACACGAATTTCGAGGTTGAGCTGGAAGGCTACATGACCGAGAACTGGCTCAAGACGCATACCAAGGCCTTCATGGAGTGGCTTAATCCGGTGCCTCACTTCCCCGCTCTGCCGCGCATTGCCGCCTTGCAGGACGAGCCGCCGGTGATCTGCTACTACGGCCATGATGACAGCGACGACAGCGCCTGCAGCGACCCTACCTTGCCCAAATGGGTGAAGGTTTACGAAATGCCGGGTGATCATCATTTTGACTATAACTACGATGGTCTTGCCACGCGCATGATCGGCGATCTGCCGAGCACGCTGCCGGCAGCATCACAAACAACATCGCCTTAAGACGCATTAAGCGATGCACTAACGGTTGCATCGCTCCATCGCGGTTTCAGCGGACCGCGCATCAAAACATTCATCTTGGTCAAGATGAATGACATGCAGATTATCTGCACATACCTCCAACACCGGATTTACGTCGAAGGTGATGAACTCAGTCACCGCACCAGGTGCATGTGCTTGGTGCGCACCATGTGTGTCGACTCATGCGTCCGAATCCAAAGAGGTACTGTCATGAATCAAGACATCATCAAGGGCCAATGGAAGCAGCTCTCAGGCAACATCAAACAACACTGGGGAAAGCTGACCGACAACGATCTGAAGGTTGCCGAAGGAAGCATGGAATATCTCACCGGCAAGGTCGAAGAACGCTACGGTATCGCCCACGAAGAAGCTGAAAAACAGGTCCGCGCGTTTGAGCGTGAATTGAACAAACGCGGCGGCAGCACGACTCACCACTAATCGAGAATATGCGGGCCCCGCACCAGTACATGAGCTGATCCAAAGCGTACTGACTGGTGCGGGGGTTACGGGATAACGCGCGGCAACCGCGCCCCGGCGGTGAATCCTCCCACTTCTTATCGATCTGCGCGGCAACCGACACAGACTTAAGCGCCGCAAACCCGCGTGTATGCATCGCGAAGGGGTCGTAACAGTTCGGTTCATGTGACTGAACCGCTCCGACTCGTACGCACATTGTCGGGACATCCCGTTCACGGCGCGATTGATCGAATCGATACCGTCGACACGAGCCGTCGGCACGTCGAATCCCGCACGAGGTAACCGTATGAATCACGACACGATTGCTGGCCAGTGGAAGCAGGTCAGCGGCAAGATGAAGAAGCAGTGGGGCAAATTGACCGACGACGATCTGAAGATTGTCGAAGGCAACGCCGAAATGCTCGCAGGCCGGCTGCAGGAACGCTATGGCATGGCACGCGACGAAGCGGAGCGGCAGGTGCGCGAGTTCGAAGAGGACTTGAGCATGAGTCGCCAGAAGGCGCCGCGTCGCCATTGATGATTGCACTCACGCGCCGACCGAGCCGCCCTCTTCATTGATAAAGCCGGAACGCTATTCAGATCATTCCACGCTTATCCCTTACCGTAGGAGATCGCCATGCTTTACTGGGCTGCCGTATTTTTCGTTATCGCCATCATTGCCGCGGTGTTCGGCTTTGGCGGTATCGCCGCCGGTGCGGCGAGCATCGCCAAGATTCTGTTCATCGTGTTTGTCATTCTGTTCGTGCTGTCGTTGATATTCGGAGGCATACGACGCGGGCCGCGCTTATAGCCATCGATATCGGCGCATAAGATCGCGGCACCTTCGGGTGCCGCTTTTTTTGCTTCCATATAAAGCACACGTGCGGGCATGTGGCTCGCGATTACAGAGCGGCGATGGACGCATCTGAAACGGGCCGCTAAATGCTACGAAACATCACGATCTTATGCGGCGTCAACGTATCGCTCGTTTGCAGCCAGCCCTCTTTGGCGACAGTGGCTGTGCACGGACCCAGCGTACCGATGCGTATCTCGCGTTGAGAGGCTTCATGTCTGAGCATGTCCATGACCTCGTGCAGAAGCGTTCCCGTGAAAGGCGTATACAAATAGAACACCGTACCCTGCGAGAGATTGGTACGACGCACGTCTTGCTCAAAAAAAGTTGCGTTGCCGAGCTTCAAATCGTTCGCACTCTTTCTCGCGCTGGCAACATATGCGGACTCACATTCGATACCGATGCACTGGGCCGGTGAGCATATCGCCGCAAGCAGAGGTACATGACCGAGCCCTGCGCCGAGGTCAACGAGAACATCCCCCTCATCCAATCGTAAGCCCTGGATGAATTCAAAAATCTGCCTCGCCGGCGTCGGCTGATAGAACACCATTTCCGGCGCAAGTTCGGCAACGGCGTCGCCCGGTTCATCCAGCTGCAGAACGCCGCTCACCAGTACGTCCAGGTCGTCATAATTTTCGCCGCGTGCCGGATCGATGCTCTTGTCATCATGATCCAGCTCATGCGCGCACTGCATGAGTCGTTGCGCACCGCAACCTGCTCGGATGTCGCGCCGCATGGATTCACAGAACTCGCGGTTGGCCGCCTCAAGGGCCGCTCCTATTTTCGATGCCCGATCGAGCACCGCCTTATCGGCTTGGGCATCCTCATGAATAAGGCACGATTCAATTCGATCGAGTGCCTCCAACCGTTTTCGCCATTTTTCAGGCGCGTACAGAGAGCGATCCCGCTCCAGCTCCGCGATGAGACGCGATAACCTGCTCCGCATGTTCATGACAACGCTTCTCGTCGCCGGCCCCTGGTCGCCCATGCACCACGCTTAGGCATGAATGCCAGTCGAAAGGATAGAGGTACATGTTCTGCTTCCCATGCACGAAAGCGAAAATTCAAAGGGCATCTTATGCAATCGATCAAGGTTCGTTCCGTGGAAAAAGAAGATTTTCAAGCATGGAAGCCGTTGTGGGATGGTTATAACGCTTTCTATGGCAGAAAAGGATCCACGGCGTTGCCAGAAGAGATCACGGAAGCGACCTGGTCGCGATTTTTCGACACCAACGAGCCCATGCACGCACTTGTCGCGGAATACGAAGGCGCTCTGATAGGCCTTGCGCACTATCTTTTTCATCGCAGCACGATTCAGCGTGAACCCGCCTGTTATATGCAGGACTTGTTTACGGATGAAGCGGCGCGTGGCTCGGGCGTCGGACGTGCGTTGATCGAGGAGGTTTATCGCCGCGCTGCGGCAGAAGGCTGCTCACGCATCTACTGGCATACGCACGAAACGAACGCGACAGCCATGGCGCTTTACGACAAGGTCGCCGACAAATCGGGTTTCATCGTGTATCGGAAAGCTCGTCTGTAGCGACGGCGACGTCAGGACAGTGACTGGCGCCGCATCCATTCGGCAAGTTGCGCCAGCACTTGATGCCGACCTGTTTCGGTCTCATTGAACAACTCGTGGAAGAGCGTGTCGAAGAAGCGACTGGTGAGCTGCTTCGTTGCCCACGCACCCGATGAAAAATCGCGGCTGCCCGACGGATCCACGAGTCGGTCACTGCCTGCGACAAGCAACAGGGTCGGCACACGCAATTGCCATGCGTCCGTGATGCTGGATGCACCGGCACGGAAAATGAAATTGGCCAGACGTGGCGTAACCTTGTTGCTGCAAAGCGGGTCGTTTCGATAGGCGTCGATCACTTTAGGGTCATGCGACAGCCCATCCAGCTGGAGCCCATTACGCAAAGGAAGATCCGGCAGCACTCGCGTCAATACACTCGCCAATCTACGCAACCACGGCGCCTCATAGCTGCGCAAAGCCGGCGACGACAGCACCAGGGCCGGTGGTTCGATGCGATGGTCCAGCACTGTACGCACTGCGACGAGACCGCCCATGCTGTGGCCTAGCAGCAGCGGCGCCCGACCGATTGTCTGCGCATAGTCCTTGTATACCGTCGCAAGGTCTTGCAGCAGATCGTCGCCGTGCCGCAGTGGGCTGCGCTGACCGGGGGTGTGGCCGTGTCCGCGTTGATCGTAACTTCGCACGGCAAAACCGCGCGCCAGGAACCACTGCGCCAACTGTTCGTAGCGTCCACTGTGCTCGCCCAGGCCATGCACGATCAGCACCGCGTTTTGGGTCGAAGGATTGGGCCAATCGCGCAAAAAAAGCTTCTGACCATCCGGCATGGTCAGCCAGGCGGGATTATCCGAATGTGTGGCACGTTGATTGACCGCCATTGAATGCGCCTGTTGCTCCATAGCCCGCCCTGCCTGACCCACCTACATTACCTCCACGGCGGCTTGCGCGGAAGCCAGTGCGCTACCGGTCGCAATTCCTTGGGGAAGCGGTCTCCTTGCGTCATTGCTTTTCATTTGGACGTCCAAATGATTTGCACGTGAAGCGCGACTTCGAATTGCGCCAAGCGGGTTTCTTTTCTTTTCGCGCAACATCGCAAACAAGCGCTCTACTCCCGATGACTTAGCGGATGCACATCGCGTACAAGAACGCAGATCTCGACCGCCGCCATTCGCGTGAAATACGCGTGAATTTGGCTGTTCTTTCAACCTCTCACCTCAATCCGTGACGTACTTCAAAGCGCATCGCGCGATAGCCGATCTACAACAGCACACCAAGCGTGTCGTATCCGAACCTGTCGAGTAGTCACGCCTATGAAATTCATACCTATCGCAGCATCCCTGTCGTTTATCGTCATGATGTCGACGTGCGTGGCGCACGATGGATCCGTCGAAAGCGTGACGCCTCAAACTGTGACGCGCATCGCGAAGGTGGCCGGGTCGGTCATCCAGGCCACGGTGCGGCCGGTCGGCACGGCGATCCCCAACGGCCCAATCGGCCGGGAAGATGTCGCCGCTGTTTGCATTACCTCCCGTCCCGATGTCGGCCAATGCGGCCTCCCCGCAACCCTGGTGCAAGCGGGCTGCGGTGCCGCTGGCAAGCCCTCATCGGCATGTCAGAGGGATAAAGTCGCGCGCACGCAACATGTCGCGCTCTGCGATGCGGAGGATGTGGGTCTATCGGGCTGCCTATCGAAATATGCCGCGTCCCTTGTGCGTCATCCGGATTTTGCCGAGAAGACATATCAGTTCAGCGTACGCCGCGATGACAAGAATCTTCCCGACATTACCGTGCTCGTCACGGCCAAGCAGACGGAACAAGACGCCGCTCAGATGGCGCTGGACAGCATGACATCAGCGACCACGGCATCAAACAACTGAAGACCTGATGCGGTGACATCTGCGTTGAGCGACGGAACAACCCTTGACGAAACGCTGGATTAGCCGATCTGCTCGACCAGCGTCTCCCTGTCGGTCTTATCGTAGAACGTCATGGTTATCTTCGGGTGTCGACGGTCCACTTCTCTATCCCGTTTTATGCCAAGCCTTTGGATATCCCCAAGCAAGTCGTTTGGCGCAGCTCGTGCGGGCGAAGGTGTTGAAGAAACGGCTCTAGTTGACCCGTTTCAGCGATGGCATGACCCTCCCTCAATTTCCGGGCCACACTGTTTAATGCCTACGTAGGCCAGGAAAGATCGTCAGAAGCGTTAGCGCGGCCGCCCACCAGGCGATGAAGGTACCGATCAACACCACGGTACTCAGGATGTATTTCTTCGACGGCGTGCGACTGGAACGAAAGATTGTAAGGTTTGCGATCACTGCCATGCCGGCAATTAGTCCGCCCACCGCACCGCCCATTACCGTAATGCCCATCGGGAGCGCGCACCAGAAATATTCGAAACCTGTGAGCTTCGGCGTTTCCTTTGGGGCGGAGACGGTGAAGCCACCCTCCGGCCTTTTGGCCAAATTGGGATTCTTGTCACTCATCAGTTGCGCAAATTCGTCCGGTGTCTTCACATCCCCTCCCCTTCTGACGTAGATGAACACTTAGCGCGATTAGTTCCGCGCGCCTGTCCCGGCTTACGAGCAAAATCCGCTTTCTATTGCGATTTCAGCCGGTCGATGCAACACATTGCTGAAAACGTTCGGCTGGTGTTTCAAAGTTAAGCGTTTGCCTTGGGCGCTCATTTAATCGTCGCGCCACGGCGTCGAGTAACACTCCAACACCATGCTCGGCTTGGGCTCGCTCAATTCGTTTGTTTATTTCAGCACGCATAACCGTTGGAATCATGATTCTCGCCACTTAACCGCTTTGTGTTGAAGATGAGTCTTTCACGCTTCGTGACCGCCTCTTGGCGAACTCAGTCGTCGCTCTTTGCGTTGATCGTGTGCATGGGGCGACATTGATCCCCGTCACAACTGATCACCACACTGTAAGACCCGCACGATGCGACGAAGGTCGAATCGCCATTGTCGTGGATCGCACCACAACCTAATTGCCTGGCGACCGACTGTGCCATCGATGGGCGCGCGTTGAGGTTCGCGGCGACCGCACCCAATGCGGTATCGGGCGCTGCGGATGCAGAGCCGGTCGGCGGCGGCGTTGCGGCAGGAGCGGCGACCGATGGTGGCGGCGCGTGAGGCATCGGCGCACCGGAGCGCGTCGGTTCGATGGTGGAAGAAGGTGCTGCGTAAGCGTAAGGATTG
>NZ_DATHMR010000198.1:0-14364 GCF_035486915.1 Dyella sp. | reverse complement strand
GCTCCTGTTCGTCAAGCATGACATCGTAATGTGGAAGATTGTCCGCCACTGAGAGCCACATTCCTCGCAGAAACATCGTTATGGCAAGCGCAGGCCACCACGCCCCGTAGAGATAAAATGCGCACGCATGGAGTGCGACGGACAGCATCCAGTCACGTCGCATACTGATGCGCCGTTCCGTATTTCCGGCAAAACCAACAAACAGGCGCTGGACATCTTGGCTTATCGGCTCATCGCTGCGTAGCTTATGCGCGACAAGTCGGCACACCCAGGGGGCCGGCAGAAATGTGAGCAACGGCAGCGCAAGTTCCGCCAGGTACAGACCACCCAACAAATGGGCGTAATAGCCGATGCGAGCAAGGAGGCGATGCGTCACGCCATCATGCACGTCTGGCCGATCGAATGGTTCGCGTGTAAAGCGGTGATGCATCAGGTGACCGAAGCGCACGGCGTCGTACGGCAACACGAAGGCGATGGCCAACAAGCGCCCGACCCATTCGTTGAGCCGCCGTTGGGGAAATAACTGTCCATGAATTGATTCATGGATCAGCCCCCAATGCGTCGGTGTCAGCACCACGAGCGGCAGCGCGACCCACAGCGCGGACGCGCCCCATTGCCGCAACAAGAATGGCCATGCGATGAGCTGCATCAGCACGGCCGCAGCGACGAGCACAAGCAGCGCCATATTGGCGCGATGGTCGATGGGAACGCGCCGAGACGTTCGCCGTTCGGCCGCTGTCTGAGTGCCATCCATCCCTGCCGCTGTCTGGAGGTCCATCTTTTCCCCATAAATAGAGAATAGTTGCCGCATAAGCTAGCAGCGCTTTTTGACAGCTTAAAGAGCGTACCCGCGATTCAAGCCAATACACCACCGCCAATCCAAACCCATCGCGGCAACCGCCTATGCACGACCAGACCTCCAAACCCTGACCTAAATGTCAGCGACTGCCCGGCCCAAAGGGTCAATCGCGCACCGTGGACATCGCTCATGAGCCTTGGCCGGGGTCGCCTCCCCCAGCCTTAGTCCGTAAGGCAGTTTTGGGTCGAAAGCGGACGCTTTCGGCTGCCGCCATGGCCGATCATGTCCCCGAACTAATTTTCATCCAATTACCTAAAGCTAAAGTGTCCGGACTCTAGCTCGAAGCATGTGTCTGCGCCGCACGCACGCAATCCATGAATCCATCTCAATGTCGATAATGGGCGTCCTGATTCCGTCATGGCCTGCGGAGTCACCCCGGGTACGCGCACTTCGGCGGTGCTACCCAGGGGTACGTCTACGTCAAGCTGTAGTTTCCCTGACTTGTGGGACCACGCCACGGCGGTGCGGCCAAACGGCGTCATGGTGTCTGCTTGAGCACGATCCAGCCACGCAGTCAGTGCGGGATGTATGCCAATACGCTGCCATCCCGGCGCCAGTGGCCGCAAACCCGCAACATCTGCGAACAACCAATCGTCGATGGTGCCCAGGAAGTAATGCCCACGCGAGCGCGCGTCGAGTTTCCAGTGCTCCCACAGGCTTGTAGCGCCGTTTTCACGCCAATGGCCCCAACTGGGAAAGCTCGTCTGAGTGGCGACGATCCATGCAAGATCGGCGTGACCGGTGGCCGTAAGCGTCGGCAGTAGCAGCTTGGTGCCGAGTGCACCGGTGTCCAGGTGATCGTCGTGCGCGTGTACCGCTTGCACCAAAGCATCGACGACTCGCGCGCGTTGCGCTGTCGGAACAAGACCGAAACCTAGCGCGAGCAACTGGTGGGTTTGCCGCACACCGTCATCGCCTTGTCCGCGGTATAAACCCCGTGCCGAATCTAAGAATTGTTGATTAAAGGCTGCACGCACGCGTGCCGCCATCGCATCGAAGTGGCGCGACTTGTCGTCGTTGCCAAGAACGTGCTCGATCTGCGCCATCACGTCGGCCATGCGATAGAGATAGGCTGTTGCAGCAATGCGTTTGTCCTCTGGCGCATTGCCGCCATCGGCCGGCGTGTTGGGGCTGACCCAATCGCCCAACGCGGTATCTGCGATGCCTCCGGGCGAACGCGCATATTCAAGGTCGACGTAACGCGCCATGCCCTCGACGTGATCGGCCAAAACGCGACGATCGCCTCGCTGCCAGTACAGCGACCAAGGAACCAGCACATACGCCGCGTGCCACGGCGGCGCGCGTACATCGCCCCAACCCGGATTGGGTGCGATCAGTAGCGGTGCGCCGTCGGCGTTGCGCGCGTCGGCGATGTCCTGCACCCATTTGGACAGCAGCGTTTCGGCATCCACGTTGCGCAACATCATGTCTGCGCCGAGCATACCGTCGCCGGTCCAGCCGTTCTTCTCGTACATCGGCGTGTCGGTGGGTATGCCGTAAAGATTGTTGAGCACGGTGTCGACGGCAGCGGTGTGAATCCAGTCGAGCAAAGGATTGCTGCTACTGAAGTGACCGATCACTGGAACATCCGAGTGCACTACCTGAGCCGTTACCGCATCGAGCGACGGCGCGGCGCCAGGCCAACCGTCGACTTGCACGTAGCGGAAACCTTTCCAGGAAAAATGCGAGCGCCAGTGCTCTACGCCCTTACCGGCAAGCGCAATGCGATCTGTCTGCAAGCCGTGCTCGAAATAATGATGATCGTCGCGGTCATCGACACTGCCGTCGGGCAGCAGCTTTTCGCCGTAATGCAAAACGAGCGTATCGCCGGCGTGCCCCTGCACGGCCAACGTTGCCCATCCAGCGATGACGCGCGGAAAGGCAAACACGTAACTGCCACTACGCAGTTTAGTCACCGTAGTCGCCTGCAACGTCTGCACCACGCGCACCGGCGGTTCGCGCTGTGCTTGCAGTACGCCTTTCGGCGCGGGTAGCACCGCTGCCGCGTGCCAGTCGCGATCGTCAAAAGTCACCGTGTCGAAACCTTGTTGTGCACGGCGTGCGTCGTAGGTCTCGCCAGCGTATACGTCGTCCAGCAACGTCGGGCCGTCGTGAATGCGCCAGCTCGTGTCAGTACCGTCGAATTCGCAATGACCATCCGCGTAACACAGCTTCAGGAGAACGCGCACGCGCGGCTCACCGTGCCACGGCGCTTTTTCCCAATGCCACACATCTGGGTTGGTGAGCCCGTAGTAACCGCGCCCAAGTTCGATGCCAATGGCATTGGCCGATCCTTGCTGCAACAGGGCCGTTACGTCATGCGCAAGATAGAGCACGCGCTTGTCGTAGTCAGTGAAATCGGGCGAAAGCACGGCGTCGCCTGCGGGTTGCGCATTGATCGACACATCGGCGTGGCCGCCCGCCGCGACATACAGCCTCGCCGACTCCAAGCCACTCTTCACCGTGAAAACATGCCGCAACAACGGTGCAGCCAACGTACCGCCAGGAGGCTTGCCGATCCACTGCGCTCGAGACCATTGCTGCAATGAAGGCCCCGTTTCGAACCATGACGTGGCGCTCGCGTCACCGGCCGAGGTATGCGCGATCACTTTCCAGTAATACCGACTCGATGGTGTTAGTGCCGATCCCGCGTAAGGAATATCGAAAGAGGTATTGCCGGCAATGCGACCGCTGTCCCATATATCCGGGTGATCCGCTGCCAGCGCCGCCACGTTACGCGCTACTTCGATTCGATAACCTTGGGGTATCGTGCCGCGCGGCGCATTGACGACCACCCAGGCAAACGTCGGTGACGGTGTGTCAATCGACAACGGTTGCGCTTGGCGATCAGTGGTGAGCGATTGAAGCTCCAGATCGCTCTTCGCGTGAGCGAAAGACACACACATCAGCAACGCCACAAGCGTGAAAACACCGCGACGTCGCAGAGATGTGTTCATCCATTCCGACCTATTGTGCCCTTCGGAACGATTGTAGCTGTTGGAGGATCGAGGAAGGCTAGCCCGGGCATGTCCGCTTCGGGTCGAAGGCGGACCTTATGCGCGACAAAATCTTCGCTACCCTAAGTGCTCATCGTGCTGCTGGAGTCCAGCCGAGTCCCAGACTCTTCTGCAGCGACACGAAATCCTTTAGCAAATCCGCCTGCCCCTCGACCAGATTCTGTTGGGCGCTGAACTGCTCGCGCTCCGTATCCAGCAGATCGATCAACGAGGACGCGCCCGCGCCGTAACGTTGGCGCATGAGCGTCGCAGAACGATCGGCCGATGCTTCGATTTGTTGAAGACGCGCCACGCTGTCGCGCTGGTGGCCGTAACGGGATAGCGCGTTGTTGGCATCTTGCAGCGCGGCGAGCACGGTCTGCGTGTAGCGTGCAGTCGCCTCGTCTCGGCTCGCCTCAGCCTGACGGATGGCGCTTCGCGTACGCCCGAAGTCGAGTACATCCCATTGCAGATAAGGCACGCCCAGCCACGTGAGCGAACTTTTCCGCGTCAGATGTCCTGGATCGGAGGCGTTGGCGCCGATGAAACCAAGCATTGTCACTTTAGGAAACAGGTCGGCGGTGTGCTCGCCGATTTGTGCATTGCTCGATGCGAGCCGACGTTCGGCAGCGCGGATGTCCGGGCGTTGCTGCAACAGAGTTGCGGGATCATCGACAGCTACCGTCGCAGGCAAGCTCGGCAGCGACGCGGGCGCCGACAATTCGCTGTCCAGCGCGCCGGGAGCTTGGCCCGTGAGCAGGGCAAGCTGGTCCAGCGACTCGGTGATTTGTTCGTCGAGCGGAATCAGTGTCGCCCGCGTGGTTTCAACTTGTGTGGTCTGACGTTCGACATCCGCATCGGTGCCCACGCCGCGCGCACGGCGTTGCCGGATCAGTGCGAGCGTTTGCTGTTCAAGTTCCGCGGATTGATTGGCCAACGCGAGACGCTGTTGCTGATCGCGCAAGCCGATGTAGGCCTGAGCCACTTCGGCGGCCAGCGACACCTGCGTATCGGCAAGGTCGGCGTCGACCGCTTCGGCTTGGGCCGATGCCGCTTCGATCGCGCGGCGCGTGCCGCCGAACAGATCGATTTCCCAGGAAGCATCGAAGCCCGCGGAATACAATTGCAGCGGACCTTGCCCGCGCGAAGCGTTTGCGTTCTGGTTCGTTGACGACGCATTGCTGTTCGATTGCTGCAATGACTGCAGACCGGACAAGTCCGGTTCACGCATACGCAACGCTGCGGCATCTGCCGAAACGGTTGGTAGTTCTTGGGCGCGCTGCTGCTGCAACTGCGCGCGCGATTCGCGCAGGCGCGCCTGCGCTGCGTGCAGGTCTTGATTGTGTGCCAGCGCCGCGTCGATCAAGGCATCCAGCTTGGCATCGCCCAGCGTCGTCCACCACTTGCTCGGTGCGTGCGTCGGTGTAACACCGGCTGCCGGTGCGCGCACGAAGGTGTTGGCGCGCACGGCGCCGTTCGCCACTTGTGGCGCACCACGGTAATCGGGACCGACAGTACAACCTGAAAGCGCCGTGATCGTAGCGATCAATGCAACGAGCACAACCCTTGGCGGGGACAAACAGGTCCTAGACATGACAAACATCCTTAATGCCCCCCGCTTGCCGGCGCGTGATAGCTCGGCGTCTTCAGCAGCAGCGCAAGCGGTATGCAGCACGCCAATGCGATGGCGAGTATGTAAAAGGTTTCCGAAAAAGTGATCACCATGGCTTGCTGCTGGATCTGAGCGGCGAGCTGGCCCAGTGCGCGCATCTTCGAATACGCCATATCACCGGTACGCGTGAACCAATTGGCCGCGTAAGCCGCGATGCGCTCCTGACCGAGCAGCGAATTGGCAGTCAGCGACTCGCGGATGGCCGCCACATGAAACGTATTGCGCCGGTCGATCACCGTACCGATGATGGCCAGGCCGATCGAGCCGCCGAGATTGCGCGCCATGTTGTAGACGCCGGCAGCGTCTCCCGCTTCTTCGCGCGACACAGCCGCCATCGAGGCCTGGTTCAACGGCATGAACACCAGCATCTGGCCGGAGCCGCGAACCAGCTGCGACCATAGGAAATCGTGGCCGACGCTCTGCGCTGTCAGATGAATATCCAGCAAGCAGCTCACGACGAAACACAGCAGACCGATGATGGCCAATATTCGAAAATCGACCCTGCCTAGCAATCGCGGCAGTATTGGCATGACCAAAAAGGCCGGCAAACCGGACATCAGCATGATCCAGCCGGACTGCTCGGCGTTGTATCCCGCGATCAATCCAAGAAATTGCGGTATCAAATAGATCACCGAATAAAACACGCCACCGACCACGGTTACGATGATGATGACGCTGGCATAGCGTGGGTTTCGCAGCAGGCTCAAGCGCATCACAGGTTTTTTGGCGGTGAATTGCGAGATCGCAATCAACACCATGCCGGCGAACGACAACAGGCTCAGCCACACGATCATGTTCGATTCGAACCAGCGTTCGCGCTGCCCTTCTTCCAGCACGACGGTCAACGAGCTGAGGCCGGCGGAAAGTCCGACGATACCGACCCAGTCGGCTTGCTTCACGGCATCCCAATGCGGCCGATCCGACGGGAGGCCAATCAACAACAACGCGATCAATCCCAAGCACACCGGCAGATTGATAAAGAAACACCAGCTCCAACTGATGTTTTCCGTGAGCCATCCGCCAAGCACGGGACCAAGCAACGGACCGAGCAACACGATCAAGCCGAAGATCGTCATGCCGACTGGCAATTGCGACATCGGCAGACGGCTACGAATGATGGTCTGACCGGTTGGAATCATCGCTCCACCCGTCAGGCCCTGACCGATGCGGCCGATGATCATGGCCGTCAACGTGTGCGACAAGCCGCACATCATCGAAAACAGAATGAAAAGTATGGAACCGCCAAGCAAAAAATTGCGCAGGCCGAACACGCGCGTCAGCCATGCAGCAAGCGGAATGATCACGATCTCCGACATCAGATAGCCGGTCGAAATCCACGTGCCCTCGGTACCTGTGGCGCCGATTTCGCCCTGGATTTGCGGCAAAGCGGAATTGGTGATCGAGATGTCCAGCGTGGCCATCAATGCACCTAGCGCGCCAGCTGCTACGGCGATCCAATCCGCCACGCTGGCATGTTCGGGATGACTGGCCGATGTAGTGGCCGCCTCAGCCATGATGAGCGTCCGCCGTCGTAGGCTGTGCGTTGTCCGTCGAAGTGCGCGTATCCACGTCGACCGTCACCGACAATCCAGGCACCAGCAACTTGCGGGTTTGCTCATCGGCATCGAGGCGTATACGCACAGGGACGCGCTGCACGATCTTGGTGAAGTTGCCGGTCGCGTTTTCCGGCGGCAACAGCGCGAATTCCGAACCGGTACCCGGCGAGAAACTATCGACCACGCCGTGCAGGTCCGTATCGGGCAACGCATCGACATGGATGCTCGCGTGCTGGCCGGCGCGCATCCGGCCGATCTGCGTTTCCTTGAAATTGGCGGTGAGATAGACGCTCTGCACCGGCACGATCGTCATCATGCGCGTGCCGGGCTGCGCGTATTGCCCGACGCGTACCGTGCGATCGCCCACCCTGCCCGCGAGCGTGCTGCGGACCAATGTATCCTGCAGATCCAACTGCGATTGCCGCGCGGAGGCTCGCGCTGCCTCCAACTGCGCGCGCGCTTGAGCGATCTGCGCCGTCAGGTCGGTGATTCTTGCCTGCGCTTGATCGACGGCGGCGGTATCGGCCGCCAGCGTCGCGCGGGCTTGATCGCGATTGCTGGTCAACACCGACAGCTGGTCGCCGCTTTCTGCACCCGTGGATGCCAACGGCGCATAGCGGCGCACTTCGTCTTCCGCGTGGCGACTGGCGACCTGTGCGACCAGCAGTTGCGCTTTGGCCTGTTCGATCGCCGCACGCTGCTGCTGGATGCCGGCTTGCGCACGCTGGATATCCGCTTCGCGCGCATCGACGGTCGCCTGCGCCTGGTCCAACGCCGCCTGGTATTGCCGGCTATCGAGCCGCACAAGCGGATCGCCCGGCTTCACGGTCACGTTGTCGCCCACATAGACATCCGTGATGTAGCCGCTGACCTTGGGCGCTACGGTGACACTGTCCGCCTGCAGGTAAGCATCGTCGGTGCTCTGCATGAAGCGGCCGACGACCCACCAATAAGCCAGGGCGAGCACGGCCGCGACGAGCAGCACCAGACCGACAGGTAGCAGGAAACGACCAGCGTTCGATCGCCGTCCCGACTGAACGGCGGCGTCTTTGGATGCATCGGCCGATGTGGATCCGGTTGGTGCGGGCATGCCTGGTCGTCCCAAAATTATTCCAAGTGGAATATTTATTCCGATTGGAATACATTTGTCAAATGTTATCTTTGCCGAGTGAGCCGTAGAGAATTGCGAATGACCCAGACCAAGCGCCCTCGCCACCCGCCGGCTGGCGGTTATGCACGTGGCGACGAAACGCGCCAGCGGATCATCAATGCCGCGATAAAACTGTTCGGCGAGCACGGCTTCGCCGGCGCTTCGACGCGCGATATCGCCACCGCCGCCGGCGTCAACGCACCGGCGTTGCAGTACTACTTCGAAAACAAGGAAGGGGTCTATCAGGCCTGCGCCGAGTACATCACCAGCGACCTCAAGGCTCGCTTCGCGCCAGCCATGCAACAAGCCCGTGACGCACTGAAGGGCGAAGGCGACACAGACGCGTTGATCGATGCGTTCATCGGCATACAGGCGGTGACACTGGACACGGTGCTCATGCAACCCTTCGCATCAAGCCGGCGCCTATTCATTGCCCGCGAACTCGCCGACGAAGAACCGGCCATGGCCTCCAAACTGCTGCATCGACGACTGAAGCAGCCACTCAACAAAATGACCATCGCCTTGCTGTCGCGTATTCTTGGCACCGGCCCCAATGATCCGGTGTTGCGTATCCGGCTGCTCGCGGTAAAGGGCCAAATCATGCCGTTTTACCATCTCCCCAATGCATGCCTGGATATGCTGGGATGGAAAGAAATCGATGTCTCCAAAGGAGCCTTGCTCAAGGCGACCATACTCGATCAGACGCGCACGCTGCTGCAGGCTTGGCGTGTCACGCCAGGTGCTAACCATCCCGCCTGATCGCGCCGCGCCACAACTCACGCTTCTTTAAGCCGTTGCTCGATCATCGATGGCGAGTCGAACTCGCGTCGCGAGAGATATCTACTTTCATTGCGCCAGTAGTTTGCGATGCAACCTGCAAAGAAATGAGCACATGGCCGTCGGTGGGAACGATGACGCGCCCCAATTTCCGTCTCGCTAACTTTTTTGCATTGCGGCATGACGTGCCGCGAACTCAGCGGACAGTCCGACGCCATTCTTGTCAGCGGGAGGCTTCCCCGGTACTTTAATGGTAGCGCTAACATAGCTATCTACGAGAGGCGTATGAGCCTTGTTGTCGGACTCGATCTTGGCACTCAGAGCGTGGAGCTTGTCACGCACACCCAGTCGCTCGCATCGATCGCGAACGACGACCGCAGCCGTGAACAAAAAAGCGAATGGTCCCTCGGAGCGATCGGCGCCTGCTTTGCAATACTCGCCACGATTCTTCGCACATGGATCAGCGACAACGGCTACGGGCAGCGACAGCGCCATGCGAGATAAATCCCCTCGCCGTCGTTCGCTATCCCGCGCCTTCGCGGTCGTGATGTTGATCATGGCTATGGTTCTACACATGACACCAGCACGAGCCGAAGACGGATACGAGCTATGGCTGCGCTACCACCCGCTCGCCGTCGAGCAGGCCAACATCTACCGTAACAACGCTTCGCAATTGGTCGCAGGTTCCGCGACACCGACACAAGCTGTCATCCGCAAGGAATTGCAACGCGGCCTGCTTGGATTGCTCGGACAGGCTCCGCCAGTCTCGGATACGGTCACGCGCGACGGCGCGATCATCGTCGGCACACCCGCATCGTCGCCGCTGATCGCACGCCTGCGGTTGGACACCACCGACCTCGGTCGTGAAGGTTATTTGATCCGCCACGTTATCGTGGACGGTCACGCCGCAACGGCCATCATCGGCAACGACGACACGGGTGTGCTGTATGGCGCGTTCCATTTTCTGCGTCTGCTGCAGACCGATCGGCCCATCGATCATCTTGATTTGCGCGACCGCCCACGCGTCAAATTGCGCGTACTCGACCACTGGGACAACCTCGACGGCAGTGTCGAACGGGGCTACGCCGGCACCTCGATCTGGGACTGGTTCAAGCTCCCTGACTGGCTCGCGCCACGCTACACCGACTATGCTCGCGCCGACGCATCGATAGGCATCAATGGCGTGGTGCTCAACAACGTCAACGCCACACCTCTGATCCTTACGCCTGCATATCTGGAAAAGGTAGCGGCGCTGGCCAACGTATTTCGCCCCTATGGCATTCGCGTCTATCTCAGCGCTCGCTTCAGTGCGCCGATCGAAATCGGCGGATTGAAGACCGCCGATCCGCTCGCCCCGCAAGTACGACAATGGTGGCGCGCAAAAGCCGACGAGATCTACAAAGTGATTCCCGACTTCGGCGGTTTTCTCGTCAAAGCCAACTCCGAAGGTCAACCCGGTCCGCAGGATTACGGACGCACGCATGCCGATGGTGCCAACATGCTGGCCGATGCGCTCGCGCCACACGGCGGCATCGTGATATGGCGCGCATTCGTTTATTCGCAATCCAATTCCGCCGACCGCGCCAAACAGGCGTACGACGAGTTCAAATCCCTCGACGGCCACTTCCACGCCAACGTGCTGCTGCAAGTGAAGAACGGACCGATCGATTTTCAGCCGCGAGAACCCTTCAACCCGCTGTTTGGCGCGATGCCGAAAACACCGCTGATGATGGAGTTCCAGATCACCAAGGAATACCTCGGCTTTGCCACGCACCTGGTCTATCTGGGCCCACTTTACGAAGAGGTGTTGTCGGCTGACACGATGGCGCACGGCAAGGGCTCAACGGTCGCGAAGGTGATCGACGGCACGCTGGATGGTCACACGTTAACGGGCATCGCAGGCGTCGCAAACATCGGCAGCGACCAGAACTGGAGCGGCTCGGTTTTCAATCAGGCCAACTGGTACGTGTTCGGTCGACTGGCATGGAATCCCACGCAGTCATCGCGCGCCATCGCCGACGATTGGGTGCGAATGACATTTACCAACAACGACGCGTTCGTAAAGCCTGTCGTCGACATGATGATGGGTTCGCGCGAGGCAGCGGTCGATTACATGACACCGCTTGGCCTGCACCATCTCATGGGTCCCGGCCATCACTATGGCCCTGCGCCGTGGGATGCCAGCGAACCGCGCGCCGATTGGCGGCCCGTTTACTACCATCGCGCCGATAGCGAAGGCATTGGCTTCGATCGAAGCCGCGGCGGCAGCGATGCCGTCGACCAATACGCGCCACCGATCGCTGCGCAATTCAACGATGTGAAGCAGACGCCCGAACAACTGCTGCTATGGTTCCATCATGTTCCGTGGGACTACCGGATGCGTTCCGGCCAGACGCTGTGGTACGAGCTGGTGGCGCACTACACGCAAGGAGCCGATGACGTAAAGCGGATGCGCGAAACATGGAGCCATTTGGACGGCTATATCGATCCGAATCGTTACCAGCAAACCGCAACGTTTCTCACGATCCAGGAAAAAGAAGCACAGTGGTGGCGCGACGCCTGCATCGCGTACTTTCAGAGTATTTCGGGCCGGCCGCTACCGCCGGGCTTCGCGCCGCCGCAGCACTCGCTCAAATACTACGAATCCCTTTCATTTCCCTACGTACCGGGGCACTCATCATGGTGACCCTTGCGGTGACAGTGCGATCTACACGCTCTTCGGCAACATAGGCTTGCTGGCCGACCCTTTCAAACTCTTCGCTACGCAAATATGCCCTGACCAGGCAACACGCTTAGTTTCTTAATGACTCCCAGAGAGTGGCGACATCCGCTTCAGACAAGTAGCGCTTGAGTGGTGGTGCTGGGCTTTGTGCGTAGAAGTACATCGTCGCCGTGCCATGCGTCGACATGAACAGATCAAAGTGGACCTGTTGACCGTTTGGTTCGCGCAGGACAAGTCTCATAGTGATGACCGCGGGAGGCGTTTCCATCGATGCTCGCCACCCGGCGTCGTGCGCTTTCATCCAAGTCGACAATCGTGCCACCTGCTGCGGGCTCAACGATCGGATTGGAATACGGGGGCCATAGACAGATGCAGTCGCAACGTCGGGCATTGCGACAATGCTGTAACAACCAGTGAGACCAAGTACCAGCGTAACGATGAGGGCAATTCGCACCACGATCTGCATGATAACCTCTCCCTTGCTCTTGGCACCTCAAGTCAGCGCCGTTCTTGGATCGACATCCAACGAATGGGCCTAGTCTTCCGTTACCAGTCATTCTTTCGTGCACCAACTTATCGATCCTTCATTTGGCATTTTATTTGGTTTGCAGTGCCCACTTGAGGTCGAAAAAATACCTTCAGCGTCTACGCTAACTAGCAATCGATCGGGGCACTCGTTGATCTACCTAGCGACCAAAAGCGTATTTTTTGGAGGGTTTAGCCGCCTCATCGCGACATGATCTTCCTAAACTTTTTAATGATCTAGCGTATATCCTCGGAGGCAACGACGGTTATCCGTTGTAATTTACAATCAATAACTGTCAAAAGGCTCTTATTTGCGACAGTTATCCCTTTTAATTTGCGACCGTTATTGGCGGTAACACACATCATTTAGTGTTGGATCGATACCGTCGCCCATCGATATTTCCATCATGCCCCTCACGCCAGAGCCGCAACCCATCGCATCCGCGAGCCAAAGATCACTGACCGTCATCGCAACGGCGGCGGTGCTTGCATTGCTGTATTTCGGTAAGGACGTACTGGTTCCCATCATCCTGGCCTTGATATTGGCCTTGCTGATGGCGCCGTTCGTGCGCCTGCTGCAGAAGATGAAGTTGGGTCATACGTACGCTGTATTCATCGCCGCACTGTTGTTGGCCACAGTTGCAACGGGACTTATGACGGTCATCGGTTCCCAGATGGTGCATCTGGCAGAAAGTCTTCCCCAGTACGAAATAACCGTTCACGCCAAACTCCAGATGCTGCATGATCTGACCATAGGCCGTATAGAGACGATGCGGGGCGAAGCCGGCAAAGTCATCGACTCTTTGGGTGCCAACAGCAGCGCGCAGCTGCCACAGGCACAGCCAGAGGTGCCTTCATACACCCATGCGACGAATGCTCCCGCTTTTGCCATGCCCTGGAATGCGGTAAGGACAGTCCTGTCCTCCCTCTGGGGCCCACTGGAGACCGCGGGGATTGTGCTGGTCGTTCTTGTGTTTGTCTTGCTCGAATATGAGTCTTTGCGGGATCGTTTTATCCGTGCCATAGGCGGCGCTGATTTACGCGCCACGACCGTGGCGATCAATGATGCCGGCGAGCGCCTTTCTCGCTTTTTCATCTCGCAGTTTTCGGTGAATTTCGGCGTGGGTCTGGCGATATGGCTGGGACTGGCCGCCATCGGACTTCCCAATGCGCTGCTTTGGGGCGCGCTTACAGCTGTGCTGCGCTTCGTGCCTTACGTTGGCGTGTGGCTGGCCGCACTTCTTGCCGCCTTGCTGGCTGCGGCTGTTACCCCTGGATGGTCGCTGCTGTTCATGACGTTGGGTCTGTTCGTCATCGTTGAAGCGTTGGTGAGTCAGTTGCTGGAACCTCAGCTGTATGGTCACGCGACCGGGTTGTCGCCACTCGCCGTCGTCGTTTCGGCCATCTTCTGGAGTTGGCTTTGGGGACCTATGGGGTTGGTCCTGTCTACACCTCTAACACTTTGCCTTGTGGTGGTCGGACGACATGTCAGAGCGTTCACGTTGCTGGGAATTCTGCTAGGCGACACGCCGGCGTTGACGTTGCCGCAGCGGTTCTATCAGCGGGCACTTTCCGGGGACGCTGATGAAATCATAGCGTCCGCGCGCACTTTCTTAAGGCAAAGGTCGTTAGCCAAATACTGCGACGTCGTATTGTTGCCGGCGCTACAACTTGGGCAGATGGATCTTGCGCACAAAGCCATTGGTCCAGAACAACTGATCAAAGTGAGAACAGCGGTCGTCAAAGTCATCGAGTCGCTTGGCGGAGAAACGCCTTCGCAACCGTGGTGGCGCCATCGCACGTCCGTTCTCGACGATGACCTGGCGCATTACCTTCGGCAGCAGCGCGAGCATATCGCGGGACGTTGGCAGGGCCCACTTGTCGTACTGCCTGGATCGATCGTGCTGTGTATGAGTAGCGGCAGCCGCTATGACGATATAGCGACAGAGATACTTGTACGCATTCTTCGCGACCTTCGGGTCGATGCGCGAAATGCCTCTCTGAAAGATGTTGAAGACTTTGAAGGCGAAGGTCATCCGGAAGCGACGCCCGATGCCATTTCCATGATACATGTCGTCAACGCTTCCGGCGCCGGCGAGTGGGAGTC
>NZ_DATHMR010000197.1:0-19781 GCF_035486915.1 Dyella sp. | reverse complement strand
CCGACAGCACACAAGCGCTGGCTGCTACCGCGATGACGGTAGGTCATGCGGCATTGGGCATCGCCAACGCGACGCCTTCGACCAATTCAACCCAGAGCACGCCGGATTTTGCATCGCTGCGCGGCGCGTTAGATGCCACAGCGGTTGCCACACAACCGGCAGCCAGCACGTCTACGTCGCACAGTCTCTCCACCGACGCGCCCGTTGGTTCATCCGGCTTCGCGAAAGAGCTTGGCCAGCAGGTCACCTGGCTGTCCGGCCAGGAAGTGAAGCAGGCACAGATTCGATTGAATCCCGAAAACCTCGGGCCGCTCGATGTGAAAGTGAGCGTGGAGCATGGCCGCGTCGACGTGGCGTTTACGACGCAGCATCCGGATACGACGGCTGCCGTGCAGCAAGGTCTGGATCAGCTGAACCAGATGCTGGGCGGGCAGGGTTTGTCGCTCGGGCATACGACGGTGGGGCAGCATGGGCAGCAGCAGTTTGGCGGGTCGCAGCAGCACGGGTCTTCACAAACATCCGGCAGCACGGCTGACACCAATGAAGACACTGCCTCGTCAGTGCTACAACGAGTTGCGGTCGGCCTGGTCGACGCGTTCGCCTAACCCTCGCTCGTCATTCCGGCCTACGTCGGAATGACGGTGAGGCGGGTTCACGAGTGTCGTTGGTCAACAAGCCTCGTGCTTTCCGTGAAAAAAAACACACCTGACGGAATCGCCACACCCCACGCGCGCCTGCCAACCGTCACGCGTCAATAAAACGCCATCCTCGTCTAACCTCCCACGCGAAACCGCGCCGTTATGCGGTTCCCGCGGATGGCACGCCGCTTGCTAAAACCTCTTCAGAAAAGCCCGTTTCATTGGATTCGTGGCGCCATGTCATTCACAGGAACTGAGGTCACTCATGGCTAACGCCGACATTGCAGAGGACGTTGTACCCGCCGCCCCGCCTACGCAGAAGAAAGGTGGCAAGAAATGGATGGTGATGGGGTTGGTCGCCGTGCTGGTTTTGGGCGGCGGCGGCTTCGCGTTGACGCACTCGCACGGTGCGAAAGCGTCGACCACGCAGGCCGAAGCACCGAAACAGGCCCAGTTGTTCCTGCCGCTCGATCCGGCTTTCGTAGTGAATTTCGCCGATCAGGATTCCACGCGGTACCTGCAAGTGGGCGTAACTGTCATGACGCACGACCCGGACGCCATTCAGGCGATGAAAGACAGCGATCCGGTGATTCGCAATGCGCTGGTGATGTTGTTCAGCGCGCAAACCTACGCGGGCTTGAGCGACACCGCCGGCAAAGAAAAGCTTCAGGCGCAGGCACTGACTGCCGTGCGCAAGATCGTCGCCGACAAGACCGGCAAGCCGGCTCAAGTCGACGCGTTGTACTTCACCAGCTTCGTGATGCAGTAACGGGGACCGCGCAATGAGCGACCTGCTTTCGCAAGAAGAAATCGACGCGCTGCTCAACGGCGTCGACGACGGCAAGATCGAAACCGAAAGCGACCTGCCGCCACCGCCCGGCACGGTGCTCGATTTCGATTTCACGCAGCAGGATCGCATCGTTCGCGGCCGTCTGCCGACACTCGAAATGATCAACGATCGCTTTGCGCGCTTCTTCCGCACGGCGTTGTTCGGCGTACTGCGCAAGACCTGCGAAGTATCCGTCCTCGGCGTGAAGATGATGAAGTTCAACGAGTATGTGCACGGTCTGGCTGTGCCGAGCAATCTGAATCTCATCCGCATGAAGCCATTGCGCGGCACGGGGCTCGCGGTGATGGAGCCGCGTCTCGTCTTCAGCGTGATCGACAACTTCTTCGGTGGCGATGGCCGCTATCACGCGCGCATCGAAGGCCGCGACTTCACGCCGACCGAAAATCGCGTGATCCAGATCCTTCTCAAGGAAGTGTTCGCGTCGATGGCCGAAGCCTGGGCGCCGGTCATGGATATCCAGTTCGAATTCCTCAATTCGGAAATCAATCCGCAGTTCGCCAACATCGTCAGTCCGACCGAAACCGTCGTGGTCTCGCGCTTTCGCATCGAAATGGATGGTGGCGGCGGTGAAGTGCATCTCACCTTGCCGTACTCGATGGTCGAGCCGATTCGCACGATGCTCGATGCCGGCGTGCAAAGCGATCGCATGGAACGCGACGACCGCTGGATCGCCTGCCTGCATGAAGAAGTGATGGACGCCGAAGTGGAGATCAGCTCGCTGCTGCTGGAAACCCAGATCAGCATCGGCGAATTCCTTTACCTGCGTATCGGCGATGTAATCCCGATCACTTTGCCGGAAGTCACCACGGTATTTGCCGAAGACATTCCGGTGTTCCGTGGTCAATACGGTCAATCCAGCGGCCGTTACGCCATTCGTTACAAGTCCGCGGCGGGCCGCCGCGCCCCGCGTGTTTCTCTCGAACTCACTCAAGAAAAATCCCTATGAGCACTGAATCTGCACTCACAGCTGGCGCAGCGAAAAGCGCCGAACAACGCCTCGAGTTCGATACATTGAACGAAGCCCGCGGCGACTCCGCCGATGTCAGCTTGGACATGATTCTCGATGTGCCGGTGACGCTCGCGATGGAAGTCGGCCGCACGCGCATCAGCATCCGCAACTTGCTGCAACTCAATCAGGGTTCGGTGGTGGAGCTGGATCGCGCGGCAGGCGAACCTCTGGATGTCTTCGTTAACGGCACGCTGGTCGCGCACGGCGAAGTGGTGGTCATCAACGAGAAGTTCGGTATCCGACTGACCGACGTGATCAGCCCGGCCGAGCGGGTGCGCAAACTGCGATGAACATGGCCGTAGCTATCCTGGCGCGCGCGCCGATGGTGAGCGTGCCCGATATCAACGTGACCGGCGAATTGATTCGTGTGGTGCTGAGTCTGGGCGGCATTATCGCGTTGATTTTCGCCGCGGGGTGGATCACGCGCCGCTTGCAATCGCGTCAGTTTATCGGTGGTCGTCGCTTGCGTTGCGTGGAGTCGATGTCGATCAGCGCACGCGAACGTGTGCTGTTGATCGAAGCCGATGGCAAGCGCCTGCTGGTTGGTGTCGGTGCGGGTGGTGTGCGTGCATTGCATGTGTATGAGGGGACGGTTGCGACGGAACAGGCGCCGGCACCGGTAGCTACGCCACCGTTTGCAGAGTTGTTGAGTCGCCTGGGGCGCAAGTCATGAAAGTCACCGTATATAGCCCCTCTCGACGCTCGTCATTCCAGCGAAAGCTGGAATCCAGTGCCTTTTCTTTGGATGCACAAACGTCAAAGTCAATGGATGATTCGCTTCGCTCACCCCTTCGGGGCCGTCCTTTGGACGTTCTGCGCGCTTTGCGCTTGTCCAGCTTTCGCTGGAATGACGGATTCGTTGGAGTAATCGGCAAGTTCGTGCGTCGTGCATTTTTGCTGCTGATGCTGGCGCTGCTTCCGTTTGGCGCACATGCCGCAGACACCTCGTCGACGACAACATCCGCTTCGTCGTCGCCGATCGCGCCGATAGCCCCTATTTCATCGTCGCCAGCGGGTATCCCGGTATTGACGGTGCAGAACGCCGGCTCGGGCCAGAACTGGAGTCTCTCGCTGCAGGTGGTCGCACTGATGACAGTGCTCACCATGCTGCCGGCGGTGTTGCTGATGATGACGTCGTTCACGCGCATCATCATCGTGCTGAGTTTCCTGCGTCAGGCACTCGCCACACAATCCACGCCGCCCAATCAGGTGTTGCTCGGGCTGGCGCTGTTTCTCACGATGTTCGTGATGTCACCGGTACTCAATCGTGCGTATCAGGATGGCGTCAAGCCCTACATGGATCACACGATGAGCGCAGATCAGGCGATTCCGGCCGCCGCTGCGCCGTTCAAGCGCTTCATGCTCGATCAGACGCGCGATGCGGATCTGCAGCTCTTCACGCGTCTGGCGAAAGATCAGCCCTATGCAAGCAAGGAAGACGTGCCGTTCCGCGTCGCCATGCCAGCGTTCATAACGAGCGAGTTGAAGACCGCATTCCAGATGGGCTTTTTGTTGTTTGTTCCGTTTCTTGTCATCGATCTCGTGGTGGCGAGCGTGCTGATGTCGATGGGTATGGCGATGGTGTCGCCAACGATCATCTCGCTGCCGTTCAAGATCATGTTGTTCGTGATGGTCGATGGTTGGTCGTTGCTGATCGGTACGCTTGCGGGGAGTTTCTATACATGACGCCGGAATGGGTAATCACTTTCGGTCAGCACACGCTGTACGTCGCGATGATGGTGGCTGCACCGTTGCTGTTGACCGCGCTGCTTGTCGGTTTGCTGGTGGGCGTGATCCAGGCGGCCACGCAGATTCATGAAATGACGTTGAGCTTCATTCCGAAGTTGCTTGCGATGGCGCTGGTGGGCCTGATCGTTGGCCCTTGGATGTTGCGCACACTCATACAGTTCACGCACGACATCATTGTGGGGTTGCCGGGGGCGATCAAGTGACGATCGAAATGTCGGCGCTGATTTATTGGCTGTCCGGCATGCTCTGGGCGCTCGGTCGCGTGGGCGGATTCTGCATGGTCGCGCCGATCTTCAGCGCAACGGTGATGCCCGCGCGCGTTCGCGTGGCGATGCTCGTTGTCATCACGATGGTGTTGTCGCCGCTCGCCCCCACGCAGATGGATCTTTTCAGTGCGACTGGCGTTGCGACAATGGTGTCGCAGATTTTGATCGGCGCCAGTATTGGTTTTGTGCTGCAGCTTATTTTTCAGGCGGTTTCTTACGGCGGCATTCTCATCGGGCAGGCGATGGGTCTGGGTTATGCCGAATTGGTCAGCCCGATGACCAACACCAGCTCGCCGGTGCTCGGTCAGTTCTATCTTGTACTGGTCTCGATGTTGTTTCTGGCGATGGATGGCCATCTGCAGGTGATCTCGTTGTTGGCGGATAGTTTTCGCAGCTTGCCGCCGGGTGCGACGGGTCTGGACACGAAATCGTTGTTCGCGTTGGTTGCTGCGGGTGGCGATCTTTTCTCCGGCGCGTTGCGCGTGGCATTGCCGGCGATGACGGCGTTGCTGCTGGTGAATATCGGCTTTGCCGCGACTAGCCGTGCATCGCCGTCGATGAATCTGTTCTCGGTCGGCTTTCCGATCACCCTCTGCATGGGTTTCATCGCCTTGTGGCTGGCACTGCGTGGACTCGCCAGTGCTTATGCTTCCCTGCAAACCGCAGGGTGGACTTTGATGCGGCATCTGGCGGGAATGTGATGATGCGGCAAGTTGTTACGCAATCCAGCTCAGTGAATCCCTCTCCCTTCGGGAGAGGGTGCCGGCAGGCGGGTGAGGGTGCGATCAGCGCGCGCGGTGGGAGTTTTGCGCGAGACATCATCGTCGCGCTTCGTGCGTACCCTCACCCCAACCCCTCTCCCAAAGGGAGAGGGGCTTCGGTCGGGAGAGGGGCTTCGCTCAGCCAGGGTGTAGCCCATGGCTGAGGGTGCCGAACACGAAGATAAAACCGAACGAGCGTCAGACAAACGACTCCAGGACGCGCGCGAAAAAGGCGACGTTCCCCGATCGCGCGATCTGTCCGGTGCGCTCGTCGTGCTGGCAGGCGCCTCGGTACTGCTGGCGAACAGCTCGCAGATGTACGCGCACATGCACAACATCTACGCATTCGGGCTGAGCTATTCGCGCGAAGCGTTGTTCAGCGATCACCTCCCGTCGCGTGTGCTTTATCAGGTGCTGCGCGAAGTGTTGGCCATCCTTACGCCAGTGTTTGCGGCAACGCTGATGGCCGCGATCGGCGCGACTGTCGCCATCGGGGGTCTCAACTTCAGCTCCGAAGCGCTGATACCGAAGTTCGAGCGGCTCGATCCCATCGCCGGTTTTGGCAAGCTCTTTGCGCTCAAAGGTCTGATCGAGCTGGCGAAGTCGCTGCTCAAGGTTGCGTTTATCGGCTGTGCGATGGTGTTGCTAGTGCGTCATGACATACCCGATGTCATGGCGACGGGACGCGGATCGATCGACGCGGGCGTCGGTCAGTCACTCACACTGGTCGCGCACGCTGCGATGCTGTTTGCCGTGGTACTTGCGTTGATCGGCGGCGCGGATGCTGTGTGGCAGCGTATCGATTACGGTCGCCGCAATCGCATGACCAAGCAGGAAGTGAAGGACGAACACAAGGACATGGAAGGCAGTCCGCAGCTCAAGGGCCGCATCCGCTCGATGCAGATCCAGATCGCCCGGCGCCGCATGATCCAGGAAGTGCCCAAGGCCGATGTGATCGTCGTAAACCCGACGCACTTTGCCGTCGCGTTACGTTATGACGACGCTCGCATGCGCGCGCCGCGCGTGGTGGCGAAGGGCGTTGACGTAATTGCCCAGCAAATTCGCCTAGTTGCAGCGGCCCACAACGTTCCTCTGGTCGAAGCGCCGCCGTTGGCACGCGCTTTGTATGCAACGACTGAGCTTGGGCAAGAAATCCCGGCGGCGCTGTACGTAGCGGTCGCTCAGATCCTGGCCTATGTCTATCAGTTGAAGCAGGCCACGCAGCATGGTGGCCCGGCTCCGACGGTTCCGAAGCCGGATATCGATCCGGAACTTCAGGGACGCTACCGCGAACCGTAATTCTCAGGATTGAACAGCATGGCCACAGCAAGCGCTCTGGATACCTTCAAATCAGTAAGCCGGCGCGGTATCGGTGCGCCTATCGCCATGCTGGTGATGCTGGCGATGCTGATGCTGCCGATGCCGCCGTTCGTGCTGGATATCCTCTTCAGCTTCAACATCGCGCTGTCGCTGGTGATTCTGCTGGCGGTGGTCTATGTAATGCGGCCGCTGGAATTCGCCGCGTTCCCGACGGTCGTGCTGATGGCCACGTTGTTGCGACTGGCGCTCAATATCGCATCCACGCGCGTGGTGCTGCTGCATGGCCACGATGGTCCCGGCGCGGCGGGCAAGGTGATCGAAGCGTTCGGCGAGTTCGTGATCGGCGGCAATTTTGCCGTCGGTCTGGTGGTGTTCACGATCTTGATGATCATCAACTTTGTGGTGATCACCAAGGGTGCCACGCGCGTGTCCGAAGTGACTGCGCGCTTCACCTTGGATTCGATGCCCGGCAAGCAGATGGCGATCGACGCCGATCTCAACGCGGGTCTCCTCACGCAGGAGCAGGCGCGCGAGCGCCGTCAGGAAGTGCGCGAAGAAGCGGATTTCTACGGCTCGATGGACGGTGCGTCGAAGTTCGTTCGCGGCGACGCCACCGCGGGTATTCTGATTCTGGTGATCAACATCGTCGGCGGCTTTTTCGTCGGCGTGCTGCAGCACGGCTTGAGCGCTGCGGAAGCGGCACGCACCTACACGCTGCTTACCATCGGTGATGGCCTGGTTGCACAGGTGCCGTCGCTGATGCTGTCGATTGCAACGGCCGTGATCGTCACGCGCGTGTCCAAGTCGCAGGACATGGGCAAGCAGATGGTCGGGCAGGTGTTCGCGCAGCCGCGCGCACTGGCCGTTGCCGGTGTCGTACTCGCGGTGATGGGCCTGATTCCGGGTATGCCGAACATCGCATTCCTGTTGCTCGCCAGCACCTGCGGTGGCGCGGCGTGGATGATGATTCGGCGCGAACAGGAAGCGAAAGAGCGTCTGGCCCAGGCATCGACCGAAGCGCTACCGGCGCCGGCAGCGGCCGAACGTCTGGAACTGGGTTGGGAAGACGTCGCCAGCGTCGATCCGATTGGCCTGGAAGTGGGTTATCGCCTGATTCCGCTGGTCGACAAGAATCAGGGCGGCGAAGTGATGGCGCGCATCAAATCGGTGCGCCGCAAGTTGTCGCAGGAGCTGGGTTTCCTGGTGGCGCCGGTGCATATCCGCGACAACCTGGATCTTGGCCCCAACACCTATCGCATCTCACTGATGGGCGTGCCGATGGGCGAGGCGGAGGTTTATACCGAGCGTCATCTAGCGATCAATCCCGGCCGCGTGCACGGCACCGTGCAAGGCGTGGCCACGCGCGATCCGGCCTTTGGACTGGAAGCGGTGTGGATCGAGAACAACCAGCGCGATCACGCGCAGGGGTTGGGCTACACCGTGGTCGATCCGGCGACGGTTATCGCCACGCATCTGTCGCACATCCTGCAGAACCACGCGCACGAACTGCTCGGTCACCAGGACGTGCAGCAGTTGCTCGACCGTCTTGCCCAGAGCGCGCCCAAGCTGGTGGAAGACCTGGTTCCCAAGCGCCTGTCGCTGGGTGTGGTGGTCAAAGTCCTGCAAAACCTGCTGGCCGAGCGGGTGCCGATCCGCAATATGCGGACCATCGTCGAGTCTTTGGCGGAGCACGCCGGCCAGAGTCAGGATCCCGGCGCCCTGACCGCCCATGTGCGCGTGGCCCTGGGCCGCCAGATCGTCCAGGAAATCGCGGGGTTGGGCACGGAAATCCCCGTTCTGACGCTGGCGCCGGAGCTGGAACAGATCTTGCTCGGATCCCTCTCAAGCAGTGGTGCCGCTGGTGCCGCCGTGGAGCCGGGTCTTGCAGACCGCCTGCAGCAGAGCGTTGCCGAGGCGGCGCGCAGGCAGGAGGTCAGCGGTGAACCGGCAGTGATGTTGGTGCAGCCGCAGTTGCGTCCATGGCTCTCCCGCTTCACGCGCCACGTGGCCCAGAACCTGCATGTGTTGGCTTACAACGAAGTGCCTGACAACCGCCGAGTACGACTCGTGCAAGCCATCGGGCGCTGAGCATCGCATCACTGCAACGACGAACAAGACAACCACAAACACCGCACACGCAACGCGCAAGTCATGGAGCAACGGATGAAACACCACAGCGTGAAAACTGAGCAGTCACACGCGACATCCGTGGCTCGTGCCGGGAGTGAAGCATGAAGATCAAACGGTTCCTGGCTTCCGATATGCGCCAGGCCATGCGTGACGTTCGCGCGGAGCAGGGCGCCGATGCGGTGATCCTCTCCACGCGCCGTCTTGAAGATGGCATCGAGATCATTGCTGCGGTGGATTACGACGAATCGCTGATGCGCGAAGCTGCGCGTCACGGCGCTCCCACTCCTGCGCCCGAAGCAAAGGCCGCTGTTGCCGAAGCGCCGAAGAAAGAAGCGCCGAAAAAAGAACCGATCAAGGAAAGTGCGAAAGATCGCCTGAAAGAGATTGCGCGCGAACCGCGTGCCGCCGCACCTGAAACACGCGTAGTCGCTGCGGAAGTGCGTACTGCCACACCGCCGCCGCCGCCGGTTCCGCCGAGCGAAGTGGCGATGCTGCAACCGATCGTGGAACAGAGCGTGCTGGAAACCGCGCGCATGCGCAACGAACTCGGCGGCCTGCGTCAGTTGCTCGAACAGCAACTATCCAGCCTGGCGTGGAATGACATGGAGCGCCGCAGTCCGATGCGCGCCCGCGTGCTGCGCGACATGAGCCGCCTGGGCATCGATACCGACGTCGCACGTCAGCTCATCGACGAATTGCCCGAAGAAATCAACCTCGACCAGGCGCGCTATCTGCCGCTGGGTTTGTTGAGCCGCAGCTTGAAAGTCAGCGGCCGTCGTCTTGCCGAAGGCGCAGGCGTCACCGCGCTGGTGGGCCCCACGGGTGTCGGCAAAACGACCACGATTGCAAAGCTTGCTGCGTGCGCGGTGATGAACCACGGCCCGAGCAAGGTCGCGCTGGTCAGCACCGATCATTACCGCATCGGTGCCGCCGCGCAGCTTGAACATTACGGCCGTCTGCTCGGTGTGCGCGTGTATCCCGCGTACGACGCAGCCGGTCTGGCGCAGACGCTGCATCTGTTGCGCGATCACCACACTGTGTTGGTCGATACGGCAGGTGTGTCGGGCAACGATCCTCGTCTGCAACAGCAGATGGATGTGCTGCGCGAAGCAGGTACACACGGCACCGCCAAGCTGCGCGCCTGTCTGGTGCTTGCGGCAAATGCACAGGCCTCCGCGCTGGATGAATCGGTGCGCGCTTATCTGCCGCTGCAGCTGAGTGCATGCATCGTCACCAAGCTCGACGAAGCGCCGAGCCTGGGCGGTGTGCTTTCCGTGCTGATCCGTCACCGCATTCCGCTGGATTGCACGACGGATGGGCAGCGCGTTCCCGAAGACATCAGCGCCGCCGACGCGCGCACCCTCGTGTGCCGTGCCGCGCAGGCGCAGCGCCGATTGGGGCCGGGCAGCGACGATCTGGATATGGCCGATAAATTCGGCATGGTAGTGGCAGGACTATGAGCGAGGCGATGCAAGTGAATCAGGCAGCAGGCTTGCAAAATCTTTTTTCTTCCCCGACGCCGTCGCAACGGGAAGAGCGCGACATCTATCACCAGGCCGCGAGCCTGCGCCGGGTGCCGCAGAAACGCCGCATCACGCGCACTATTGCAGTGGCGGGTGGCAAAGGCGGCGTAGGCAAGACAACTGTCGCTGTGAACCTTGCGATGAGCATGGCCATGGCGGGAAAAGATGTAATGTTGCTTGACGCCGACATGGGCGTGGCCAATATCGACGTGCACCTTGGCCTCTCGCCGACGCGGCACATCGGTCATTTGCTGGAAGGTCAATGCACGCTGCAGGATTTGATCCTCACGGCGCAGAACGGTTTGAAGGTCGTGCCGGGTGGCTCGGGTGTGCGCCGGCTGGCGAAGATGGGTAACGGCGAACACGCTGCCGTGATCCGCGCTTTCGACGAATTGATCCAGCCGCCGGAACTTCTAATTGTCGACACGTCCGCGGGCGTGGCCGACAATGTTGCGATGTTCGCCGCCGCGGCCGATGACGTGGTCATCGTGGTCTGCGACGAACTGGCCTCGCTCACCGACGCCTACGCATTGATCAAGATTCTCGCGCACGACTTCGGCGTCCGTCGCTTCCGCGTCGTGGCCAACATGGTTCGCCAGGCCGGCGACGCGAAAAAACTGTACGAAAAACTCGCTCGCGTATGCGGCCGCTTCCTCGATGTCGCGCTCGACTACATGGGCATGGTGCCGCACGACGAATGGTTGCGTCAGGCGATTCGCCGCCAGGGCGCGGTGGTCGATCTGTGGCCATCCAGTCGCGCAGCGTTGGGATTCAAGCAATTGGCAGGTGCGGTCGATACATGGGGAGAACCCGCGTACCCGGACCTCGGCCGCATTGCTTTTTTCAGTGGCCAAAGCGTACCGGCTGCGGGGTGGTGATATGAACGTGGCTTCGGAATATCTGCAGCTGCAACGCGAAGATGCGGACCAACTGGTGCGCAGGCACGCGCCGCTCGTACGGCGTATTGCCTACCACCTGATGGGGCGGCTGCCACCGAGCGTAGACGTAGGAGATCTGGTCCAGGCAGGAATGATCGGCTTGTTGGAAGCGGCGCGAAACTTTACGACCGATCGCGCAGCAAGTTTCGAAACGTATGCGGGTATCCGCATTCGTGGCGCCATGCTCGACGAACTGCGCCGCACCGATTGGACGCCCCGTTCGGTGCATCGCAAGGTTCGCGAAGTGGCCGAAGTGGTGCGGCAGATCGAAAACGAAACCGGTGCGGATGCGGACAGTGCCGAAGTGATGAAACGACTCGGCATCAGTGCCGAGGAATATCACCAGGTGCTCGCCGACGCGACCAGCGCACGACTGCTCAGCCTGACCGCGCCCGATGACGGCGACGGCGGCGAAGGCAGTGCACTGGACGTGGCCGACCACGAATCGCTCGGTCCGTCGGACAGCATCGAGAAGGATGGCTTGCGCGAAGCACTCGCTGAAGCGATCAGCATGTTGCCCAAGCGCGAGCAGTTGGTGATGTCGCTGTACTACGAGCAGGAATTGAACTTGAAAGAAATTGGCCTGGTGCTTGGCGTGACTGAATCGCGCGTGTGCCAGATCCATGGTCAGGCATTGGTAAGGCTGCGCGCACGCATGGGTGACTGGCGCGACAGCTGAGATATGCATGGGGAGCGAACGACATAACGATGAAACGACACCTTGATCGCTAACCCCTCTCCCGTCGGGAGAGGGTGCCGGCAAGCGGGAGGAGGGTACGGCCAGTGCGTCAACGCGCATCGTCAACCGCGCCCTCAACCGCCCTGCGGGCACCTTCTCCCGGAGGGAGAAGGAAAAAACGAACACCGTCTCACTCCTCCCCATCGTTCAGCTTTTCGGAGATAAGCGTTTGGACAAGAACATGAAAATTTTGGTGGTAGACGACTTCTCCACCATGCGGCGAATCGTTCGCAACCTGCTCGTCGAGCTGGGTTTCAGCAACCCGATGATCCAGGAAGCCGACGACGGCCATAACGCAATGACCATGCTGAAGGCCAGTCCTTTCGACATGGTCGTGACCGACTGGAACATGCCGAACATGACCGGCATCGAATTGCTCCAGGCGATTCGCGCCGAGCCCAAGCTCAAAGGCTTGCCGGTGTTGATGGTCACCGCGGAAAACAATCGCGAGCAAATCATTGCCGCCGCACAAGCCGGCGTGAATGGTTACATCGTCAAGCCTTTCACCGCGGTCACGCTGAAGGAAAAGCTGGACAAGATCTTTGAGCGCCTGGCCGCCAGTGGAGCTTCCGCATGAACGCAACGACATCCGCCGTGGTTGGCGAAAACCTGCCGCCCGAAGTCGTGGCGTTGCTCAACAGCGTCGATGGCGCTGCGTTCGAGCAAGCGCTGGATGTGATGGTGCGCCAGCGCGAACTGCACATGTTCCGCGCGCTCGGCGTGCTGGCGCGCGACCTGCACGGTGCGGTCTGCCGTCTTGGCAGCGACCTCGCCAACGAAGGTCTGCCCGACAGCATGACCAACGCCCGAAACTATCTGGCCGAAGTGCTGGATATGAGCGCCAAAGCCGCGCATCGCAGTCTCGATTTCGTCGATCGCATGCGTCCGGAGGCCGAAGCGCTGTCGGCCAACGCTGTCGCGGTGCTCGATTTCAGCAAGGGCGAATCCGACCCCGCCGCCGTGCTGGCACGTCAGGCGCAGGTGTTCGCCAGTACCTGCACGGATGGTCTCAACGACATGGTGCTGGTGCAGTCGTGGCAGGACCTCGCCGGTCAGCGCGTCAAGAAAGTCGTCAATTTCATCGAGAGCGTCGAATCGTCGCTGCTGGAACTGGTGCGCATCACCGGTGCACTGGCCGGTCGCGAAGCGCCGGTGGAAGTGGCGAAGGTCAACAGCCAGGACGAAGTCGATCGTCTGCTGAGCGAATTCGGATTCTGACTGGAAGGTATGGATGGATGCGAACCTGGACATCGAGCTGCGCGATGCCTTCCTCCTCGAGGCGGGCGATCTGCTGCAAAGGCTCAATGAACAGCTGATCGAGCTGGAAGGTTCGCCGCACGACAGCGAGCTGCTCAATGCCGTGTTTCGCGTCTTCCACACCGTCAAGGGCGGCGCGGGATTTCTTGCCGTCGACCCGATGGTGCAGCTGTGCCATTGCGCGGAAGAGTTGCTCAACGACGCACGCAATGCGCGCGTCGTGCTGGATGCAACGCATATGGATGCGTTGCTGGAAACACTCGATCTGCTTAACGTGATGATGGAGCAGCTCGCCAGCAGCGTGCCGATGGCGCCTCCGCCGGAAACGTTACTGCATCGTCTGCACCCGCCGGCACACGCCAAAGCAGCGCAGCCGGCGAAGGCGATCGATCCGATCGAGGCCGAATTCGAGGCGATTCTCGATCAACAGCGCGCCCACCCCAAGACCGAAGAACCGTCGCATATCGACGACAGCGAATTCGAAGCGCTGCTCGACAATCTCTACGGCCAGGGCGGTGCACCCGGTGCGCTGCCATCGGCATCGAAGGACAACCATGAAATCGGCGAGGATGAATTCGAAGCCTTGCTGGATAACCTGCACGGCAAAGGCGCGGCGCCTGGGGGTGTGGCAACACCTGTAGCTTCTGCACCCGCGCCGGCAGCTGCCGAACCGGCACGCGCTGCGGCGGCGCCCAAGCCGCAAGCAGAAAATACCGTGCGTGTCGACACGGCACGACTGGATACGCTGGTCAGCCGCGCAGGCGAACTGGTGTTGCTGCGCAATCGTCTGCTGAGTCTGGCAGCACGCAGCGAACACGAGGCCTTGTCGAACATGGCAGGCGATCTGGATCGCGTTTCCGACGATTTGCAGAACGCGGTGCTCGGCATGCGCATGCAGCCGGTGGGCCGCTTGTTCCAGCGCTTTCCGCGTATCGTGCGCGATCTCGCGCGTCAGCTCGGCAAAGAGATCGAGCTGATCCAGGAAGGCGAAGACACTAATCTCGATCGCAGTCTGGTCGAAGCGCTTGCCGATCCGCTGGTTCATCTTCTGCGCAATGCCGTCGATCACGGTCTGGAAGACCCGGCCGGGCGAGACCGTGCAGGCAAGCCGCGCAAAGGCAAGGTCAGGCTTTCAGCCAGCCAGCGTGGCGAGCGCATCGTGATTTCCGTGAGCGACGATGGTCGCGGCATGGACCCGGAAGTGCTTCGCCGCAAGGCCATTGAAAAAGGCATCATCGATGCGACGCAGGCAGCACGCCTGTCCGAAGTCGAATGCTACGAACTGATTTTCCGTCCCGGCTTCAGCACCGCCGCGCAGATTTCCGATATCTCTGGCCGCGGCGTCGGCATGGATGTGGTGAAGACGCGCGTCGCCGAACTCGGCGGCACGCTGCAAGTGCATTCGCGCTTGGGACATGGCAGCACGCTGGAACTCACCGTGCCGCTGACGCTCGCGATCCTGCGCGTGCTGATGGTGCGCTCGGGCGATCGCTTGTTTGCGTTACCGCTTGGCAACGTCAGCGAAGTGTTCGAACTCAATCCGCAGCATGATCACATGCTTGATGGCCGCCGCGTTGCCGCGCATCGTGGTCGCGCGCTGGTGCTTGGCGATCTCGGTACATGGGCGGGTGTGAAGGAATCGAGCGGGAGCCATGTTGTCGTGTTGCACGTCGGACACATGCACCTGGGTTGTCTCGTGCATGAAGTGCTTGGTCGCGAAGACGTCATGGTCAAGCCGTTGGGTCCGTTATTCGAAGGCATTCCCGGCGTCGCTGGCGCCACCGTCACCGGTGACGGCCGTCTTGCGCTGGTGCTGGATCTCGCTGCGCTGTCGCAGGAGGGTGGACCGCTGCTTCCGTCGTTAAAGGTGCCTGCCTGATATGGATATCGTAAGCATCATCGGCACGATCCTCGCCTTTGCGGTGTTGATTGTTGGCGCCATCCTCAAAGGCACCGATGTTTCGGCCCTGTGGAACCCGGCTGCGTTCGTGATCGTGTTCATCGGCACCATCGCCGCATTGCTGCTGCATACGCAGGGTAAGGTGCTCAAGCGTGCGATTGGCATGCTGACGATGGTGTACCGGCCACCTGTCGTTCATCCGTCCGATCTCATCAGCCGCGTGATTGGCTGGAGCGAAATCTCGCGTCGCCAGGGTTTGCTTGGCCTCGAACCGCACATCGATGCCGAAGAAGATCCCTTCGTCAAAAAAGGCTTACAGTTGCTGGTGGACGGCAGCGAACCGGAAGCGATTCGCGGCGTGCTGGAACTGGAAGTGGAAACGCGCGAGCAGGTCGATCTGCACGCGGCCAAAGTCTACGAGCAGGGCGGCATCTATTCGCCGACGATGGGCATCATCGGTGCGGTGCTCGGCCTGATGGCGGTGATGCGCGATCTCACCGATCCGGCCAAGCTCGGTCACGGTATTGCGGCCGCATTCGTCGCTACCATTTACGGCATCAGTCTCGCCAACTTGCTGTTGCTGCCGATCGGTGCGCGTCTGAAGTCGCTGATCAACAAGCAGACGCAAGTGCGCGAAATTCTCATCGAAGGCCTGATCTCGATTGCCCAGGGCGATAACCCGCGACAGATCGAAAACAAGCTGCAGGGTTACCTCGTATGAGGCGGCGTCACAAACACGAGGACCACGTCAACCACGAAGCGTGGGTCATTCCCTATGCAGACTTGCTGACGCTGCTGCTCGCGCTGTTTGTGGTGTTGTATGCCATGTCCAGCGTCAACACAACGAAGTATCGCGCGCTGGCGCAGGCCATTTCCTCAGCGTTCAACGGTTCGCGTTCGGTCATCACGCCGATCACACCGAACTCGCCGCAATCGAGCACGCCGGTGCCGACCAACAAACCTGTGCCGATTCCGCGCTCGCCGTTGCCGCAGATCCTGTTGCCAGAACTCAAGGAACACATTACGCCGGCGCCGCTCTCGCAGCAGACACCGGACAAGGCCAACGAAAAGCTCACCGAAGAGCAGCAAAATCTTGAGCGCATTCGTAGTGAAGTCGAACATGCGCTGCAGCCATTGATCGACAAGAATCTGGTCGTCGTGCGACGTACGCCGAACTGGCTGGAGATCGAAATCCGCACGGATATTCTGTTTCCCAGCGGTGTGGCAACGTTGTCGCCCTCGGCGAACAGCGTGCTGACCAATCTGGGCGACATTCTGGCGCCGTTCGCCAATCCGCTGCGCGTGGAGGGTTATACCGACGACGTGCCGATTGATACGAACACCTACCCCTCGAACTGGGAGCTATCGGCCGCGCGTGCTGCGAGCGTCGCCCGATTGTTCTCCCAGCATGGTGTCGATCCGGAGCGCCTGGGTATTGTGGGTTGGGGGCAGTATCGCCCCGCTGCCGACAACGAAAGCGAAGACGGCCGCAATAAAAACCGTCGCGTGTTGGTAGTCGTGTTGAGCGATAAGGCGGGCCCCCGCCGCTTCTATACCAACAGCGATGCAATCAACACGACGGCCGATACCGAAACGGACAGCAGCGACGATGAAACCGCCGCGACGTCCACACCGGCTGCCTCATCGACAGCCGCTGCGCCGATTGTGACGGCAGCCGCCATTTCAGCGCCTCCCGCGACTCCTGCTGGCACGATTCCTGCTCCCAAAATCATAGTGCCGGTGGCGACGATTGTGACGCCACCGGTCATCGATACGTCACCGCATTTGGCGGCACCCGACAGCAAGGGATAACGGCAGCACATGAGTCTGGTTCCCAACATCGAGGCGATTTCGCGTGAGCCTTGGCTGTCCTTTCAGCTGGACGGCCAGCATTACGCCGTGCTGCTGAGCCAAGTGAGCGAAGTGATCCGCGACAGCGAACCGACGCCGGTGCCTGGTGCTGCGGAGGATCTTCTGGGCATTTGTCATCTGCGCGGCAACATCGTGCCGGTGATGGATGGTCGCCGCCGTCTTGGTCTCAACACGCATGCGCCGGTGGATGCAGCGTCGACACGCATCGTGGTGTTCGCACACGATGCGCATCGCATTGGTTTGCGCGTGGATGCGGTGGGCGATTTATTGCAGCCCGATGTCAATACCATCGAGCTGCCACCTGCGCGTTCCGGTCGTGTCGACGATCCGGTTCACGCCGTCATGGGCTGGCAAGGTGGTTTTGTAGCATTACTTGATGTACTACGCCTCTGTCGCCTCAAACAGGAGTTGCAGCATGTGGCTTGAAGCGATCGTTATCGCGCTGGTTGTGCTTCAGATCGCCACGCTGTCCTTGTTGTGGGGTCAGCGTCGTCGTTTGCAGCGCGTGCTGACACTGAAAGAAAGCGAGGCCGGCGGCATTCCTGCGTTGATGATCGTCAACGCACTGAATAAGATCGATCACCGGCTGAATCAGCTCGAACAGGGCACGCAGAAAACCGATGCGCCGAAGCGTTCAGTCGAGATTCGTGCGATCCAGATGACGGCGTCCGCGAATCAGCAAGCTGCGACGAACAACTATGAGCTCGCGCAACTCATGGCGCGCGATGGCAGCGATCTGGATCAACTGATGTTGCGCTGTGGTCTATCGCGCAACGAAGCGGAGTTGATGCTGCGACTTCACGCCAAGCGCGCGTGATCGGGCATTACGTCTTTTTCGCGGCGTCGTAGATGCCGGCAAGCATGGCTGCAGCCGCGGCATAAAGCAGTGGCGGCACATCGGCATTCATGCGCAACGATGCAAGCACGGCGGCGATCTGCGGATCGCCGTGCAGCGGCAAGCCCAGTGCGCGCGCGTGCTTGAGAAGATTGTCGATGTTGCCGGTATTCAGTTGCGACGAAGAAACGTTGTCGCCGCCCGACAGGCGAAGCACGACTTTGCGCTGTGGCGATGGCAGCAGCGGTGGGCTCATACGGTCGCCTTCAGAAAAACCGCGCTGACGCTGTTGCCAGCGTGGGGAAGCCCGACCTGACAGCTCAGCTGGTCGAGGAACAATCCCGTCGCGTTGAGCCGCGTGCGGAAGTTTTCAAATTCGCTTTCCAGTCGGTCGGCGGTGTCGCGATGCTGCGTCCACAACCGAACGGAGAGTCGCAAGCCGCGCAATTGCAATTCGCCCACGATGGGTCCGAGTGACGGCAGATCCAGCGAAAAACCGAACGTCCAGCTTTCACCCTGTTCGGAGTGCTGTTGTTTGAGCAACAGCTGCAACACGTCTGCGCCGTCGGCGTCCTGCACGGGGATTTCCACCGTCCAGTGTGCCGGTGTGGCTTGCAATTGTGCGACTTCCAGGCGCGCCAGCGCGGCTTGTGCATCGGTGTAAAGACGTGGCAGAAAATCGGTCGCCTCGTTGGTCTGAGCCAACTCCGGCGGCAAGTAAAAACGTCCTTGGGGTATCACGCCGCGATAGAGCAGCGGCGGATCGATTTCGACATCGTTGCCTTCGCTCGCCAACGGCTGGCCTTTGAGAATCGCGACCAGGCGCAACAGCGCGCCTTTCATATCGTCGTGCGCCGTCGTTACGTCGGTGGCGGGAGCCTGTGCCAGTTGCGATTCCAGGAACAGACCGCTGCGATTGACCGCCATGCGTAAGCCTTCCGGCGTGGAAACTTCTTCCGGCGTGCTCATGCTGTGTTCGAGCAGGGCGAGCGCCGAACGCAAGTCAGTCGGAAGTTGGCGCACGACGCTCCATTGCGACAGCGTGTTTACCGTCGCGAGCAGGGGCGCGTAACCGTTCTGTTGCGGTAGAAGTTCGCGTAACGCCTGGTTGACGCTGTTGTCCGGGTGGGTATCCATCCCGCCGATCACTTCCAACTGCGGCTGTGCGCCCAGGCTCAGCACACGGACCTGAAATTGTTGTGGGAGTTGTTTGGAACCGGGCGCTTCGGCGGCAACGGTAAGGCTACCGATTTGCATCACCATGAGACCTTCCTGGCTAAAGCCGAGGGGGCGCGCAGACAGCACGCTGCCGATGCGCCAGCCTTCTGAGCTGGCACCGGCGGCGGCACCGAGCCAGGTCAGTGCGGCGACGCTAGTTGGCTGGATGATCACGCTGGGCTCCTCGGTCCGGCGGTGCGCTGCATCGCGGGTTTGCGCAGGACTTGAGGATGAGTATCGGCGGCGGGTTTGGGAACTTTAGGGGTTTTCTTTTATTTTTTTTGCGTGATCGCCGGATTTGCGACTCCGCCCCAATTTCGTCATTCCAGCGAAGGCTGGAGGCGTTTTACAACAGCGAAGCTGGTCATCCAGTGACTTTGTCGTTGGGTTTCGCGTTGTCGCCAGATTGCTCGCCTGCGCGGCGGGCGTTTCGCCCGCCTGCCGGCGGCCGAGTTACTTTTCTTTGCTTGCCCGCGCACACGCAGGAGCGTGTGCGAACAGCGAAGCTGGCCCGAAGGGCGTAGGGCATGGATGCCCGGAGTCAAGAAAAGTAACCAAAAGAAAGGACACCCCGGAGAGCGCGCCCTACGGGTGCGCGAACGGGTTACGGGGTTTTTCGACAGCACGTCCTGTGCTGGCGAAAAACTGGCTGGCATCCATGCCAGCCACCCTTCGGGCTTTCCTTCACCCGTTCGCCGCGCTCTACGGGGCCCCGGTTTAAGAGCCAGAGCAGCGCGCGGTGCGCGCACGTCTCGCTGTCGCCTCGCGCTAGTCGA
>NZ_DATHMR010000196.1:0-26846 GCF_035486915.1 Dyella sp. | reverse complement strand
GTCGGAGAAATCACATCGCACACCAAGACGGACCATCGTTACGATGGGCGCGCGCTGAGCCAGTCGTAGGCATTCCGCTGCCGTTCCACCGTAGGCGCGCGCAAGCCCGCCGGCACCGAGCTTGATACCGCCGTACCAGCGAGTTACGACCACCGCGACTCGGTCCATGCCTTGTCCCTCGATCGCCTGCAGGATGGGGCGTCCGGCGGTGCCGCCTGGTTCGCCGTCATCGTTGAAGCGATAGTCCTGTCCGATGCGGTATGCCCAGCAGTTGTGCGTGGCGGACACGTCGCTGACCTGCTGCACATACGACAACGCCTGCTGTGGTGTATCGGCCGGCGCCGCTTGCGCCAGAAAACGGCTTTTGCGGATGTCTTCGTTATAGCTGGCGGCAGCAGCCAGTGTGTGCAGCGTGTGAGTCATGTTGCATAGGTTAGGGGAAGCGTAGGTGCGGCGCTTGCGCTAGGCTGCGTGCTTTCCATGTGGATGGCTGCGCATGTTGATCCTGTGGTTGTTGGTACTTGTGCTGATCGGATTTATTTTAGGTCGTTTCCACTGGCGACGATGCCAATGGGCGCTTTACGGCCTGACGCTCGCGCTCGTCCTCGTTTCGGCGTGCGGTCCATTACCCAAGTGGCTGCTGATTCACCTGCAATCGCCTTATGCCGTGCGGCCGGACATCACTTGGACGCAACGCAATGCGATTGTTCTGCTTGGCGCGGGGACGGCTCGCGTTGCAGTGACCGATCACGTCGAACCCGATATTTTTGCCAACGGACGGATTATCGAGGCGTATGCGCTTTATCGTTCATGCAAACAGGCAGGCGGTAACTGCAAATTGGTGGTAAGCGGCGGGGATGCCTATCACAACGGCATGCCGGAAGCGGATGCTTACGCTGCGATCTTGCAATCGATGGGTGTGGATCAGCCCGATCTGATTCTCGAAGCGCGCAGCATGAACACATGGCAGAACGCGCAATTCGTGCAGCCGTTGCTCAATGCTTATCAACCGCAACGTGTCGTGCTCGTTACCTCGGCCGTGCACCTGGATCGAGCGTTGGCATTCTTCGCGCATTTTGGAATGACCCCGATTCCTGTGCGCGGTGACTACGCTGATGTGCGCCTCACGTGGCTACCGAACGCATGGAACATGATGCTCACGGACATTGCCCTGCACGAATACGTCGGCGTGCTGACATATCGCCTCTACAGCGTGATGGGATGGAACGCGCCACCACCGAGCCGATACGGCGCGGCCTGATCAAACAAAAACGGCCGGATGTGCAACGCACACCCGGCCGTTCGTTTACTAAAGCAAACCTCAGGCTTCTTTCTTCAGCGACGCCATATCGATCACAAAACGGTAGCGCACATCGCTCTTGAGCATGCGTGCGTACGCCTCGTTGATGTCCTGAATATTGATCATCTCGATATCGGAGACGATGCCGTGCTTGGCGCAGAAATCGAGCATTTCCTGCGTTTCGGCAATGCCGCCGATCAACGAGCCTGCCACGGAGCGACGACCGAAGATCAGACCGCCCGCATGCACCGGCGGTTCGATCGGTTCCACCAGTCCCACCAGTACATGCACGCCATCGAGCTTCAGTGTGGCCAGATAAGGATTGAGGTCATGCTGGTGCGGTACGGTATCGAGAATGAAGTCAAACGAATGGCCCACGGCTTCCATTTGCTTCGGATCGGTGGAAAGCACTACGTGATCGGCACCGAGACGACGCGCTTCTTCTTCCTTGTCGGGTGAGCGCGTGAACAGTGTGACATCAGCACCCATCGCCTTGGCAAATTTCAAACCCATATGTCCTAGGCCGCCGAGACCGACGATGGCGACCTTGTGGCCTTTGCCGATCTTCCAGTGACGTAGCGGCGACCATGTGGTGATACCCGCGCAAAGCAGCGGCGCGGCAGCTTTCGGATCCACACCATCCGGAATACGCAGCACGAATTTTTCCGTCGATACGATGCGCTCGGAATAACCACCGTACGTGGGTAGCCGGTCGTGACGATCGACGCTGTTGTAGGTGAAGGTTGGGAATTCCTTGCAGTACTGCTCCAGCCCCTGGTCGCAAGCGTCGCAATGCTGGCAGGAGTCGACCATGCAACCCACGCCGACCATATCGCCGACCTTGAACTTGGTGACTTTGTCGCCGACCGACGCCACGCGGCCGATGATCTCGTGCCCCGGCACGACCGGATACCTGCTGCCACCCCATTCGTTACGGGCTGTATGGATATCGGAATGGCAGACGCCGCAATACAGGATGTCGACCACGACGTCATCGGGGCGCGGGTCGCGCCGTTCGAAGCGATGGGATGCCAGCGGCGCGGTGGCCGATTGAGCGGCGTAACCACGAATGCTCTGAACCATGGATATCTCCTGAGGGGATGGGGAGCGAACAGAGGACAAGTATGCGTAGTGCATCTGTAACGGGGTAGTCGATTACTGCTCGATACTTGCCCGATCCTGCGCCACTTTGCCCAAGCACTCGCCATCGTCCGCAGGAACAGGCAATCTGTCCCTTCCCCGTGATGGCCTGTTTATCCCTATGAATAGCCAACTCAAGCCCATTGAAGCCTTTCCTCGTCTGGAGCCCGGCCGCGAGGAATTGACAGCCCTCGTTGAACGATACGCTCAGGCCGAAGGGGTCACTCGGACCGCGTGGCCTGGGCTTTCATTCTTCCGGGCCGACGCGCCAAGCGACCGCACCTGTGCGATGTATGAGCCGTGCCTGGGCGTCTTGCTACAAGGCAGCAAGCACATCTTGCTGGGCGATGAGCGGCTGGAACAGGAAAACGGGCACTACCTGATCAGCTCCATCGATGTACCGGTATCGGCGCAAGTGATGCGTGCGTCGTCCAGGGAGCCATGCCTGTGCCTCACGCTGCGACTCGACCCGGTTCGTATCAGCGAATGGCTATCGGACGTGAAACTTGCCAAGCACGCCGTCGCGACGGCGCGCGGACTGGCGTTGAGCCCGTTGAACAACGAGCTTCTCGATCCGTTGCTGCGTCTTGTGCGCTTACTCGATTCACCCGCGGATATGCCTTTGCTAGCACCGCTGATCGAACGCGAGATCATCTATCGGTTGTTGACGGGAGAGCAGGGCGCGCGCCTGGCGCAAATTGCCACCTCGGGCAGTCAGAGTCAGCAGATTGCACGCGCTATCCAGTGGCTCAAGGAGCACTACAACCGGCCGTTGCGCATTGGCGATCTGGCCAACAGGGTGAACATGAGCGCCTCGTCGCTGCATCACCACTTTCGTCAAATCACGGCAATGAGTCCGTTGCAATATCAAAAGCTGTTGCGCCTGCATGAAGCGCGTCGCTTGTTGTTGACGGAAGGTTGCGATGTGGCCACTGCTGCGCATCGCGTCGGCTACGAGAGCCCTTCCCAATTCAGTCGCGAATACAGCCGTCAGCACGGCGCGCCGCCGCTGCGCGATGTGAATCGGCTGCGGCAGGTTGCCGATGAGGTATGTGGGGTGGATGCGCGCTAAAGTTCGCGCATCACCATCAGTCGAACCTCCGTCATATCTTCAATGGCGTAGCGCACACCTTCGCGTCCGACGCCCGATAGCTTGATGCCGCCGTAGGGCATGTTGTCCACGCGAAAGCTTGGCACGTCGTTGACCACCACGCCGCCTTGCTCCAAATTGTTCCACGCACGCATGGCGTGATCGAGACTGTCGGTGAAGATGCCGGCCTGCAAACCGAAGTCGGAATCGTTGACCATGGCGATGGCGTCGTCGATGCGCTTGAACGGTGCAAGTAACGCGAACGGTCCAAAGGCTTCCATGCGATTGACCTTCGCATCGCGCTGGACGCCTTCCATCAGCGTGGCTTCGAGCATGTTGCCCTTGCGTTTACCGCCGCACAGGATCTTTCCGCCGGCCTTGTGCGCCTCTTTGATCCAGCCTTCGAGGCGTTCTGCTGCGGCTTCGTCGATCATCGGACCGAGGAATACGTCTTTCTTCTTCGGATCGCCGGCCTTGAGTTGTTTCACCGCGTCGACGAGACGTTTTTTCAACTCGTCGTAAATCGATGCATGCGCGTAGATGCGCTGCACGCTGATGCAGCTTTGTCCGGATTGATAGAAGGCGCCGAAAATCAGCCGCTCGATTACCTTATCCATGCGCGATTTCTGATCGGCATCAACGATGCACGCCGCGTTGCCGCCCAGTTCGAGCGTTACCTTTTTGTGTCCGGCCTTGGCTTTTAGATCCCAGCCGATCTGTCCGCCGGTAAACGAAAGCAGCTTCAGGCGTTCGTCTTCGACCAGCGGCGTGGCGTGCTTGCCGTCGAGTGTGAGCACCGAGAATGCGCCCTTGGGCAGATCGGTCTCGGCGAGAATTTCGCCGATGATCAACGCGCCGATTGGCGTCTTTTCCGAAGGCTTCAACACAAACGGACATCCGGCTGCGATCGCCGGCGCTACTTTGTGCGCAACAAGATTGAGCGGGAAATTGAAGGGCGTGATGAAAGACACCGGGCCGAGCGGTACGCGCTTGGTGTAGCCGTGATAGCCATCCAATCGCGAGGCAAGCTCCAGATTCAGCGTTTCGCCGTTAATGCGCACCGACTCCTCTGCCGCGATGCGAAAGGTTTCGATCAGCCGCGTCACCTCGCCGGCGGAATCCTTGATCGGTTTGCCTGCCTCGATGCACAGGGCCATGGCCAGTTCGTCACGACGCTCTTCGAAGCGTTTTGCACAATGTTGCAATACGGCTTGTCGCGCCCATGGCCGGAAATCTTTCATCGGGCCGGCAGCCTTCACGGCCGCCTTGATGGCTTTTTCGGTAGCGCTGTCGTCCGGTACGGCCACGCGCGTGGCGACTTTGCCGCTGTATTTATCCAACACGTCCATCATGGTCTTGGACGTCTGCGGTTGATTGGCAAGATAGTAAGGGTAGGTTTTCTCGAGCACGGTCACTCCCGGATATCAAACGGCAGCGCTCAGGCGGCGAATTTCTTCGTCGAGCACACGATGGTTGTCGGAATAGTCGATGGCGAGATCGATAAGGTGCACGCCGCCTTGGTCGTAGGCGCGTTTCAGCGTAGGAAGGAAGTCGTCGGCGCGTCCCGGGCGGTGGCCGTGCGCGCCGTGGGCTTCGGCAAACTTCACGAAGTCAGGATTGCCGAATTCCATGCCGAAATCGGCAAATCCCATGTCGGCCTGTTTCCAGCGGATCATGCCAAAGGCGTCGTCGTGCAAGAGCAGTATCACCAGGTCGAGCTTCAGACGCACGGCCGTTTCCAGCTCTTGCGCGTTCATCATGAAGCCGCCGTCGCCGCAGATCGCCAGCACCTTGCGTTCGGGATAAACCATTTTCGCGGCCATCGCCGACGGTAGACCCGCGCCCATCGTCGCCAAGGCGTTATCCAGCAAAACGGTGTTGGGTTGGCGCGCTTCGTAGTAGCGCGCATACCAGAGCTTGTACATGCCATTGTCGAGACAGAGCACGCCGTCATCGGGCATGTACTTGCGCGTGTCGTCGACGATACGCACGGGATGCATGGGGAATCGCGGATCGTCGGCGTGCTCGGCGAGCTGCTTGTGGAACGCGTCGCGCACTTTGTCGAAGAAATCGAAATCCCAATGCTCCTGCTTACTCAGCGCATCGGTCAGCCGCTCGATGGTGTGGGCAATGTCGCCGACGACCTCGATTTGCGGGAAATAAACCGTATCCACTTCGGCGGAGGAGAAGTTGATGTGGATCACCGTGCGCCGCCCACGCGTCATGAAGAACGGCGGCTTTTCCACCACATCGTGACCGGCATTGATGATGACGTCGGCGGCATCGATGGCGCGGTGAACGAAGTCGCCAGCCGATAGCGCAGCGTTTCCAAGCCACAGGTGATGATCTTCATCGACCACACCTTTGCCCATTTGCGTGGTGAAGAATGGGATACCGAGTTTGTCGATGAAGGTGCGCAAGGCGACTGCCGTGCGCTGGCGGTTGGCGCCGGCGCCAATCATCAGAATGGGATGCTTCGCGTTGCTGATCGCTTCGGCGGCCTGCACCAGCGCCGCATCGTCGGGCGATGGACGCCGCGCGTATTCGGTGGGAAGCAGAATGGCGTCCTCCACCTCGTCGCGGGCAATGTCTTCCGGTAACTCAAGGTGCACTGCGCCGGGACGCTCTTCTTCGGAGCGGCGAAACGCTTCGCGGATGCGCGCCGGAATCGTGGCCGCCGACACGATCTGCCGGGTGTATTTGGTCAGCGGTTGCATCATGTCGACCACGTCGACCAGCTGAAACATGCCTTGCTTGTGGGTGCGGATGGGCTTCTGGCCGGTAATCATCAGCATGGGCATCGCGCCAAGCTGGGCGTAAGCCGCGGCGGTGACCAGATTGGTAGCTCCCGGGCCCAGGGTCGAAAGTGCGACACCCGTTTCTCCGGTAAGGCGCCCCCACGTGGCGGCCATAAAGCCTGCGGCTTGTTCGTGGCGGGTAACGATCAATCGAATGGACGATTCCCGGAGTGCTTCGACGAGATCCAGGTTTTCTTCGCCCGGTACGCCGAATATGCAGCGCACGCCTTCGGCTTCCAGGGCTTTCACGAAAAGGGTCGCGGCCTTCATGCATCGCCTCCGTGGGAATAAAGCAGATGCTATATGTACACCAATGTTCGATTCGTTACTGGAAACGTTCAATTCGTGTGAGCAATCGAACTCAGTCGTCGCTCACCTGCAATGGCAATTCGCCATCGGCAAGACGGGCGCGCAACGGCGTGCCAGCCGTTACATTCTGCGCCGAACGAAGCACCTTGCCATCTGCTTCGAACAGAATCGCGTAGCCGCGCTCCAATGTGGCTAATGGGCTGACCGCATGCATGGCACGTGCAACGTGCTGCAAGCCCATGCGCTCGCGTTCCAGCTTATGCTCGATGAAGCGGCGCAGATGCATCGCCTGCTGATCGAGTTGGTGACGCCATAGCGTGAGATATTGTTTGGGGTGCTGCGCGAGCAAGCGCGCATGCGTGCGTTCCAGGCGCACGGTCCATTGTGTGACTTGCGACAAGCGTGCGCTCAGCAAGCGCCGGTGCAATTGCTGCAAGCGTTCGTGATCGCGCGCCAACCGTGCCTGCGGACGTTGCGATTGCAACCGCGCATGCAAATGATCGACGCGCTGAATACGTGCCTGGAGTTGCCGCTCTTGAATCGCGACGATGCGCTGGCGTAATTGATCCAGATGACGCTTTAACGCCAGGGCATCCGGTACCAGCAACTCTGCGGCCGCCGAGGGTGTGGGAGCACGAAGATCCGCCACGAAATCGGCAATGCTGAAGTCGATTTCGTGACCGACTGCGCTTACGACGGGTACGCTGCTGGCGTGGATCGCACGCGCGACCCGTTCGTCATTGAAGGCCCAAAGATCTTCCAGCGAACCGCCGCCGCGCGTCAGCAGCAAGACGTCGTAGCGACCACTGGCTGCTGCCTTGCGAAGCATCGTCACGATAGCGGGCGGTGCTTCGCGGCCTTGCACGGGAACGGGCAGCACGTCGACGTCGGCCAACGGCCAGCGTCGGGCGAATACACTCAACACGTCGCGTATCGCTGCGCCGGTTGCAGAGGTGATGACGCCGATGCGTCGCGCAAAATGGGGCAGGGGACGCTTGCGTTCTTGCGCGAACAAGCCTTCGGCGTCGAGTTGTGCTTTCAGCCGCTCGAACTCACGTTGCAACGCGCCTTCGCCGGCGGGTTCCATATGCTCGGCGACAAGCTGGAATTCGCCGCGTGGTTCATACAGGCCCACCCGCGCACGCACGAGCACCTGCATGCCGTCGGCGGGCTTGAAGCGCAGCCAGCCGCTTTTCGGTTTGAACATGGCGCAGCGAACCTGCGCCGCGCTGTCCTTCAGCGTGAAGTACAGATGGCCCGATGCGGGGCGTGCCACGTTCGACAACTCGCCCTCGATCCATACCAGCGGCAGCGCATCTTCCAGCAGATCGCGTACCAGCCGGTTGAGCGTGCTGGGCGTGAGGATGTGCCGGGGCGGTTGGCCGCCAGAAGCGTCGCTGAGGTCGTCGGGCGAGTGCATGGAGGCGGGAGACTAACACGAACGGCTTGGGGAACATCCTATTGGCGCGTTGTGCGCAGGTTGTTTCTCACTCAAGTCGTGTAAGTATTTGGCAAGCATTGTTTTCTTCAGTGCATGGCGACTCAATCGCCCTCGTCGATTCCGCGTATGCGACGGCGATGCCGCTGGCGTAAAAACCAGGCGCGAATGCCCGTATTGATGGCGAACCAGGCCGCAAGCACACCGATGGGCCACGCCACCACGGCGGGCCACGCGATGGCCACGACGGCGAGTGCGGTGAGTAGGAGCGCGGCGCTCACTAGACTTCCGCTTTCGGTGTCGCCCAGCACTCGGCGCTCCGTCAGTGCCGCCCCCATCGAATTGGCGATGCGCAAGGCCCCTGCTGCGGCACGGCCTGAACTGCCGCCGATATGCCGTGGGTGGGGTGGCCGTGCTTCGCTGGTCCGCACGCGATCGCCGCGCCGATACCGTCGCGGGGCCAGGACGATCTCGGTAGCGTTCTCCAGATCCTGCTCGTATTGCGCAGCGAGCTGCCCGGCAAAGCCTGCATCCTCGACGGCGACATCGATCTCGCGATTGTTCAACCAGCTTGCGACGTTGAGATTGGACGAACCCACGCGCGCCCACTGACCGTCCGCGACGGCGGTCTTGGCATGCAGCATCGAACCGTTCCACTCAAAGACACGTATCCCCGCTTGGAGCAGCGGGCGATAACCGGAGCGGGACAAGTTCGCCACCAGGGGAATGTCGCTGGTGCCCGGAACCAGCAGCCGCACATCGACACCATCGCGGGCCGCAGCCGACAGGGCTTGCACATAGGGGGCGATGCCGACGAAGTAGGCGTCAGTCAGCCACAGGCTACGCCGGGCTAGGGCGGCGATCATTTGATCGAGTCGATACATCCCGGCCGTAGCAGGCTGCGTGGCAATGACCCGCAACGCCACCGAACCGGCATGGCCGTCATCGGCGATCGCATCGAGTTCCAGCGGCGGCAAACCCGAGGCGGTCCAACTGTCGATGAAAGCCGCCTCCAATTCACGCACCGCGGGGCCGCGCACGCCCACGCCTGTATCGCGCCAGGGCGGCACGTGGCGTTCGGGATTCCCGAGCCATTTTGCACTGATGCAAACGCCGGAAAGAAAACCATGCGTGCCATCGATCACCAGTTGCTTGCGATGGTCGCGGCTCATCCAGCCCAGCGATCGCCCGAATTGCGGCGGGTTGAATACGCGCACATGCCCGCCTGCTTCGCGCAGCGGTTTCCAGAACGACGTACCCGATTGGCCCAGGCAACCCATCCAGTCGACGATGACCGCAACGAATACGCCGTTGCGTGCGCGGCCGACAAGTGCATCGCGAAACGCTTGTCCTACCGCATCGTCACGGATGATGTAGTTCTCCAGCAGCACCCGGTGCTTTGCACGGTGGATGGCGGCCAGCCAGGCGTCGTAGTGCGCCTGTGCATCGATCAGCAACTCAAGCGCATTGCCGCCGACCAGCGGCGCACCGGCAGCACGGCTTAGTGCTTGCTCGGCCAGCAATCGGCTCGGCGTGGGCGGTGAAGTCGAGACCATGGGGGGAGTATATCGACGGGGTTTTACACCCCACCTGACTCCCTTTCGGGAGGCGTGCTCATATTCATGCGCTTCTGGCATGATCAGGCCATGTTGCCAGAGCAGCGTTTTACGGACACTGACGCCTGTGCGCAGCTGATAGTTGAACGGCTGGGTGCTGACTTGCGCGTCGCGGCGCCTCTTGGTTTGGGTAAGCCACATGGCTTGCTCAACGCGCTTTACGCGTTGATGCAAGCGGACACCTGGCGATCCATGACGTTGTATACGGCGCTTTCACTCATGCGTCCGCAACCCAAGCCGGGCTTGGAAGCCCGTTTTCTCGAGCCGTTTCTCGATCGGCATTTCGGCAACGATTACGTCAATCCGCAGTACGCCGTCGATCAGATCAACGGCAAGCTGCCGCCCAACGTGGCCGTGCACGAGTTCTACATGCAATCGGGCGCCTACCTTCATAGCCCGAGTGCGCAACGCGATTACATCAGTCAGAACTACACGCACGTCGCGCGCGACTTGGTGGTGCAGGACATCAACCTGCTGGTGCAACTGGTCTCACGTCACGAAACGTCTGCTGGTGTGCGTTACAGCCTGTCGTGCAATCCCGATCTAACGCTGGATTTTCTGGACCGCGTGAAAGCTGCCGGTAAGCAGCGCCCCCTCTGCGTGGCGGTCGTGCATCCGGCGCTCCCCTATATGGGAGGACACGCGGAGGTACCGCAGGATTTCTTCGACATCGAGCTTGCCCCGGCCGTTTCGCCGCGATTGTTCGCCGTGCCGCGGTTGCCCGTGGATGTCAGCGAGTACGCCATCGGTTTGCATGCCAGCGCGCTGGTGAAAGACGGCGGCTGTTTGCAGATTGGTATCGGCGCCTTGTCCGATGCGCTGGTCAAAGGGTTGCTGCTGCGGCATCAAGACAACGTTGCATGGCGCAAGGTGCTGCTTTCATTGGACAAGGGCGGTCATACGCACTCGCTTGCCACGCGCATGGGCGGCTTGGCCAGTTTCAGAACGGGTTTGTACGGCGCGAGTGAAATGGTGCTGGATGGCTTCATGCATCTGGCTAAGGCTGGCGTCATAAAGCGGCGTAGCTGGGACAATCTTGCCCTGGAACGTGCGTCGGCATCAGGGCGTCTGGCAGAGGATGTACCCGGCGGTCATTACCTGCGCGGTGCGTTCTTTCTCGGTACGCGCGATCTTTATGACTGGATGGAAGTCACGGCAGGCAGCGATCCGGATGCCATCGATATGTGCCGTGTTTCCAACGTCAATCAACTTTACGGCGATCATCAAGCACTGGCGATGTTGCAACGTCGCGGTGCACGTTTCTTCAACACCTGCATGATGGCCACCTTGCTCGGCGGCGCGGTTTCCGATGCGCTCGAAGATGGTCACGTCGTCAGCGGTGTCGGCGGTCAGTACAATTTTGTGGCGATGGCGCATGAAATTCCGGATGGCCGTTCGATCTTGATGTTGCGTGCTACGCGCAAGGGCAAGAACGGTGTCGAAACGAATATCCGATGGAATTACGGGACGACGACGATCCCCCGTCATTTGCGCGACATCGTTATCAGCGAATACGGCGTGGCCGACTTGCGTGGCAAAACCGATAGCGAATGCATCGCAGCCATGCTGGCCATCAGCGATGCGCGGTTCATCGACGCGCTGACAGCCGAAGCCAAGTCGCACGGAAAAATCGCGGCGGATTTCAAGATTCCGGACGCCTGGCGTCAGCATCGCCCCGAGAACCTTAGGGAAGCTTTAGCGTCCGCGATTCGTAAAGGCTTACTGCCAGCCTATCCGTTCGGGACGGAATTCACCGCGGTGGAATTGCGTCTTCTGCCCGCGCTGGAGTGGCTGAAGTCCTCCAGTTCCAACTGGAAAGGCCGATGGCAGCTGTTGAAAGCCATGGTGATGCCGGGCGAGCCCAATGCGGAAGAACCTGCGGGTCTTGAGCGCATGGGCCTGAATGCGGCATCGACGTTGTCAGATCGATTGCAACGCCGGCTACTGCTGGCGGCCTTGCGAAGAAAGGCGTCATGACATCGACGTTCATCGTCATCTCAAGATGACAACCCCTGGCGTCGATAACTGTTGTAACAATTTTCTCCGGCAGCAGCGACGATGCCGTTGTCCCAGATTTCACAATGCAAGCGTAATGATTTGCGCATGTCAGCACAGCGGCAGGGCTGCTGCTGATGGCAGAATGCATGCCGAATAGACGCGCCTCGGGGGAGGGCAAGTCGTGAAGTTAAGCCCGCAGTTGCGCACCGCCGGCATTTACGTGCTGGTGTCGGCGGCATGGATATGGTTTTCGGGGAATTTGCTCGGGCACCTTGTGCATGATCCGCACCGCATCGTCATGTACCAGATCTTCAAAGGCTGGTTCTTTGTGCTGGGCACAGGTTTGTTGCTGTACTGGTTGATCGGCCGCACCGTTCATCGCCTGGCAGACGCCAATAAACGCTTGCTCGACAGTCATGAACAGGCGTTGCGTGTGCTGGTCGAAGCGATGGACGTGCGTCACAAGGAAACCAGCGATCATTCCGAGCGTGTCGTGCGCATGGCCCTGGGGTTGGCGAAGCTGGTGGGTGTGGAAGGCAATGACTTGCGCGACATCCGTTTTGGCGCGTTGCTGCATGACATCGGCAAGCTGGCGCTACCCGATTCCATCCTCATCAAACCTGCCAAATTGACCGAAGAAGAAACCGTTGTGATGCGTACGCATCCGGGCATTGGTCATGGCCTGTTGCAACGGATCGATTTTCTGCGCGGTGCGAGCGCGATCCCTTTCAGCCATCACGAACGCTGGGATGGCGAGGGGTATCCGCAGGGATTGAAGGGCGAGGATATCCCGTTGGCCGCGCGCATCTTCAGCGTTGTGGACGTATGGGACGCACTGAGTTTTCCGCGCGTCTATAAACCCGCTTGGCCCGAGGCGGACGTACTGAAGTATCTGCAGGAAGTGGCAGGAACTCAGTTGGACCCGAAGCTCGTGCAACTATTCATGGAAAACTATCCTGCGCTCAAGACGCTTGCGCTTCATTCGACCCATTGACGTCGCCGTCGGCCAATAAACGTTTTGCTGGCATGTCGGCGAGGCTGCGCCAGCGTTGCTGATCGAAGGGCGCCGATGTCAGCGTGCGAATGTTTTGCAGGAACACGCTGCGCGGAATCTCCTTCGCACCAAGTCCAAGCAGATGCGGATTGCTGACCTGCGCATCGATCCATGGACAGTCCCACTCGCGAAGCCATGCAGCAAGCGCACACAGCGCAAGTTTCGATCCACCGCTGCGCGCGCTGAACATGGATTCGCCGCAGAACAGCCGGCCGATGGACACGCCGTAGATGCCGCCGACGAGTTGCCCTCCATCCCATACTTCCACGCTGTGCGCACGATTCATTTCATGCAACGCCACGTAGGCATCGACCATGGCATGACTGATCCACGTGCCAGCTTGTCCATGCCTGGGCGCGGCGCACGCGAGCATGACATCGCGAAATGCACGATCGGCGGTGACATGCCATGACGTATCTGCTAGTGCACGACGCAGGCTGCGATTGGGCCGTAGCGCGTGGGTTTCAAAGACGCAACGCGGGTCGGGCGACCACCACAGAATCGGCTCGCCTTCGTTAAACCATGGAAAGATGCCGCGCGAGTAGGCGGCCGTCAGGCGGTGGGGCGACAGATCGCCACCGAACGCCAGGAGGCCGTTCGGATCGATGAGCGCCGTGCGCGGATCGGGGAAGTGCTCCGGCGCGTTTTCATCAAGCAAAGGAAGGCGAATCATCGTTCGGCGTAAGGCGAGTGATCGAGCAGTTCTTCGGCATAAGCATCCATGCCTTCGCGCTCGTGCTCAAGCGCGCGCCGCACCGCAGAACGAAAACCTTCATGCACCAAGTAATGGCGCGAGTGCGTACGCACAGGCAGAAAACCGCGCGCCAATTTGTGTTCGCCCTGTGCGCCGGGCTCGAAACGAGCGAGCCCTTGTGCGATCGCGTAATCAATACCCTGGTAATAGCAGAGTTCGAAATGCAGATCCGGCAGATCGACAGATGCACCCCAGTAACGGCCATACAGGGTGCTGGCGCTGCGCAGAAAAAGCGCCATCGCCACGATGTCATTGCCGTCTTTTGCCAGCGCCAATTGCACGGCGTCGCCTAAGTCGGTACGCAAGTACTGGAAAAACGCGTCGGTAAGCGCGGCGTGGTTGCCTTTTGCATCGAACGTCGATGCATAGAGCGAATGGATATATCTCCATGTGCGGGCATCGAGCGATGCTCCGCTATACATGCCGATGTGCAACCCATGCGACGCAACGCGATTGCGCTCGTGTCGTATGTTTTTCCGCTTCTTGTGATTGAGCGCGCCAAGGAATGCGTCGAAGTCTCTGTAGCCTTGGTTGTGCCAATGGAACTGCACGTCACTGCGTGCCATCCAGTCGCCTTCGAATGCTGGCAGGTCGGCGTCGTCCAGAAAGTTGGCATGAATGGAAGAAAGCTGCTGACGCTTGGCGTATTGCTGCATGGCTTGCACCAGCATCTTTCGACGCGCATCCGCATCCGCATCATTGGGTCCGACCAACAATCGTGGGCCAACTACAGGGGAATAGGGCGCTGCATTGAGCAGCTTGGGGTAATACTCGCCGCCTGCGCGTTCCCACGCGCTTGCCCAGCTCCAGTCGAAGACAAATTCGCCGTGCGAATTACCTTTCAGATACAGCGGCGCCGCGGCTATCAGCGTGTCGTTGCGATAAAGACCGAGATGATGCGCTTGCCAGCCCCATTCGGGACGAATGCAGCCTGTGCGTTCCAGACCGGCGAGAAAAGCATGCGAGACGAACGGATTGTCGTCGGGGCGCAGCGCATCCCAATCCGCGCTGGCGATGTCCTCGATGCTGTCGTGGAAGCGTGCTTCAATCACGATGTCATGATGCCATCAACCACGTTGCAGAACGATCAACAGATGTACGAACCCGTCATTCCGGTTTGCGCCGGAACGACGGGTAAAGTCGGTCAACCCGTTGGCTTGCCCTGATCGAGCCAGCGCTCGGCATCGAGCGCAGCCATGCAGCCAAAGCCTGCGGACGTCACCGCCTGGCGATACACGTGATCGGCCACATCGCCCGCGGCAAACACGCCGGGTACCGAGGTCATGGTCGCCAGGCCTTCCAGGCCGCTGCGGATCTTGATGTAGCCATCGTGCATATCCAGCTGGCCTTCGAAGATGCCGGTGTTCGGCGTATGCCCGATGGCGACGAAGAAACCTGTGGCTTCGATATCGCGGGTGGCGCCGCTGTTGACGTCTTTGACGCGCACGCCGGTCACACCCGAGCTGTCGCCCAGAATTTCATCGATGCTGTGATTCCACACCAGCTCGATCTTGCCGGCCTCGGCTTTCTCGAACAGTTTGTCCTGCATGATCTTCTCGGCGCGCAACTTGTCGCGACGGTGCACGAGGTAAACCTTGCGGCCGATGTTCGCCAGATACAGCGCTTCTTCCACCGCGGTGTTGCCGCCGCCGACCACCACGACGTCCTGGTCGCGGAAGAAGAAACCATCACAGGTTGCGCAGGCCGAGACGCCTTTGCCCTTGAAGTGCTCTTCGCTCGCGATGCCCAGATATTTCGCGGTGGCGCCGGTTGCGATAATCAGCGCGTCGCAGGTGTATTCGCCCGAATCGCCCTTCAGGCGGAACGGCCGCTGCTTGAGATCGGCCGAGTGAATATGGTCGAACACCATCTGGGTTTCAAAGCGCTCGGCGTGTTCGGCCATGCGCTGCATCAATTCCGGACCCTGCACGCCTTTGACATCACCGGGCCAGTTGTCGACGTCGGTCGTGGTCATTAATTGGCCACCCTGCTGCAAGCCGGTGACCATGGTCGGCTTGAGATTGGCGCGCGCGGCGTACACAGCTGCGGTGTATCCGGCGGGGCCCGAGCCGAGGATCAGCAGGCGGCTATGTTTAGGGGTGGTCATTGCTATAATCCTTAGGGTTTGCTGGCGACTTGTACGGTCATTCGCTGTTGTCCGGGTCCCGGTTGCATCCGGTGAGGGCTGGAGCAGCAACGAGCCGGGAACCCGCAAGGATGGGGAAGTCGCGGCGTCTATTCAAGGCGTCGGCGGACCAAAGATTCCGCCGCCCACGTGGCGCCGCGGTTTTTGCTTTAAGACCACAGGATTTCATTCGCCTTACGCACCGGTATCCCCTCAGAAACCAAGATCATGGAAGGGCGCGTTGCCCTCGTTCCCGCCGCCGCCGATCTGATGCGCCGTGGTCACGAGGTGTTCATTCAGGCAGGCGCTGGCGAGAAGAGCGGTTTTTCCAACGAGACTTATTCGAAGGTTAGCGTCAAACCGGTGCGGGATGCCGGCGTGCTGATGCCCCGCGCCAAGGTGCCGCACGCGGTCACCAAGAGACGGTCAAGACCATCTCCGCGACGGTCCTGCCGTATGAGCAGCGTCTGGCTGCCGGCAAGGAATGGCGCGAATTCGAACCGCTCAAGAAGGGCATGAACGTCGATGGTGGCAAATTGGTCCACCCGGCGTTGCAGGCTGTGGTTTAAAGTCACGCCATCCTAGGGATGCTCTGATCAAGTTTACGCGGGCGTCATGATGTGCAGAAAGCCGTCAGGGTGTGTTGCGCGGCGCCGGGAAGACTGGCCGTCTTGCCAAGCCGCGTGGCGCGGCATGGCGGCTTTCTGCACATCATCCCGTCGATTAACATCCACTAGTTGGGGCAGCTCCTGTCTGTTCGCAGGCCACAGGCGTGACGGCCAGTCTGCTTTCGCCGTCACGCCTGTGGCCTGCGAACAGACAGGAGCGGTGACGCCCGCGTAAACTTGATCAGAGCATCCCTACAGGAAACAGACCCCGGTGGCGCGTAGCGCGAACGTTAAAAAACAAAAGGAAAAGACGGGCCTGAGCGACGAGCTCAAGCGCCGTCTTCGTGAGGCCGGCGCGCTGCTGTTGATGCCGTTGGCCCTTTACCTGCTGGTCTGTCTGTTTAGCTATGACGCTGCAGATCCAGGCTGGTCGCATGCCAATTCCAGCGAGCACGTGCAAAACCTGGGCGGCACGGTCGGGGCGTATATCGCCGACCTGCTGCGCTACTTGTTCGGTGGCATCGCGTACTTCTTTCCGCTGCTGCTTTTGTTTCTCGGCGTGCAGGTGCTGCGCAATCACGGCATGCGCAGCGTGCAGCCATGGGAGCCATCGCTGCGCTTGATCGGTTCGGTGTTCTTCTTCATCACCGCACCGGGTTTGTGTTGGTTGAAATTCCCCGACAGCACCATGGGACCGGAAGGCGCGGGTGGTGTGATCGGCCGCGCAGTCGGTCATGGACTGTCGCGTGCATTTGGAAACAACGGCGCGCCGCTTCTGTTGCTCGCGGTATTTCTGATTGCGGTGACGCTGGCAACCGGTCTGTCATGGTTCAAGCTGATGGATGTGACCGGGCAGGGCGTAGTGAGAATGTTCGGTTGGCTGGGCGGCAAATTGCGTGAGGCACCGGAAGTGATCGCCGCGCATCAGGCGCGCGCCGAGCGCGAAGTGGTCAAGAAGAACGAAGCCATCAAGCAGGCCAAACGCGAGCCCGTGCGTATCGAGGCACCTGCCGCGCCGGTGGTGAAGAGCGAACGCGCGCGCGTAGAAACGCAGATTCCGCTGTTCGTCGGTGCGGCGCAGCCCGGCGAGTTGCCACCGCTGTCCTTGCTGGATGAGGCGCCGGAGCAGGGTCCCGGGTATTCGGAAGAAACGCTTGAGGTGTTGTCGCGTCAGGTCGAGCTGAAGCTGAAAGATTTCCGCATCGAAGCCAAAGTGGTCGGCGTTTATCCTGGCCCGGTGATTACGCGTTTCGAACTCGAACCGGCGGCGGGCGTGCGCGGCAGTCAGGTGTCGAGTCTGGATAAAGACATTGCACGCGGCCTCTCCGTAGTCAGTGTGCGCGTGGTGGATGTGATTCCGGGCAAGAACGTCATCGGCCTGGAAATTCCCAACGCGAAAAAGCAGATCGTGTTTCTCTCGGAAATCCTGCGTTCCGACAAATACGATCAGCAGAAATCGCCGTTGGCGCTGGCGTTGGGCAAAGACATCGGCGGCAAGCCGGTGGTGGTCGATCTGGCCAAGATGCCGCATTTGCTGGTGGCTGGTACCACCGGTTCGGGTAAATCCGTTGCGGTGAACGCGATGGTGTTGAGCCTTTTATACAAGGCCAGCGCGAAAGACGTGCGCATGATCATGATCGATCCGAAGATGCTGGAGCTTTCGGTTTACGAAGGCATTCCGCATCTGCTCGCGCCGGTCGTGACAGATATGAAGGAAGCCGCCAACGCGCTGCGCTGGTGCGTGGCCGAGATGGAACGCCGCTACAAGCTGATGGCTGCGGTGGGCGTGCGCAATCTCGCCGGCTTCAACAAGAAAGTGAAGGATGCGGAGAACGCAGGCCAGCCGTTGCTCGATCCGTTGTTCCGCCCGAATCCGGAAATGCCGAATCTCGCGGCAGAACCGCTGCAACCGCTGCCTTACATCGTCGTGATCATCGACGAGTTTGCCGACATGATGATGATCGTCGGCAAGAAGGTCGAAGAGCTTATCGCGCGGCTCGCGCAGAAGGCGCGTGCAGCGGGCGTGCATCTGGTGCTGGCGACGCAGCGTCCGTCGGTCGACGTGATCACAGGCTTGATCAAGGCGAACATCCCGACACGCATCGCGTTCCAGGTATCGAGCAAGATCGACTCGCGCACGATTCTCGATCAGTCCGGCGCCGAGACGCTGTTGGGTCACGGCGACATGCTTTATCTGCCGCCCGGCACGGCAACGCCGGAACGTGTGCACGGCGCCTTCGTGGACGATCACGAAGTGCACAACGTCGTGAACTGGTTGAGAGCCCAGGGTGCCCCGCAGTACATCGAAGGCGTGCTGGAAGAAGTACAGGCCACCAGCGACGGCAAGTTCATCAACGACGCTGGCCTGCCGCAGGAAGGCGAAGAGGGTGGTGGCGACGCGGACGCGCAACTTTACGACCGCGCGGTTCGCATCGTGACCGAAACGCGTCGTGCATCCATTTCCGGTGTGCAGCGTCACTTGCGTATCGGCTACAACCGTGCCGCGCGTCTGATCGAACAGATGGAAGCCGATGGTGTGGTCAGTGGGCCTCAACACAACGGCAATCGCGAGGTACTGGCGCCGCCGCCGCCGAAGAACTGACGTATTCCATTAAGCATTCCCGCCGCACACTTGGCTCATATCGCCAATCAGGAACAGGACCCATGAAACGCCTTCGCTTCGCCGCCGCTGTCGCCGTCGTTGCGCTCTCGCTCAGCACGCTCGTGCACGCTGCCACAGGTCCGGCGCGTACCCGGCTGGATGCCTTCGCGCACGGCTTGCACGCGTTGTCCGGCAACTTTACCCAGACACTGAGCAATCCGAGCGGTCAGTCGCAGCAGACCAGCGGCACGCTGGTGTTGCAGGCGCCGAGTCAATTCCGTTGGGATACGGTGTCGCCGTACAAGCAATCGATCATCGCCGACGGTAGCCGCGTGTGGTCGTACGATCCTGGCCTGGAGCAGGTCACTGTGCGTCGGCAGGATACGGAGGCATCGCACAATCCGCTGGCCGTGCTGACTGATCTTTCGCAGGTCGACAAAGACTTCAATATCGCCGAGCAGGGTGAGCACGACGGCTTGGTGTGGTTGCGTTTGACGTCTCGCGCTCAAGACCCACAGTTCGACTATGTCGATCTTGGCTTCGACGCCAACGGTCTTGCACGCATGCAGTTCCGCGATCAACTCGGTTCGACGACCGATATCCGCTTCTCGAACTGGCAGCGCAATCCGGACTTGCCGCCGCAGGATTTCAACTTCACGCCGCCCAAGGGTACGGATGTAGTGGGCGATTTACCTGTCATCACCACGCAGCCGATCAAGAATTGAAAAAGGCGCCCCGAAGGGCGCCTTTCTCTTTATCAAGTCAATGAACCGCCGTTGCAGCGGGCATTGGCGATGACGCCGGCGCGGGATCGGCGGGCAGCCCCAGCGCATGACGCAACTCTGTGCGAGCCGCCTGATAATCCGCCTGGTAGCTCGGATCACGCAGGATGTCATCGGCAATCACCGTGCCTGCGAGATGTCCTGCTTCGATGTCGCTAGGAAAATGCACGCCCATCACGATGCGATGCTCGGCGTAGACATCGGCGCGTGCAAAGATGTCGGCGCGTTTCTCAGGCACCATGTTTGCCAACAACACAGCCGTGGTGTAGCCAAAGGTGGAGTGTCCGCTGGGATAACTCCAGTCGTTGGCTTTTTCCTTCGACAGCGGATGCACCTGGCTCGATACCTCCGATGGTCGCGGATGCTGCCAGTAGTCTTTGGCTTCTTTTACCGCTTCCTTGTCCAGCGCGGCAGTACGCGTGAAAAATGCGGCTGTCTTTGGTAACGCGGAAGCCTGAAACGACATACCGAATACATCGGCAAAGCGGAATACGGATCGCTCCGCATCCGCCTTGGCTGCGGCCATGTCTGCAGCAGTGCGTGCCTTCTGCGTGCTCAGCACAACCTGAAGATCGTGCTTAGCCGCAATCGAACCTGCTGCCGGCGGAGGCGGCAGCAGGTTCGACAGTTCAACGGTGGCAGGACTCGTGCCACCGCCGTCAGCCAGTGCGGACTGGCTGAAAAGCAGCATGCTCAACAGCAATGCGTAACGTTGCATCAGAACAAATCCGCCGACACGGTGAAGTTGAAATTGCGCGCCGGAATCGTCCAGAACAACGGCGTGCTATCGGCGACGGTGGTGCCGGCCAGCGCGTCGATGTGGGTATTGTTGAACAGATTGTTGATCTGGAAGCCGACCTTGAAGTCCTTCACGTCGGTCATATGCGGATCGAACTTATAGCTGGCGGTGAAGTTGGTCACCGCGTAACCGCCGATCGGGGTGTCGTCGTTCGCATTGGCCGTGTAATAAGTCTTGCCGACGAACTTATCGATCAGCGATGCATACACCGAGCCGTTGGTATAGATCATGCCCAGCGCAGCCGTCTTGTGCGGCGTGTTCGGATTCCAGGTGTTGCTTGCGGTCTGGATCGCGCGGTTGAGCGAGCCATTGGCATAGACGCTGAAACCGCCGCCGACCATGTAGGTGCCTTCGAGCTCGATGCCTGTGTAGTGCACGCCACCGCCGTTGTAGAACACGGTGTTGGCGCCAACCTTCACGCTCTGGATGAAATTATTGAAGTCGATCTTGTAGACGTCGCCCGACAGCGTCAGGCGGTCGCTGGTCCAGGTGGTACCGAGCTGCCAGTTCGTGGTCTTTTCCGGCTGCAGCGAAGCATCGGAAATCGACGGATTGGCGACGTAGAACAGATTGAGGTTGGGTGCCAGGAAGCCCTTCGCCCACTGCGCATACGCCGTCCAGTCGGACGTGAAGCTGTAGTGGAACGCGGCCGAGGGCAGGGTGGCGTTCCATTCCTTCGAGTAATCCAGCGGCAAGCCGGTCTTCTGGTTGTACAGAGAATCGATGTCGCGCAGGAAGTCCTCATACTTCACGCCGCCCACCAGATAGGCTTGGTCGGTGATGTTCCACTGATATTCCACAAACGGCTGAATGGTGCGCAGCGAATCGGTCATGAAGCGGTCCACCGGGCTATCGCTACCCTTGGTCGGCTGACCCGTCGTGTTGAGAGCGGGCTGGTCCAGCGTATCGTCGAATTCGTACTGCCAACGCAAGTTATCCTGTTTGTCGTACCACACGCCGGTGCGGATCTCGCCGGGACCCAGTTCCTTGCTCACGCGCAAGACATCGCCCCAGGAGCGATACCAATTGCGCATGTGCTGGCCCGGTACGTTGTCGGGATAGAGACAGTCATTGCCCTTGCCGTTGCAGAAGGTGCCATTGGGCGTTTCACCGTTGACGTCCAGGCCGTTGAAGCCATAGTGGTTATAGGCGTAGGTGTAGGCCTTGTTATCGAGCGTCCAGCCATCGAATTCCGAGTGCAGGCCGACATAGCCCATGTAGGTGCTGATCTGATCCTGGTTATAGCGGTAATAGGATTGGCTATTCGGATTGTTGTTCAAAGCGTAGTTGGGGCCGAACTCCGCAATCTGCGCCTTGGTCGCACCAAGCGGAACGTACTGATTGATTTTGTTCCACATGCCGCCGAAGGTCAGCGTCGTGTTATCGCCCAGCGGCTGTACCACCTTGGCGAAGACGTTCTGGCGGCGCTGACCGGCCTCGGTGAGGTAGCCATCGGACGTGCCGTTCTGCACATTGATCACGGCGGCCGTGCCGCTGCTGTTGAGCTTGCCGGTGTTGATGACTGCGCCTTCGACCGCCGTCTCCCAACTGCCGAGGCTGACATACGGGTGAAGATTGAAATCATTCGTCGGATTGAGCGATTCCACCGATACGGTGCCACCGAAGGTGGCATCGCCCAGTGTGCCAGCTGTGCCCGGGCCGCGATCGACCGTGACGCTGCTCGTATCCTGATTGGTGAAGTACGAGGTTGAGTGATGCGTGAAGTCGTTCGAGTCGCCCCACGGAATGCCGTCGAACGTGACGTTGTACTGGCCGTCCTGGAAGCCACGGATGGAAGCGACTTGCGTTTCCATCAGGCCCGGGCCGTTCGGCGCGATCGTGTAGACGCTCGGCGAGATGGCCATGGCATCGGTGTAGTCGCCAGTGGGTGGAATGTTTTCCTGAATGTACGTGCTGCCGATAATCGACTGCGGCTGCGTGGCGATGGTGGAGCCCTGGGTGGGGGCAATTGCGCTCACGGCCGAATTAGCAGAGACCTGCAGACCTTCAAGGGTTTTTGCATTCTTCGACGACGCGCTGGTTGATGAATTATTGGTAGTGCCGGGGCCATTAGTCTGAGCATTTGTAGCATTGCCCGCGTCCTGCGCCGCAACCGGATTGGAAAGGGCTACTGCAAGGCATAGAGCGAGATAAGCCGGCGGGCAGCGGTACAGCGCATGTGTCGATCGCGTCATTGTTTTTTTCCGGTATTGGCGGGGTGGTAGAAGGCCGACACCGTAGAGACGCTGTGTGACACATATATAACAAATATATTAAATCGGCACTTTCTCTTATGCGAAAGAAAATGCGCTAAGGATAATCTAAGAATTGAACAATTATTGAAATAAGATAATCGCGCAATTAATGCATTGGCGGCGATTTATAAGATTAATATAAGAAATGAAGAATTAGCGCAATAGTGATTTTGATCGAGCGCGAAATTTCATCTGCGATTCCATTCGCAAGCCTATCGTCAGCATTGGCCCCGCAAACGCCCAAAAACGGCGTTCGCAACAGATGCCCTATCATCGAGCGATGGAACGACGCAGCCCCCACCACATGCCAGAACTTTTTGCGACGGATTCGGACGAGCTCAAACCACTGGCCGAGCGCATGCGGCCACGCGATCTGGATGAAATCGTCGGCCAGCAACGCTTGCTCGCGCCCGGCAAGGCACTGCGGCGTGCACTGGAAGCGGGTCGTGTGCATTCCATGGTGTTGTGGGGGCCGCCTGGTTGCGGCAAGACAACATTGGCGCTGCTCGTCGCACGTTATGCCGATGCCGATTTTCGTGCGATCTCAGCGGTGCTCTCCGGTTTGCCTGAAGTACGCAAGGCACTGGCCGAAGCCGAGGTGAACTTTGCGCAGGGCCGGCGCACGGTATTGTTCGTCGATGAGGTGCATCGCTTCAACAAGGCGCAGCAGGATGCCTTTCTGCCGCATATCGAACGCGGCGTCATCATCTTCATCGGTGCTACGACGGAAAACCCATCGTTCGAGCTGAACTCCGCGTTGCTCTCGCGCTGCCGCGTGCACGTGCTCGATGCGGTGTCTGTGGACGACATCGTCGCAGCGCTTCAACGTGCGCTGGTCGATGAAGAACGCGGGCTGGGCGCACTCAAGCTCGATGTTTCGCAAGCAACGTTGCAGCTGATCGCCCGGGCGGCCGATGGCGATGTACGCCGCGGGCTAACGTTGCTGGAAATCGCGGCAGAACTCGCCGACGGGCAGGTTATCGACGACGCGACGCTGGAACAGGTGCTTGCCGATCGTACGCGCCGCTTCGACAAAGGCGGCGAGCAGTTCTACGACCAGATCTCCGCGCTGCATAAATCGGTTCGTTCGTCCGATCCCGATGCAGCAGTGTACTGGCTTGTGCGCATGCTCGACGGCGGTTGCGATCCGCTTTATCTCGCGCGACGCATGACACGCATGGCCGTGGAGGATGTCGGTCTGGCCGAACCGCGTGCGTGGCGCATGGCGTTAGATGCGTGGGATACCTACGAGCGTCTTGGTAGTCCCGAAGGCGAACTGGGGCTCGCACAGCTTGCCATTTGGCTCGCCATAGCGCCGAAGAGCAACGCCGCCTACGCCGCCTACAATCAGGCTCGCGCCGTCGTGAATGAGACAGGCACGCTGGAAGTGCCGATGCATTTGCGCAACGCGCCGACCAAATTGATGAAGGGCCTCGGTTACGGCAAAGGCTATCAATACGATCACGATGTCGAAGGCGGCGTAGCTCTTGGTCAGCAATGCTTGCCTGAAGCGTTGGAAGGAACCGAGTTCTATCACCCCGTCGACCGCGGGCTGGAACTGAAGCTGCGCGAGAAACTTCAATCGCTGCGCGAAGCCCGCAAACAGGCCCGGAAGACATAGAGCGCATCATGCGGCACGATCCCTTGCAGCCACCTGCAGGGGCGCCTAGATTGCATCCCACATCCAACCGGGGAGGGGCTGTCCATGCGCGTACTCGTTGCGGGGATATTCGGCGGTATCGTCCTGTTCTTCTGGGGGTTCGTCGCCCATATGCTGCTTGGGCTCGGTAATCCGGGCATCCATCAACCGGTACATGAAGACGTAGTCCTCAGTTCGTTGCACGAGGGATTGGGCGCGCAGCCAGGCGTCTACATCTTGCCGTCCCTCGATCCGAATCAGATGGGTGATCCGGCGGCCAGGGCGGCATACGGCAAAAAAGCGGCGGCATCGCCCTATGCTTGGGTGGTTTACGAGCCACAGGGTATCGATATGACACAAATGACCCCGCAGCTCGTGCGCGAATGGGCCTCCGATACGCTGTCAGCACTCATGTTGGCCTGCCTGATGGGCATGGCCGTATTCGGCTTCACCAAGCGCCTGGGCATCGCGGTAGTCGCCACGCTTTTCGCGTGGCTAAGCGTAATGATTCCCTATTGGAACTGGTACCGCTTTCCGACGGCGCTGGCCACGGCAGCACTCGTCGAACAAGTGATCGGGTGGCTGCTGGCGGGTGCCGTGATGGCCTGGTGGCTTGGGCGCGGCGAGACCAAGACGGCCTGATCGAGGTAACAGGCCCGGGCAGGGCGCTGCCGCGTTGCGGTGGCGCTGGCCCGGCAGCCATAATCCTCGATCCTTGTCATCCATCCGGATCCGAACATGCTGGACCCCGCATTGCTGCGTTCGCGCTTGGCCGAAACTGCCGCGCGCCTTAAGGAAACCCGAGGCTTCGCGCTCGATGTCGCTACCGTGGAGGCATTGGAAAGCCAACGCAAGCAGCTGTCCACCGAAACGCAGGAACTGCAGAACCTGCGCAATACGCGCTCCAAGGCGATCGGTCAGGCCAAGGCCAAGGGCGAGGATGTCGCGCCGTTGATGGCGGAAGTGGCCGGCATTGGCGACAAGCTCAAAGCAAACGAACAGGCGTTGGCCGACGTGCAGGCCAAGTTGTCTGATATCGCACTGCGTATTCCCAATATCCCACACGAGTCGGTGCCGGTTGGCAAAGACGAAAACGACAACCGCGAAATCAGCCGCTGGGGCGCAACGCGCAACTTCGATTTTCCGGTCAAGGATCACGTCGAGCTGGGTGAACGTCATGGCTGGCTCGATGGCGATGCAGGCGCAAAGCTCTCCGGCGCACGCTTCACGGTGATGCGCGGTCAGCTCGCGCAACTGCATCGTGCGCTCGGTCAGTTCATGATCGATCTGCACGCACGCGAACACGGCTATCTCGAATGCAATGTACCTGTGCTCGTCAACGCCGATACCATGTATGGCACATCACAACTACCGAAATTCGAAGAAGACCTTTTCGCCACGCAAGTTGGCGACTCCCGTCGTTATCTGATTCCGACGGCAGAGGTCTCGCTCACCAATCTCGTTCGCGACACCATCCAGGATGCGGACGCACTGCCGCTGCGCCTCACTGCGCATTCGTTGTGTTTCCGCGCCGAAGCCGGCAGCTACGGGCGTGACGTACGCGGCATGATTCGTCAACACCAGTTCGAAAAAGTCGAAATGGTACAGATTGCGCGTGCGAGCGAATCGTACGCGCAGCTGGAAGAAATGGTCGGTCACGCAGAAAAGGTGCTGCAGAAACTCGAGCTGCCTTATCGCAAGCTGTTGCTCTGCACGGGCGATATGGGTTTCCAATCCACCAAGACTTATGACCTGGAAGTGTGGCTGCCAAGTCAAAACATGTACCGCGAAATTTCCAGCTGCTCCAATTGCGAAGACTTCCAGTCGCGCCGCCTGCAGGCACGCGTGCGCAATGCAGAGACCAACAAGCCGGAACTTGTGCACACGCTCAACGGCTCGGGTCTTGCCGTGGGACGCACGCTTATTGCAGTGATGGAGAACTATCAGAACGCCGATGGTTCGATCACGATTCCCGCAGCGCTGCGCCCTTACATGGGAGGCGCGGAGAAAATCGCATGAATACCGAAGTACGCAGCTCATGGGACAAGGTGGAGTTCTACACCAGCTACTTCCTCATGTTCGTGCTTGCTTCGGTCATCGGCACGCGACTCAGTTTCGCTTCGGTGTGGCAGCTGCCTCCGATCGATCTGGTGTTCAACATCGTTGCCCTGATACTGGTGATCGTCAGCTTCTGGATCGCCCGACATCGTCGTAGCTGGCGCCTTTGGATCATCGCTTTCGCAACCGCGACGCAGCTGATACCCATGGTGATTCGCTACCCCGCCACGCTGTTTCCGCTGCTCGGTGGCCTGATCCCGGTGATCATCATGGTTTGGGCGCTGATCGCACTGTCTCGCAAGGGCTCAAATGGACCGCGAGTTCGCGGTTCCTGATACCATGTCGCCCTCGCTGGCGGCGCTAACACGCGCGTGCCAGCAATCCAAATTCCGGAGAGATGGCCGAGTGGTTTAAGGCAGCAGTCTTGAAAACTGCCGTAGGTGTAAGCCTACCGTGGGTTCGAATCCCACTCTCTCCGCCA
>NZ_DATHMR010000195.1:0-12158 GCF_035486915.1 Dyella sp. | reverse complement strand
CGTAAGCGTGCCGACAACATCTTCTGGTTCGACTTCGCCGCGTTGTGCGACGGTCCGCGCGCCGTGGCCGATTACATCGAACTGGCCAAGACGGGGCCGGCGATCATCATCTCCAATGTGCCGCAATTCACTGTCTATAGTGAAGACCAGGCCAAGCGTTTCGTGCAGCTGGTAGATGAGTTCTACGACCGTCATGTCAAACTCATCCTGTCTGCTGCCGCGCCAATCACCGAGCTCTACGACGGCGAGCGCCTGCGCGCCGAATTCGGCCGGACCGAATCGCGCCTGATCGAGATGCAGAGCGAGGAATATCTCGCTCTGCCGCACCGCCCGGAGTAATCACCCAGCGCCCTTCTCCGCTGGTGGCACAAGCTGCTACCGTGAAGGCCTCGTTGACCGGCCCGGGAGTCGCCATGCTCAGTGTTATCGCCATCGCTTTGCTCATGGGCGCGCCGCAGGCCGCGACAACATCGGACGACACCTTCACCGAGCGTGTGCGGCACGGCCACATGGCAGAGGGCGCCGCCAGTGGACCGGCCTATCAAAAGCAGTTCTGGAACAAGACTGGCAACCCGATGACCGACGCCTATCGCAGTTGCCTCGCCAGCAACGTCGGCGACAAAACGCCATTTACCCTGGTCGCCGACATTTCGCCGGATGGTCACCCGCTCAACGTGGAAGTGCGCGCGCCCATCCCCGTGGCGAAATGCGTCGCCGCAGAGTTTTCGACGTGGACGTTTCCGGCACCGCCGAAATTTCAAGGCTCGACCAATTACCCCATCGTCATCGACGTGAGCGTCAAATAAGTCGCACATGGCGACGGTGCTGATTCCACTCCCCGCTCTCGATTACGACCCGAGCGAAGTCGCCGTGCCTTGGCGCGCGCTGACGCAAGCCGGACACACCGTCGTCTTCGCCACGCCAGACGGCAAGATCGCTTCGGCCGATCCGATCATGCTCAGCGGCGAAGGGCTCGATCCCTGGGGTTTGATACCGGGCCTGCGCAAGTTTCCGTTGTTCGGTTTGTTGTTACGCGCCAATCGCGATGCGCGCAACGATCACGCATTGCTGGTGCAAGACAAGGCTTTCCGTGCTCCTATCAGGTGGAACGACATCGAAGCAACGCCATTCGATGCGTTGCTGTTACCAGGCGGTCATTGCAAGCGCGGCATGCGTGCCTATCTTGAAAGCAAACTACTGAAGAACGTAGTCACCGAATGCTTTGCGGCGGACAAACCGGTCGCTGCGATCTGCCATGGTGTATTGCTTGTCGCACGCAGCACGCGCGACGATGGGCGCTCCGTTTTATACGGCCGCCGCACCACCGGGCTCACGTGGGCGCTTGAAAAATCCGCGTGGTCGCTCACGCGTATCACGCGTTTCTGGGACCCCGATTATTACCGTACTTATCGCGAAAAGGCTGGACAGTCGCCGGGTTATATGTCGGTGCAACAAGAAGTCTCCAGAGTGCTGGCCGACTCCTCGGATTTTCTGGATGTCCCGCGCGATGCACCGCATTATCGGCGCAAAACATCCGGCCTGGTGCGCGATACCGACAGTGATGACAGCGCCGCCTTCGTGGTGCGCGATGGCAACTATCTCTCCGCGCGTTGGCCCGGCGATGTGCATCGCTTCGCGCGTGAATTCCTCGCTATGCTGAAAACGGTCGATGAAGGATCGTCGCAGTGAATTTGTCTGCGTCACATCGCTCGCGGCGCGACAGCGTCAAGGCCATCATTCGCGTTGTCAGCGGCAATTTTCTCGAGATGTACGACTTCATGGTGTATGGCTATTACGCGCCAGCCATCGCGAAGGCGTACTTCCCCGCTCACAGTGCCTACGCATCGCTCCTGCTCACGTTGCTCGCATTCGCGGCGGGCTTCGTGATGCGGCCAATCGGCGCCATTGTGTTGGGTGCCTATATCGATCATCACGGGCGCCGCCGCGGCCTGATCCTCACGCTCGGGTTGATGGCCATTGGCACACTGCTCGTTGCCGCCGTGCCCACTTACGCGACCATCGGCGTGTTGGCGCCATTACTTGTCGTGGCCGGACGCTTGCTGCAAGGCTTTTCGGCGGGCGTCGAGCTGGGCGGTGTGTCGGTATATCTCGCAGAGATTGCCACGCCCGGACATCGTGGCTTTTACTGCTCGTGGCAATCGGCCAGTCAGCAGGTCGCGGTGGTGTTCGCCGCGTCGCTCGGCTTGCTGTTGCAGTACTGGCTGCCGCCGGATGCCATCACGAGCTGGGGATGGCGCATACCGTTCGTGATCGGCTGCCTTATCGTTCCGTTCCTTTTCCTGATTCGACGTTCGCTGGAAGAGACCCAGGCCTTCCTCGCACGTCGTCGTCCGGATGTCGGCGAGATTTATCGTTCGATGCTCGCCAACAGCCGCATCGTGATCCTGGGCGTTGCGCTGGTCATGATGACGACGGTGTCGTTCTATCTGATCACCGCCTACACACCGACATTCGGCAGCGAAGTGCTGCATCTCTCGCAGTTTGACGTCTTCGTCGTCACGCTCTGCATTGGCGTATCGAACTTCGTATGGTTACCCGTCATGGGCGCATTGTCCGACCGCGTCGGTCGTCGCCCGCTGCTGCTCGGTTGCACGCTGTTGGCGCTACTCAGCGCATATCCGGTACTGCACTGGCTGGTGGCTGCTCCGGATTTTGGAAAGCTGCTCGGTGCGGAACTGTGGCTGTCTTTCATTTACGCCAGCTACAACGGCGCGATGGTCGTCACACTGACAGAAATCATGCCTGCCGACGTGCGTACCACTGGCTTCTCGCTGGCCTACAGTCTCGCCACAACGGTTGGTGGCTCCAGCCTCGCCATCTCGCAGTGGCTCATTCACGTCACCGGTAACAAAGCGTCGCCGGGATTATGGTTGTCCTTCGCCGCGCTGTGCGGCTTGATCGCCACCCTTGTCGTTTTTCGACACCCCAACAGCCGAAACCAGCATCGGCTGTGAACCCCATCAGCCAAGGCTTGACTAGCGGCTTCCTTGCGAGTAAATAGTTAACTAATATGTTAATTGCTTAAATCATTATGGCTGTCGACCGCATCTTCGAGGCACTCGCTTCCGGCCCCCGCCGGGAAATGCTGGCTTATCTATCCGCGCAGGAACTCACTGCCGGCGACATTGCGAGTCGATTCGATATGAGCGCGCCTGCCGTCTCGCGACATTTGTCGGTGCTGGAAGCAGCGGGCCTGGTCAGCAGCGAACGGCGCGGCCAATACGTTTACTACCAGCTCAACAGCGACAATCTGGTCAATACACTTACCGGCTTCGCCTTGGAGATTTGTCCAAAAGGCGGTCCGCTCAAACGTGAAGCGCGCAAGTTGCGCACTTCAAAAAAAGGCGCTTAGTCAACTCGACATAAAGGGGCACGTCCATGTCGTTCGCACAGACCTCCCTTGGCATGACGTTTACACCACCTGCCCGCACCGTGCGCAGCTTTCCATCGGCGCGATTGCGGTCCAGTTACGGTGGTCTGCCCGTTGAAGTGTCGTTGATTGCGCAGCTCGGACATGGCGCAGGAAGCCAACTTTTCGCTGGTGTCATGGCACGACAAAGTGCGCATCGCAATTTTATCGATGCACTCGAGGAGCCGTCTGCTCGAATCGGCGACACGAACTTCTCCAAGGGAGACGCTACGTCCCTTTACATGTTTGCTGTCGGCACAAATGGGCATCCCTTTCACAGGCATGCCGGGCACCGCGTGTTTACCGCTATTTCGGGAAGCGGCGGCACCCGCTTGCGCTTCGCCAGCGTCTCGGATGCGGAGGTCGAACGCGACCCAAGCAGCTTCATGGCCGCGATGCGCTGCGTGGAAATTCCGCCGGATTGCCTGTTCACTGTGCGATTTTCCGGCGAAACATGGCATCAATTTACGCCTCGACAAGAGAACTCCAGGCACCCGGCGTTATTCGCCATTTCCTGTCATACGAACGAACTCGGCGGTTCGTTGCCTGACCCATTGAAACAACTAGTGCTTTCGAACGAAGCAAACATTCCGAGTTTGACGGAATTGCTTCCCGCAAGTGTGATGAAATTGCTTCAGCAAGCACCGCTCGACAAAGCAAACATTCCTACCATCGCGCTAGCGCTCGATGCACCGGCCGGCAGCGTACACAGTGTGATGTGCCGACTGGTGCGGTCTTCGGCTGGATGGTTGCGCGGCCAGTGGGCGCGTTGTCGTCGTACCGCCGGTTATTTGTGGGATAGCGGTCCCGCTGTCGACGTGCTTGATCAGGCGCCCGATCATTCATTGCTTCGTGAGCAATTGAATGACGGCCCCATCCATCACGAGGACACATTTCGCGTCAGTGTGATTGACGCGTCGCTATCGCGCGTGGGTTCTCGAGCATTGCTGGCTCAGCTACTTGAGGGTTTCATGGAAAGCCCGCCCGTTAGCGTCAGTTATCTCATGGCACTACGCAATGTCTTGGTAAAACCCATCGGCTTGCGCACGTCGCCGCTTAGTTGCCCTGTGTCGTCCCTTTTGTCGCCACAGAGCGAGACGGTCTTTGCCGAACGCTTTCCAGTGCGCCAGCAGCAACACGATACGTCTGACCGGCACCATCAGGTCATCCTCGGCGCGAATGACAAGCATCTGGTGTTTCGCTCTTGCGTGAGTGTCGATGTCACCGGTGACCGCATCGAATTTACGCTGGGCACGCGTGTGCGCTGCAAGAATGCCTTCGGGCATTTTTATATGACCATGATCGACCGCGTTCATCGCAGGCATGTCTCTCCTGCGATATTGCGACATGCCGTCCAGCACGTACTTCGCACACAGCGGGACACTCAATAAAAGCGTTGTTGCAGGTCAAAGAACGCCTGCGAGAGGTTTCAGAATTCACGCGCTTCGGTGTCGAGCGGGACAGCCCCGCTAACGAAGCGCTGCAGTACCCTAAGCCATCAACATAGAGCACAGGATTGAACGTATGCGCGCACCCGTAGGTTCAGTCGTTGGACTCTGCGCCGCTTCCGCCACGATGTCGGCAATGGGCATGGCGTTCCTCGGGTACTGGGGAGTGCATGAGCCGACGCCCTGGAGAGGGGGCGACATCCTTGTGGTGTGCCTGGCCTTCCTCAGCTTTCTGGCGTTTGGCTCGACCATTTGGATCATCACCGCGCCGATCCCCGAAGATGGGACCGAAAAGATCGTGCCCGCCCGGCGCACGTTCGCCACGGGTTTGCTGCTGATGTGGGTGGCGGTGATCGTCGCAGTCATTCCCTGAGCCCCAGCCGGATCGCAAAAGCTTCCGATCAGTCACGAGCGCCGTGCGTATCCGGTCATAACGACCCCGCAGGCCGCGCTGGGCCTGAGCCAGGCCCGGTTATCCACTGCCTTATCCACGCCCTTATCCACAAGTTATTGGGTTGACCGATCCGCCTGACCCCGATATGTTGTGCCTGTCGGTGCCATTCTCAGACCTTGCGTCGGACTGGCTTAATAGGGAATCCGGTGTGAATCCGGGACTGCCCCGCAGCGGTAAGCGGAAACGAACGCCCAACCATGCACTGGTCCTGGGGACCGGGAAGCTGGGCAACTAGGAGGGCCGCAAGGTCCATGTCCGTGAGTCCGAAGACCTGCCGACACGGCACAACCGGAACGTTGTGCCGAGCGTGACGGCCTCCGCGCGGAGGGCGTCGTGTGACCGGAGCTGTTCGTGTCGCACGACCAACCGCGGTAACCGCCACATCAGCCCTGCGCGCGGGAGCAGGTAGTTGAATCTGGAGCTTGTCCCGCTTACCCGGACGTGGGATCCGGTCAAGGGAAAGCTCCGTTGCCGGAGCGTCCACATGCAGCCTATCGATACCGAATCGCGCGAGCGCAACGACGTTCGCGCGGACACGTCCGCTTTTTCTACCGACACCCCGTCGGCCACTGCCACTCACGCCACCATGCCAGTCACTGCCGAAGCCCCTTTTGCCCTGACTCCTCCGCACAACCCTGGTCAGATGCGCGTCACCAAGCGCAATGGCGGTCAGGAGATTGTCGACGTCAACAAGATTGTTCGCGCCGTCACGCGCAGTGCAGAAGGTCTGCATGGCGTCGATCCGCTGCGCGTCTCATTGAAAACCATCGGTGGTTTGTACGATGGTGCCACCACGCAGGAACTCGATCAGCTTTCCATCCGCACGGCCGCTGCACTGACGGCGGAAGAACCGGAATACGGCCAGCTTGCCGCACGCCTGCTCGGTGGTTTCATCGATAAGGAAGTAAGCGGCCAGGAAATCCAAAGCTTTTCGCAGTCCATCGCGCGCGGCGCGGAGCTCGGTCTGCTCAATGCGCGTTTGCGCGACTTTGTTGCGACGAATGCGCGCAAGCTCAACGACGCGATCGATCCGCTGGCAACACGCCGCTTCGAATACTTCGGCTTGCGCACGGTGTATGACCGTTACCTGCTGCGTCACCCGCAGCTGCGCAAGGTCATCGAAACGCCGCAGCATTTCTTCATGCGCATTGCATGCTCGCTGGGTGGCAATGAAATCGGCGAAACGCTTGAGCTGTATCGCCTGCTTTCCTCGCTGGAATACATCGCCAGCTCGCCGACGCTGTTCAATGCGGGCACTTCGCACGAGCAGCTCAGCTCCTGCTTCCTGCTCGATTCCCCGACCGATTCGCTGGAATCGATCTACGAGAAATACGGCGATGTCGCCAAGCTCAGCAAATTCGCAGGCGGTATTGGCTTGGCCTATTCGCGGGTGCGCTCGCGCGGTTCGCTGATCAAAGGCACGAACGGTCACTCCAACGGCCTGGTGCCGTGGCTGAAGACGCTCGACGCGTCGGTGGCCGCCGTGAATCAAGGTGGCAAGCGCAAAGGCGCGGCGTGCGTATATCTGGAACCGTGGCACGCGGATATCGAGGAATTCCTCGAGCTTCGCGATAACACGGGCGACGATGCGCGCCGCACGCATAATCTCAATCTGGCCAACTGGATTCCCGACGAATTCATGCGCCGCGTGGAACACGACGGCCATTGGTCGCTGTTCGATCCTAAAGTCGTGCCGCATTTCGTCGACACCTGGGGCGAAACGTTCGAGCAGGCGTATCACAAGGCCGAAGCGGAAGGTCTCGCCGTTAAAACGGTGAAGGCACGCGAGCTATACGCGCGCATGCTGCGCACGCTGGCGCAGACCGGCAACGGCTGGATGACGTTCAAGGATCGCAGCAACGCCACCAGCAATCAGACGGCCAAAGCTGAAAACGTTATCCATCTCTCGAACCTCTGCACCGAAATTCTGGAAGTTACCAACGCCAGCGAGACGGCAGTTTGCAACCTCGGTTCGGTCAACCTGGCGCGCCACGTCGTCGATGGCGCGTTCGATTTCGCCAAGCTCGCCTCCACGGTGCGCACGGCCGTGCGTCAGCTTGATCGCGTGATCGATCTTAACTTCTATCCGATCGACACCGCAGCCGTCGCCAATCGCAAGTGGCGCCCGGTGGGTCTGGGTGTGATGGGTTTGCAGGACGTGTTCTTCAAACTGCGCTTGCCGTTCGATTCGGCCGAAGCGCAGGAATTGTCGACGCGTATTGCCGAAGAAATTTATTTCAACGCGTTGTCGCAATCCAATGCGCTTGCGGAACAGAACGGTGCGCATCCGGGCTTTGCAGAAAGCCGCGCAGCGAACGGCGAGCTGCAATTTGATTATTGGACGAATGCCAAACCGAACGACGCGGCACGCTGGAATGCGCTGCGCGAATCGATCAAGACCAAAGGTCTGCGCAACTCGCTGCTCATCGCCATTGCACCGACGGCGACGATTGCGTCGATTGCCGGTTGCTACGAATGCATCGAGCCGCAAGTCAGCAACCTGTTCAAGCGCGAAACGTTGTCGGGTGACTTCCTGGTGGTGAATCGCTATCTGGCCGATGAGCTCAAAGCGCTGGGCTTATGGACCGGCGAGATTCGCGATGCCATCAAACTGGCGGAAGGTTCGATCCAGGGCATCTCAGCGATTCCGGAGCGCCTGCGTTCCATCTATCGCACAGTGTGGGAATTGCCGCAGAAGGCGCTGATCGATCTGGCTGCTGCGCGTGGTGCATACATCGATCAGAGTCAGTCGCTGAACCTGTTCATGGAGAACCCGAACATCGGTCAGCTCAGCTCAATGTACATGTACGCATGGAAATCCGGCGTCAAGACGACGTACTACCTGCGTTCGCGTCCGGCGACGAAGATTACCAAGACCACGGTCATGGCCGCGGCTGTCGTAGCACCTGCGCCCGATGCACAGGACGCGGCCACGGCTGCCGTGTTCTGTTCGCTGGAAAACCCTGAATACTGCGAAGCCTGTCAGTAACAACAGTCGCGCAAGAAAGCTGGAATCCAGTTTTCCGGATTCCAGCCTTTCCGGAAAAGGCACTTATTCACAAATCTCTGAATAAAGATCCCGCCAATAAGGATTGGTCTTTATCAATGAGCTGGATCTTCCACAAACGATTCCAGGCTTTGAGCGCCTTCTCACAGGTAATCGCCGATTCCATCGAATCATGTATCTCAAACCAGACCACGTCATGCACGCGATAGCATTTGGTAAAACCTTCAACGACGTCGTTCTTGTGCTGCCAGACACGAGTAGGAAGATTGGAGGTAACGCCGATGTACAGCGTTGCGTTTCGGCGGTTGGCAAGAATGTAGACGCACGGGATTCGCTCACGCATAAGCTGGACTCGCTCACGTTTCCCCAGAGCCTGCCTCATCATTTACATACATACGACCGTCGTCCCAGCAAAAGCTGGGATCCAGCGTCTTTCGCCGATACGAATTGTCGAAAGAGCTGAAGTCACTGGATTGACCAGCTTCGCTGTTAAAAGACGCCTCAGCTTTCGCTGGAATGACGAGCAAGATCCGTCGCACGCAGCACACAATCCTATATAAGTCCCGTCGAGGAACACCATATGTCCGCCCAACCTACACGCGATTCGCACATCCTAGATCCGGGCTTTGAACTCACGCTGCGCCCCATGCGCTATCCCGAGTTCTACGAGATGTATCGCAACGCGATCAAGAACACCTGGACGGTGGAGGAAGTCGACTTCTCGCTTGACGTCACCGACCTGAAATCGAAGATGTCCGATGCGGATCGCCATCTGATCCATCGTCTCGTGGCGTTCTTCGCCACCGGCGACACGATCGTGGCGAACAATCTTGTGTTGAATCTCTACCAGCACATCAATGCGCCCGAAGCGCGCATGTATCTGTCGCGCCAGTTGTACGAGGAAGCACTGCATGTGCAGTTCTATCTCACGCTGCTGGACACCTACATTCCCGATCCGAACGAGCGCAACAAGGCGTTCGATGCGATCCAGAACATTCCGTCGATTCGCCAGAAAGGCGCGTTTTGCTTCAAGTGGATGGATTCCATTCAGAACGTGCAGCGCCTGGACACACGCGAGCAACGTCGTCAGTTTCTGCTGAACCTGATCTGCTTCGCTGCATGTATCGAGGGCTTGTTCTTCTTCGCCGCATTCGCCTATGTGTACTTCCTGCGCTCGCGCGGTTTGCTGCACGGCCTTGCGTCCGGCACGAACTGGGTGTTCCGCGATGAATCCGGACACATGGGCTTCGCCTTCGAAGTGGTGCGCACGGTGCGGTCGCAGGAACCCGATCTCTTCGACGCCGAAATGCGTACGCAAGTCGAAGCGATGCTGGAAGAAGCCATCGCCTGCGAAACGCAGTTTGCCGAAGACGTGCTCTCTGGCGGCGTGGCTGGCTTGTCGGTGAAGGACATGCGCCAGTATCTTGAATACTGCGCCGATCAGCGCCTCAGACAGCTGGATATGCCCAAGAAATACGGTGCAAAAAATCCGTTCGACTTCATGGATCTGCAGGACGTGCAGGAAGTGACGAACTTCTTCGAGCGCCGCGTCTCTGCGTATCAGGTGGGCGTGGAAGGCGACGTCGCCTTCGACATGTCTTTCTGATCGACATGACGCACGAGCTCGTCATCGCCGTAAGCGAAGCGCCAGAGCCTCAAGAGCTGGCGCCGATACGGCAAGGCTTGGACCGCTACAACAAGGAAACCAGCGGTATCGGCGATCGCCATCCGCTGGCCGTGTTCGCGCGCGACCCGGACACTAACGACGTTGTCGGCGGCATCATCGGCCGCACATCGCGCGGCTTGCTGTTTATCGACGTGTTCTATCTACCCGAATCGCTGCGCGGCAAAGGCCTGGGTAGCGCGTTGCTGCGCAGGATGGAAGCGGAAGGCCGCCAGCGCGGCTGCTACAACGGCATTCTGGATACCAACAGTTTCCAGGCACCGGAGTTCTACAAGCGCAACGGCTGGCAGTTGTTCGGCGCAATCGATTGCGAACCGCCAGGCACACAGCGGATGTTTTTCACCAAACGCCTGTTGCCGGAAAACTGATCCGCGCACGCGAACACGCGTGCGCGGACAGATGTTTAGGTCCAGCTGTTGTCGTCGAAGCTGTTATCGAAGTTATCGTCGGCAAAATCGTTGGACGAAAGATCCTGACCGCCACCGCTCATGCCATTGTTGTTGCCGTCAAAGAAATTGTTTTCGGTGACGTTCTCGATGACATCCGGCTGGCCGCCGAAGAAGCCGCCGTTGTGATGACCGCCCAGCAGGTTCTCCAATCCATCGAACAGGAACATGCCGCCGGCGACGCCTGCAGCGGTGCTCGCTGCACTCTGCAGAAAACTCGGCGCCGCGCTTTGCGGTGCGGCGTAGCTGGGACTGCCGAACAAACGCTCACGCCATGTCGGCGCAGGTTGCTGCGGCGCCTGCGGCATGGACGGAGGCACGTTGCTCCATCCGGCAGACTGGCCACCCAGGAAGCTACCGCCACTCTGCTGATTGGCGACCTGCGCTTGAAGCTGCGCGATCTGCGCTTTTGCAGCATCCAGCGCGTGCTGCTGCAGCAGGCTGCGTTGTACGAGTAGATAAAGCGCATCGGGTTGACTGGCGAGCCGCTGGTTGATCAGCGCATCGGCTTGCGGATCTTTCACTGTGCCGTTGACGGCCGCGAGGCGCTGAAGGAAGTCGTCGAGGATAAGTTGTTCCTGGGGAGTCATGGGTTCTCCATTGAACTGAGAGCTAATACAGCCGCGATACGAGAGATAGGCGCGGGGCGCACAAGGTTAAAGGGTTACGTCCGACAGGGTTGACCTCGGCGCGTTCCGCCGTTCAGTTCCGGCACCGGAAGACGGCCGACTTGGCCAATAAGCGTGCCAAGATTTCATGGCAAATAGCCTATTGACTACAGATGTAGTCATAGCGTAGGGTGACTACATCTGTAGTCACGTGCGATTACACCATGTCCAAACCAACCGTTGGCGACCAGGAGCTGGCGCTCCTGCACTACCTCGCCGAACACGAAAGTGCATCCGTGGGTGAAGTTGCTGCCGATTTCGGCGAACTTCGCGGCCTTGCGCGTTCGACCGTGCTTACCATGATGGAGCGGCTGCGCGCCAAGGCGTATCTCAAGCGGCGCCACGTCAACGGCGTGTATCGCTACAGCACGGCGACAGGCCCGGGTGAAGTGATGAGCCAGGCGGTCGGACAGTTTGTCGAGAAGACGCTGTCCGGCTCGCTTTCACCCTTCGTGGCCTGGATGTCCGAAAAGGCCGAAGTCACCGATGGCGAACTGGCCCAACTCGAAGCGCTGGTCGCGCAACTGCAATCGCGACGCAAGGAGCCCTGACGATGGATATGCTCGCCACACTTGTCGATACCTTGTTCGTGCGCCTCGCGTGGACGACGGCCCAAGCCACGTTGCTGATTGGCGCGTTGTGGCTGTTAGGGCGTTGTATACCGCGCCTCGCGCCGGCGATGCGCTGCATGCTCTGGTGGCTCGTCGCCGCACAGTTATTGCTGGGCCTTGTGGTCAGCAATCCTGTCCCGCTGCGCTGGCTGAAGCCGATAGCCGAAAACACGCCAGACACGCATGTCCTCGTAATGCATACGTCCGCCAGCGTGGGTAGCGGCGCAGTGACGATGCAAGCGTTGCCGGACAATCGGGCAGGCAGTGCTTTCGATCTCATCGCCTCTTCGTGGTCCTGGCGCGAAACCGTTCTCGCGCTATGGCTGCTGGCGATTGCGGTGCAACTGTATGTCTTTATCCGGCAGTGGCGCGAAGGCAGACAGCTGCTGCGCGAAGCAAAGCCGATGCAA